>NZ_JBQLIX010000006.1:0-218640 GCF_052156495.1 Pseudomonas sp. NCHU5216 | reverse complement strand
TTGCCCGCAAAAGTGACTCGCCCGGGAGGGCGAAACCAGAAACATCAGCAAAAACGCGGCAATCCGGAACAGACACCCGAACAATCAGCAAGCCATGACACAAACTTGCCAATCCAGTCTCAATCGATCCAACGTCCTACACCGCGACTCCAGCCTCAAGCAGTGACGTTCATCCCCGCTCAACGCCCATAAACGACAACGCCCCTATCCTGCGATAGAGGCGTCGTATCGAGCCAAGGCCGCCGGGTGGCGGCAAGGCGCTCCGCTTAGCGCGGTTCGCTCATCAGCCCTTTGATGATCGCCACGCAACCCACCAACAGCACGATGGTGAACGGCAAACCCGTGGAAACCGCCATGGCCTGCAGGGCCACCAGGCCACCGCCGAGCAACAGGGCCACGGCCAGCGCGCCTTCGATGATCACCCAGAACACCTTCTGCGATACCGGCGAGTTGATCTTGCCGCCGGCGGTGATGGTGTCGATCACCAGCGAACCGGAGTCCGACGAGGTGATGAAGAACAGCACTACCAGCACGATGGCGGCGAAGGAGCTGATGGCGCTGATCGGCAATTGATCGAGCATGACGAACATCTTCAGCTCCAGCGCAGCCTGGCTCAGCTCGGTCAGCCCACCGATTGCCTGGTGCAGCGCAGTGCCACCGAAGGTGCTCATCCAGATCACCGACACCAGGGACGGCACCAGCAGCACGGCGGTGAGGAATTCACGTACGGTACGGCCACGGCTGACGCGCGCGATGAACATGCCCACGAACGGCGACCAGCTGATCCACCAGGCCCAGTAGAAGGCCGTCCAGCCCTGGCTGAAGTTGGCGTCTTCACGGCCAACCGGGTTGGACAGGGCCGGCAGGTACTGCAGGTAGGCGCCCAGGTTATCCAGCACACCCGTAAGCAGCAGCGCAGTGGGGCCGGCCAGCAGCACGAACGCCAGCAGCGCGAAGGCCAGGCCCATGTTGATTTCGGAGAGGATCTTCACGCCCTTGTCCACGCCGGTCAGCACCGAGCACAGCGCGATCAGGGTAATCACGGTGATCAGCAGCACCTTGGTGGTGGTGTCGGCCGGCAGGCCGAACAGCGCATGCAGACCGGCGGTGGCCTGCTCGGCACCCAGCCCCAGGGAGGTCACCAGACCGAACAGGGTGGCGAACACCGCCAGGATGTCGATGATATGGCCCGGCCAGCCCCAAACGCGCTCACCCAGGATCGGGAAGAAGATCGAGCGGAACGACAGTGGCAGGCCCTTGTTGAAGGCGAACAGGCCCAGCGCCAGGGCGACGATGGCGTAGATCGCCCAGGGGTGCAGACCCCAGTGGAAGATGGTGGTGGCCATGCTCAGACGCGCCGCCTCGGCGGAGTTGCCGGCAGCCCCGCCCAGCGGTGCCCAGTCGGTGCGCACGCCATTGGCATCCACGGTGGTGCCGCCCAGGGCGGTGCCGTAATGCGACATCGGCTCGGCGACGCCGTAGAACATCAGGCCGATGCCCATGCCCGCCGCGAACAACATGGCGAACCAGGAGAAGTAGGAGTAGTCAGGGCGGGCCAGGGTGCCGCCAAGACGAACCTTGCCCAACGGCGAAACGATCAGACCCAGGCACAACAGCACGAAGATATTGGCCGAACCGATGAAGAACCAGGAAAGGTGTACGGTCAGCCAGTCACGCACGGACTTGAACAGGGGTTCAACCTGATCGTGCATGGCCAAGGCCAAGGTGACGAAAATCACTGCGGTAATTGCCGATACCAGAAATACCACACCATGGATATCGAGGTTGACCAGATAACGGCCACGGATGTTGTCCTGGCCGACTACATAATCGGTGTCTATCAGATTGACGGCTCCGCTCGGGGCGGGGATACCGTCATTGCTGGCTGAACTGGGCCCTTTAGGCTCAGGGGCTTGGCTCATGGGCTGCTCCTTCTTGTTATGGCGCGTTGGACGCCACGAGCGGCGCGATGCCGCACGCGGTGCCTGACGCTAACAGAAGGAAAAACAGGCAAGAGCGGCGCAAGCGGCGTGGGGCTATCCATTAGCGACCAAGACGGGGTTTGGTCGTTGAAGAACCTGCCGAGAGACCACTAACCACCGCCTTGAACCGGCTGAAGCGCTCAGGTGGCACGTCGTTTACCCATGCATTCGTCCCCCCAGCCGTCAGACGGCCACTTCCCTGCTAAAGTCCTTCGTCAGGCGGGCCTTGTATTCCCACAATGCCCAGCAGCCATCAGCTCACCACCGCCTGATGGAACCCTGAGGAGCTCATATGCGAAGGAAGAACGCCGCGCCCATGACGGTGCTGTCTGCGAGACAAGAGTTGACCATCCCGCAGGTCGGCATTTACGCCGAACAGTACGGCGCACAAATGATGGAAGAAGTCAGGCAGTACGGGTTACAGGTCGCTGGGCCCTGGGTATTCATCTCGTACAACCTCCCCGAAAATGGCCAGCAGCGATATACCGCCGAATTCTGTTTGCCGATCAGCAATGCCGAAGCCTATGCGGGCGACAGGTTTACCGTCAGAACGCTGGACAGCTTTCCCTGCGCCTATGCCGAATATAGCGGCAATCTGGATCAGCTGTTCATAGAGGGTTACCAGCCACTTATCCGTGACATTATCGCGGCCAAGTTGCAGGTCACAGGCGAGAGCAGGGAGATCTATCACGACTGGGCCAGCCCGCAGTCCCCGGATAACCGCATCGAAATCCAGTTTGGTATCGCCTGAAGGCTGACGTGACGGTCGCAGCACGTGGCTCGGGTAACCGGCGCGCAGAGGATGGATAAAACCTCTTCAGCGCCTGTCGGCATCAGCCTGGATGCGCCCCCACGCCCATGATGGACAGCGCTCCAGCCGGCTCCGTGCCTGTTGAAACCTCCCTCACGCAAGAGCGCGCCCGCAGGCGCGCTCTTGCTCGATGCCGTACCCGCGAATGCCTCAGCGCGGTTCGCTCATCAGCCCCTTGACGATGGAAATGCAGCCCACCAGCAGGACGATGGTGAACGGCAGGCCGGTCGACACGGCCATGGCCTGCAATGCCACCAGGCCACCGCCGAGCAGCAGGGCGATGGCGATGACGCCCTCGATACTGGCCCAGAACACACGCTGCGGCACCGGCGCATTGACCTTGCCGCCGGCGGTGATGGTGTCGATCACCAGCGAGCCGGAGTCCGACGAGGTGATGAAGAACACCACCACCAGCACGATACCGATGAACGAGGTAATGCTGGTCAGCGGCATCTCGCCGAGCATGCTGAACAGTTTCAGCTCCAGGCCGGCTTCCTGCGCACCGGTGAAGCCGTCCACCAGCAGTTGGTGGATGGCGGTACCGCCGAAGGCGGTCATCCACAGCACCGACACCAGCGACGGCACCAGCAGCACGGCGGTGAGGAATTCACGCACGGTACGGCCACGGCTGACCCGCGCGATGAACATGCCGACGAACGGCGACCAGCTGATCCACCAGGCCCAGTAGAAGGCGGTCCAGCCCTGGCTGAAGTTGACGTCCTCACGCCCCACCGGGTTGGCCAGTGCCGGCAGGTACTGCAGGTAGGCGCCGAGGTTCTTGAAGAAGTCGGTGAAGATCACCAGGGTCGGCCCGGCGATGATGACGAACAGCAACAGGGCCATGGCCAGGCCCATGTTGATTTCCGACAGACGTTTGACCCCCTTGTCCAGGCCGGCGACTACCGAGGCCAGGGCGATCATGGTGATGGCGATGATCAGCAGCACCTTGGTGGTGTCCGTGGCCGGAATGCCGAACAGGTACTCCACCCCGGCAGCCGCCTGCTCGGCACCGAGGCCCAGCGAGGTGACCAGACCGAACAGGGTGGCGAACACCGCGAGAATGTCGACGATATGCCCCGGCCAGCCCCAGACGCGCTCACCGAGAATCGGGTAGAAGATCGAACGGATCGACAGCGGCAGGCCCTTGTTGAAGGAGAACAGCGCCAGCGCCAGGGCGACGATGGCGTAGATCGCCCAGGGGTGCAGGCCCCAGTGGAAGATGGTCGCGGCCATGCCCAGGCGCACGGCTTCCTCGGCGTTGCCTTGAGCGCCATCGAGTGGTGCCCAGTCGGTGCGCACACCATCGGCGCCGACGGTGATCCCGCCCATCGCCGAGCTGTAGTGCGACATGGGTTCGGAAACGCCATAGAACATCAGACCGATACCCATGCCTGCGGCGAACAGCATGGAGAACCAGCCCATGTAGGTGTAATCGGGGGTGGCCTCCTTGCCACCGATGCGCACCTTGCCCAGCGGCGAGACGATCAGCCCCAGGCTGAGCAGGACGAAGATGTTGGCGGCGCCGATGAAGAACCAGGCCATATGGTGGGTGAGCCAGTCGCGCACACCACTGAACAGCGGTTCCACCTGATTCTGCAGGGCCAGGGCGAGGATGACGAAGATCACCGCGACCAGCGCGGAGATGGTGAAGACCTTGCCGTGGATGTCGAGGGCGAAGACGAATTGCCCTTTGATATTGTCCTGACCGATGACGTAATCGGTATCGATCAGATTGGCGTCGCCGGTCGGTGCCGGGATGCCCTCGTGGGTTTCCGCTGCGGGTGGCGGGGTCGTTTCATGCGAAGGGACGTTTCCCATGGTTGGCGTGCTCCTTGATGCGTTGACTCGCTAGACGAGCGTGAACAGGACGGATGCCCTCCTCTTATTGTGACGCCCCACCCAGATGCCCCAAAGAACCCGAGTCTTCGGAGACCAGCCAAGCGAGCCGTACCGGAAAGGTAACACATGAATTCCGTTCACTCAGACCCACAGACACATGAAAACGCCGAATAATTCCCCAGAGGCTGGCCATTTGCCTCTGGCTGCCACGTCGTGAAACACCGTGGCAGGATGAGCAGCGAACGCGCCACGAGCGCCGTAGTCTGTTATCCATGACCCGTGCAAAGGAAGAGCCTGCATGCCCGCGGATTTCGGCATTCCCCACCTGTTCGCCTACCTGATCGCCGTCATTCACTCCCTGGGCGTGCTTGCGGCGATCCATGCCGTGCTCACCGTGCGCACCGCCCAGGGCGCTCTGGCCTGGGGCCTGTCGCTGTTCTTCATGCCCTACCTGACGCTGCTGCCCTACCTGGTGTTCGGCCGCAGCCGCTTCGACGCCTACGTCAAGGCGCGGCGCCGGGCCGACGAGCAGATGCGCCTGGCCATGACCAAACAGGATTGGCGCCCCTGGGTCGAGGAGGCCAAGGCCGCGCACCTGTCCCCGGCCTACGAACGTCTGCGCGCCTTGCCACGTCTGTCGCACCTACCCGGCCTGACCGGCAACCAGGTGCAGTTGCTGATCGATGGCGAAGCCACCTTCGAGGCGATCTTCCAGGCCCTGGCCAGCGCGCAGCAGGTGATCCTGCTGCAGTTCTTCATCATCCGCGATGACGCCCTCGGCCAGCGCCTGCGCGACGTGCTGCTGGAGCGGACCGCGGCGGGCGTGCAGGTATTCGTGCTGTACGACGGCGTCGGCAGCCACTCGCTGCCGCGTGCCTATATCGACCACCTGCGCCGCGGCGGTGTCGAGGTGCATGCCTTCCCCACCCGTGCCGGGCTGTTCAACCGCTTCCAGCTGAATTTCCGCAACCACCGCAAGATCGTCGTGGTCGACGGCGAGATCGGTTTTCTCGGCGGGCTCAACGTCGGCATCGAATACCTCGGGCAGAAACCGCCCCTGGCGCCCTGGCGCGATACCCATGTGGAAGTGCGCGGGCCGGTGGTGGCGAGCCTGCAGGAAGCCTTTGCCGAAGACTGGTACTGGGCCTGCCAGAAGCTGCCACCGCTGCTGATGCCGAGCAAGCAGGACGAGCCCGGCCTGCTCTGCCAGGTGATCGCCAGCGGCCCGGCGGATCGCCAGGAAACCTGCTCGCTGCTGTTCGTCGAAGCGATTCATGCCGCGCGCGAACGGGTGTGGCTGAGCAGCCCCTATTTCGTTCCCGACGAGGCCCTGTTCGCCGCCCTGCGCCTGGCGGTGATGCGCGGCGTGGACGTGCGCCTGCTGCTGCCGTCGCGCCCCGACCACCATGTGGTCTACGCCGCCTCCAGCCTGTACGCCTTCGAGGCGTTACGTGCCGGGGTGAGGATCTTCCGCTACCAGCCGGGCTTCCTCCATCAGAAGGCCATGCTGATCGACCAGGATGCCTGCCTGCTGGGCAGCGCCAACCTGGACAACCGCTCCTTCCGCCTCAACTTCGAGGCCAACCTGCTGACCTTCGGCACAGACTTCAACGCCCAGGTCGCCGCCATGCTGGAGGAGGACTTCAGCCGCTCGCGGGAACTGGTCAACGCGGATCGCCGCAACCTGCACCGCCTGCAGCAACTGGGCATGCGCGTGGCCCGGCTGATCTCGCCGATTCTCTGAACGCCTTCAGATGGTGGCCTGGGCTGCCGTCCGGCTGCGCTGCTCGGTAAGCACGCGCGAACGGCGCTTCTTCGCCCAGATCACCAGCCCGGTCAGCGACAGGCCGGCCACCGCCAGGCCCAGCAGCGACACCAGGATGCGCCCCGGCAGACCGATGATGCGCCCCGAGTGCAGCGGGAATTGCGCCTGCAGGAAGATATCCCCGGCGCTGCCCGTGCCCGGCACATGGGCGCCGGCCAGCTCGCCGCTGCGGCTGTCGACGTAGATCCACGGGTTGCCCAGGCCGGCATCGCCGTGATCCTCGCCCGGCGCGTAGAAGCCGACGCCATAGACGCCGAACTCGGCCGAATGGAACAGCCCGCCGGGCGGCGCCTGCCAGCCCAGGCGTTTGGCCTCGGCTGCGGCAATCGCGATGGCCTCGCGACGGTCGATCTGCGCCACGATCTGCTCGTCCAGGGTGACCGGTGTGCGGCTGGCGAAGGGGCTCGGCGTCAGCGGCGAGAACAGCTCCACCAACGGGCGCACCACCTGGCGTTCGAGGTTCATCGACACCGAGGTCACCGCCAGGATCAGCAGCAGCAACCAGATCCACACGCCACCGGAGCGGTGCAGGTCGAAGTTGAGCTTGTAGCCGCCTTGGCGCCAGCGAAAGGCCAAGGACTTGCGCCAACTGCGCAGATTGGGAAACGACAGCCACAGCGCCACGAAGCAGTCCAGGCACCAGACGATGGCGACGATACCGAAAACCAGCATGCCCAGCTCGATGCCGAAGCCATCCGGAATATGCAGGCTGTAGTGCAGTTTGTAGAGAAACGGCAGCAGGTTTTCCCGGCTCAGGGAAATGGCGCCCCATTCGCGCTGGCCCTGAACATCGCCGCTGACCGGGTCGATGCCGAGCTGGTTGAAGCCCAGCTCATAGGCCTTGCCGGTGGCCGGATCGATGCGTGGATCGATGAACAGATTCAGCGCATGACCAGGCTCCAGCGCCAGCGGCATGAAACTCACCTGCAGCCGTGGGTCGCGCGCCTCAAGGGCATCGGCCAGTTGCAGCGGATCCTGCGCTGGCTCTGCGCTTTGCGCATCGAACAGCTGCGGGTTGAGCCATTCGTCCAGTTCGTGATCCCAGGAGATGACGGCGCCGGTCAGGCCGGCGGTGAACAGGAACAGGGCGATGAACAGGCCGCACCAGCGGTGCAGCAGTACCAGAATCGGGCGCATGACAATCTCTCGTCGAACGAGCGGGCCGCTGCACCAGCGACCCGTTCGCTCAGTACTTCCAGGTCAGGGTGGCGCTGACATTACGCGGCGCGCCGTAATAGGCCTGAGTCCAGTACAGGCTGGTCAGGTACTTTTCGTTGGTCACGTTGTTGAGGTTGGCCGAAACGCTCCAGTTGCGGTCGATGTCGTAGCTGGCCATCAGGTCGACCAGGCCATAGGCATCCTGCTCGGCGATACCGTTGCGGATATCGCTCTGCCAACGCATGGCGCCACCCACCTTGAGCTTTTCCAGCCCTGGCACACGGTAGGTAGCCGCTGCCTTGACCATGTGCTTGGGCGAATAGGTCACGCCATGTGAGCCGTCGGCATTGGTGATGTCGACGAAGGTGTAACCGGCGCTGAGCTGCAAGCCCTCTACCGGCTCGCCGGAGAACTCCAGCTCGTAACCTTCGCTGGTCAGCCCTTCGACGGCGTTGTAGTAGGCGCGACCGCCGATGGTTCCCGCCTGGTTGGCGAAGTTGTCCTGTTCGGTGCGAAACACCGCCAGGGCCACATTGACCTGGTCGTCGAACAGTTCACCCTTGATGCCGACCTCGTAGTTCACCCCTTCCAGCGGCGCCAGGCGCGAGCCGCTGATATCGGTCTTGGTCTGCGGGCTGAAGATCTCGGTGTAGCTGGCGTAGACGGAATACTGCTCGTTGAGGTCGTAGACGACGCCGGCATAGGGCACCACCTTGCCGCTGTTCTTCAAGGATTTGGCCGCACCGTAGCTTTCGCCACTGCTGCTGACATCCACTACCCGGGTGCCGGTGATCAGGCTCAGGTCATCGGTCAGGCTCCAGCGCGCAGCGCCGTAGACGCTCTTCATGCGGTCGGTGAAATCACTGCCCCGCGTCGGGCGATCGTTCAAGGGTCTGCCGATATGGCCGTGCCATTGCTCCAAGGGCGGCAGCGCGCTGCCGGTAGTGGAATCGTAGTAGGAGATATCGTTCATCTCCGAACGCGACCAACTGGCACCCAGGCTGGCTTGATGCTCACGACCCGCCAGGCTGAATGGGCCGCTGGCCTGCAGATCGACGATCAGCTGCTTGTTTTCGTCCTTGTACTCGGACGGATAGCTGGTCAGCCCCAGGCCGGTCTCCCTGTTCGGCGTGCCCGCCATGTAGAACAGCGAGCCATCGCCCTTCTTCTCCACCCGCGTCAGCACGGCCTTGGCTTGCCATTCGTTGGCGAAGCTGTGGGCCAGCTCGGCGAAGCTGCGGTTTTCCTTGACGTCCCAGTAGGCCCAATCGGCCGAGGTGCTGGTGGAGCGCGAGTAATGGGTCTTGGAGCCGTCGCTGTAGTTCAGCGGCAACGCCCCCCACATCGGCGAATTGGCATCGCTGGTCTGCAGGGTATGGCCGAGGGTGAAGACGGTGTCGGCGTCCAGATCGAAGTCCAGCACGCCATGGAATACGTTCTTCTCGCGCGAGTAGCGGTCGAGGTAGGAGTTCTTGTTTTCGTTGGCGTACACCAGGCGCCCGCGCACGGTGCCGGCGTCATTGAGCGCGCCGGCCACATCGGTGTCGATGCGCCGTTTGTCCCAGGAACCGGCGGTGAGATCGACGCGCGCCTGGGGGATCGCCGTGGGCCGCTTGCGCACGAAATTGACCGTCGCCGAGGGGTTGCCGGTGCCGGAAATCAGGCCGTTGGCACCGCGAACCACCTCCACCCGCTCGTACATGGCGGTGTCCAGATCACCCTCGACGTTGCCGTAGACGAAGGGCACGGAGATGCCGTCGTACTGGAAGTTGGTGATGTCGAAGCCACGCGCGGTGTAGTAGGTGCGGTCGGTCTCGACTTCCTGCACCTGCACGCCGGGCACGGCCTTGAGTGCCTCATTGACGCTGGTGAGCTGGAAGTCGCGCAACTGCGCCTCGGTGAGGGTGGAAACCGCCTGCGGCGTCTGCCGCGGGGTCAGATCGAGCTTGGTCGCGGCGCTGCTGCGCTTGCCTTTGTAACTCTCCGAAGCGCTCGCCTCGGCGCTGCCGATGACGCTCTGCGCGTCCAATTCCAGAGGCGCCTGATCGTCGGCCAGAGCGAGGGGAAAATGGCAGGCAGCCGCGATCGCCACGGCCAGTTGGGTCTTGGTGCTGAACAAGGGGACTTCTCCTGATGCGCTGTCGATAGCCGCTGGCAGTCCCTTGTGCAGCAAGTGCCTCACTGGCAGGCATTGGCCTTATCGCGAATGCTAATATTTATCGACAAAATTCTTACAGCAGACTCTTTGCCAGTCAATAAGAATTATTCACATATTGGAGCCATTATCAGATATCACCGTCCGCGCCCAATGCCCTGACGAACAAAACCCCCATAGGCTCACGCCGCATGGGGGTTCTCTTCTTTTTTCTCCGACGCTTGTGGCGCCGGGAGCCTGGTTCGTGTTGCGAACCTAGCCCGCCTCAGGTGCGGGGGAGCCCAGCTCACAGCTCCACAGTTCCAACGCCGGCTGGCTCGCTTTTGGCGGGCCGAGCCAGTCGCTCATCGGGCGACAACGCTGGTCGATACAGAGTTGGTAATCCCCTGCTTCGGGCGTGCGCCCAACGCGCAGGGGTTGCAAGGGCGGTAGCTGGCGGCGGTAATGCCAGCTGCCATTGCGCAGTTCGGCGCCGTCGGGAATCTCCATCCCGGCGCCCGAGCCTTTGACCCGCGCCTCACCGAGCACCAGGCCCTCGGCGGTGACGCGGTAATCCTCTTCCCAGCGAATCTTCTCGATGCTGTGGTTCCAGGCCAGGGTGAACGCGGGCGTGGGCAGCGACGCCCACACCACGCCGGCCATCCCCAGGCACAGGCCGATCACGCCGTCGCCACCTGGGCACGCCGCGCGCGCCACAGATGCTGGCCGATGAACAGCGCGCTGAGGGCGAAGCCGATCTCGTCACTCGACGGTGTGGCCAGGATCAGGCTGGCACCGGCGGCGAAGCCCAGCACGCGCTCCCACCAGCTCAGCTTGGCCTGCAGATAGCCGGTGAAAATCGCGCCGAGCAGACCGATGGCCAATACCGCCTTGAAGATGACGTAGAGCGTCGCCAGCAGGCTGTCGCCCTGCAGCATCAGTGCCGGCGAGTAGACCGCCATGAACGGCACGACGAAACCGGCCACGGCGATACGCACCGCCCACAGACTGATCTTCAGCCCACGCTCCTTGGCGATCGGCGCGGCGGCGAAGCAGGCCAGCGCCACCGGCGGCGTGAGGTCGGCCATGATGCCGAAGTAGAAGACGAACATGTGCGAGACGATCAGCGGCACGCCCAGATCCAGCAGCGCCGGTGCGGCGATGGAGCTGGTGATGATGTAGTTGGGGATGGTCGGGATGCCCATGCCCAGCACCAGGCAGGTGAGCATGGTCAGCACCAGCGACAGGAACAGGTTGTCCTGGCCGATGGCGAGGATGTAACCAGCGAAGGTGGACGCCACCCCGGTCAGCGACACCACGCCGATGATCACCCCGACCAGGGCGCAGGCGATACCCACCGGCACCGCATGCCGTGCACCTTCGACCAGTGCGTGCAGGCACAGGGTCAGGGTGTCGCGGCCGCCCTTGACGAACCAGCACACCGCCACCAGCGCCGCGATGACGCCGAACACCACGCCGATGCCGAGCTGGAAGAAGCCGGCGCAGAGCACGCCAAGGGCGATCCAGAAGGCGAAGCGCATGGCCTTGGACGACACCTGCAGGATGATCGCCGAGCCGAGGATGACCATGGCGGTCAGCGCCAGGCCGACGGTGCCAGAGAACAGCGGCGTGCGCCCGGAAAACAGCAGGTAGACCAGAATGACCAGCGGGATCAGCAGGAACCAGCGCTCGCGCACGGCCTTCCACGGGTTCGGGCATTCGTCCTTGGGCAGGCCGCGCAGGTTGGCGCGCAGCGCCTCCAGATGCACCATCCAGAACACCGAGCCGAAGTACAGCAACGCCGGAACCAGCGCCGCCTTGGCCACCTCGAAGAACGGCACGTTGATGGTCTCGGCCATGATGAAGGCCACGGCGCCCATGATCGGCGGCATGATCTGGCTGCCCATCGACGAAGTGGCCTCGACGCCACCGGCGAAGGCCGGGCGATAACCGAAGCGCTTCATCAGCGGGATGGTGAACTGGCCGGTGGTGACCACGTTGGCCACGCCGGAGCCGGTAATGGTGCCCATCAGCGCCGAGGACACCACCGACACCTTGGCCGGGCCGCCCAGCTTGTGGCCGAACAGACCCATGGCGAAATCGGTGAACAGCTTGATCATCCCGGCCTGCTCGAGGAAGGCGCCGAACAGGATGAACAGGAAGATGTAGGTGGCCGACACATAGGTCGGCGTGCCGTACAGGCCTTCGGTGCCGAAGGAGAGCTGGTTGACGATCTGGTCGAGGCCATAACCCCGGTGCATCAGGTCGCCCGGCAGGTACTGGCCGAGCAGGCCATAGGCGAGGAACAGCGCGCAGATGATCGGCAGGGCGATGCCCATGACCCGCCGCGCGGCCTCGAACACCAGCACGATCAGGGTCAGGCCGATGATCATGTCGGTACTGGTCATGTCACCCGAGCGCTGGATCAGATCCGCCTCGAAATACCACTGGTAGAAAGCCGTGGCCATGCCGGCCAGGCCCAGCAGCCAGGCCAGCGGCTGCCAGGGACGGCCCTTGCCGAGCGCCGGGTAGCTGATGAACACCAGCAGCAGCAAAAAGCCCACGTGCACCGCACGCAGCACCTGGGTCGATACCGGGTGGAAGGCGGCCGTGATGATCTGGAAGATGGAAAACAGCAGCGCAACGGCAAAGAGTGCCTTGGGCCAGTCCGAAGGGCTGGCGGCCAGGTCGTTGTTCTGATCACTCATGGAGTGCAAACCTCATGACTACATAGGATGCGGAGACAGAGTCGCCAACAAAACCCACCGCCTGTGAACGCCGGTTTTATTCGCGATTCTGCGCCGAGCTGAAGAGCCGGCAGGCGGGGAGCTTTTACTCCCCTCTCCCCAAAGGAGAGAGGGGGCAGCTCGTCGCTCTACCGGCAAGCAAGCATCAGAGCGCGCCGACTTCCTTGTAGTAACGCTCGGCACCCGGGTGCAGCGGGATCGGCAGGTTCTTGGCGGCGTTTTCCAGCTTGATGTCCTTGGCCGCGGAGTGGGCGTTGCCCAGGCGGTCGAGGTTGTCGAACATCAGCTTGGTCATCTGGTAAGCCACCTCGTCGGACACGCCTTCATGGCTCACCAGGATGTTGGTGATGGCCACGGTGGGTACGTCGGCGTCCTGGCCGTCATAGGTGCCGGCCGGGATGGTCGCCGGCTGGTAGGCGGCGTTGCCGATCTTGGCGGTGACGTCAGCCGGAATCGAAACGAAGTTGATCTTCATGGTCGAGGCCAGGTCGCGGATGGCCGCCATGCCCAGACCGGAAGACTGCAGGGTGGCGTCCAGTTGGCGGTTCTTGATCAGCTCCACCGACTCGGCGTAGGGCAGGAACTCCACGGTGCCCATGTCCTTGTAGCTCAGGCCGGCGGCCTTGAAGATGGCGCGCGCGTTGAGCTCGGTACCGGACTTCGGCGCGCCCACGGAGATGCGCTTGCCCTTGAGGTCAGCCAGGGTCTTGATGCCGGAATCGGCGTTGGCGACGATCTGGATGTAGTTCGGGTAGGTACCGGCGATGGCGCGCAGCTTCTTCAGTGGAGTCTTGAAGCCGGCGTCTTCCACGCCGTTCCAGGCATCGGCTACCGAGTCGCCGAGGGCCAGCGCCAGCTCACCACGGCCGGCCTGGAGCAGATTGAGGTTCTCCACCGAGGCCTTGGTGGCCTGTACCGAGGTCTTGGAGCCTTCGATGCCGGTGCTGTAGATCTGCGACAGCGCAACACCGATGGGGTAGTACACACCGCTGGTACCGCCGGTGAGTATGTTGATGAAGGTCGGGGCAGCGAGCACGGCAGTGCTGGCAGTGAGGGCCGCAGCAGCGGCGAAAAGGCCGAGTTTCTTGGTCAGTCGCATGGAAGTATCTCCGTCGTTGTTATGGCTTTATGCAGAGGTTCACTCTAGACGATGCCCATCGCGACACGCGGCGGGCAGCGTCGCACCGCGCGATCAGCGGCGCAGGGTGTAGCGTCGGACAAGTACCGCAGCGAAGGCGCTCGGATGGCGGCCCATGCTCGGCAATACAGGCGGCATGGTGCGAAGGGCATGGCAGTGCATGGGCTGACCTCTTGTCGTTCTTATGGTCGCCACGTCGGCAGGATGCAGCGCGGCTGACTTGGCTATAGCAGATGCCGTGCCAGGGCCTGAAACGCCCGAGATAGAGGGGGTTTTATCGAAAGACCAAGGGGTCACTAAGCGGGAAACCGCTTACATTCGTGACAGAGTCGGCAAAAATCCGCCTATCGAGTAGCCCGGATGCAATCCGGGAAATCGGTGCGAAACCAGCCCCGGATTGCATCCGGGCTACGACGGGTCACCAGCCCCTGGGGTGCGCCCGCTACTCCTCGCCGGCAGGCAGATAGTCGCTGCGTGACAGGCCATGGCGCTGCATCTTTTCGTTGAGGGTACGGCGCGGCAGTTGCAGCATCTCCATTACGGCGGCGATGTTGCCCTGGCACTGCAACAGGGCGTTGTGCAGGCAACGCGCCTCGAAGGCTTCCATCTGCTCGGCCAGCGCCTGACCGGCAAAACGCTCGTCCGGCGAGGGGCTGGACAGGCCCAGAGCATGGCGCTCAGCGGCGTTGATCAGCTCACGCACGTTACCCGGCCAGTCGTGGCCGAGCAGGTAGGCCAGTTCGCTGGGCGCCAGCGGCGGCGCCTCGCGGCCATGACGATGCGCCGCTTCCTGGGCGAAGTGCTCGAACAGCAGCGGGATGTCCTCACGGCGTTCGCGCAGCGGCGGAATGTGCAGGGTGGCGACGTTGAGGCGATACACCAGGTCTTCGCGGAAACGCCCGGCCTTCACTTCATCGAGCAGATCCGGCTTGGCCGCGCTGATCACCCGCAGATCCACCTTGATGCTCTTGTTCGAGCCCAGACGCTCCAGGGTCTTCTCCTGCAGCACGCGCAGCAGCTTGACCTGCTGCGCCAGCGGCATGCTCTCCACCTCGTCGAGGAACAGGGTGCCGCCGTCGGCATGTTCGATACGGCCGATGCGCCGCGCCTGGGCGCCGGTGAAGGCACCGCTCTCGTGGCCGAACAGCTCGCTCTCGAAGATGCTCTCGGGAATAGCCGCGCAGTTGAGCGCGGCGAAAGCCTTGTCGGCACGCGGGCTGAAGTCGTGCAGGCAGCGCGCCACGCGTTCCTTGCCACTGCCGGTTTCACCGCGGATCAGCACGTTGACCGAGGTGCCGGCCAGTTCGAGGATCTGCCGGCGCAGATTTTCCATGGGCCGGGAAATGCCGATCAACTGGCTTTCGATACGGCTCTTGTCGGCCACCTGCTGACGCAGCAGGCGGTTCTCGCAGACCAGCCGGCGCTTGTCCAACGCCCGGCGCACACTGTCGAGCAGGCGCTCGGGGGCGAAGGGTTTCTCGATGAAGTCATAGGCGCCGTTGCGCAGCGCCTGCACGGCCATGGGCACGTCGCCATGGCCGGTAATGAGGATCACCGGCAGGTCGTGGTCGATCTGCAGGAGCTTGTCGAGCAGTTGCAGGCCATCGCTGCCGGGCATGCGCACATCGCTGACGACGATGCCGGGGTAATCCCGATCCACCGCTGCCAGGGCCTCGGCCGCGCTGGCGCAGGCACGCACGGTGAAACCGGACAGCTCCAGCCATTGCTGCACGGCCTCGCGAATCGCCGCCTCGTCGTCGACCACTATGACCTGACCGCTCATGCCACCTCCTCTCGAGAATGGCAGGCAGTGTAGCCCGGATGAAATCCAGGGGAGCAACCCTGGGTGTGACGAGCGTCACCCTCGGCGCAACGGCGACAGACCGTAGGGTGCGCTGCGCGCAGCGGTAATGTCATAGCGCAGAGGCATAACCCATGGCGCATCGATGGTTGTGGTGCGCACGGCGCACCCTACGGCGCGGCGGGCAGGCGCAGGGTGAATACGGCGCCCAGCTCGCCATTGTGCGCTTCCAGCGTGCCGCCGAGATCGCGCACGATGCCATAGGACACCGCCAACCCGAGCCCCAGCCCCTGCCCCACCGGCTTGGTGGTGAAGAAGGGCTCGAAGACGTGCCCCAGCGCCTCTTCGGCGATGCCACCGCCACTGTCCTCGACGCTCAGCACGCACTCATCGCCGTCGCGGACGATGCGCACCAGCAGCCGCCGCGACGCGCATTCGGCCATGGCATCGAGGGCGTTGTGCAGCAGGTTGAGGATCACCTGTTCGAGGCGAATGGCGTCGCCCAGCACCTGCGCCCCGGCATCCACTTCGCGGCGCAGCTCCACCTGCTCGCTGCGCATGCGTGGCGCCAGCAATTGCAGCGCCTGCTCCAGCACGTCGACCAGGCGCAGGCGCTCGCTCAAGCCGGCCGGGCTCTTGCGCGCAAAAGTCTTGAGGTGGCCGGTCAGCGCGGCCATGCGTTGCAGCAGGCCGTCGACGCGCTGCAGGCCCTCGCGCACCGCCTCCGCCTTGCCGCTGTCGAGTAGCAGGCGCAGGCTGCCGAGCTGCATCTGCAAGGCGGTCAGCGGTTGGTTGATCTCGTGGGCCAGGGCTGCCGACATCTGCCCCAGCGCGGCCATCCTGGCGGCATGCACCAGGCCCTCCTGGGCTTCGCGCAGCTCAGAGGTGCGCAGCTCCACCTCGCGTTCCAGGCGCTCGCGGATGTCAGCCTGCAAACGCAGGTTCTTGCGCCGCTGGGCCAGGAACAGCAGGAGGAAGGCCAGGGTCGTCCACACCCCGGCAGCAGCCAGGCGATAGCTGCGCACGCTGTCGGCCAGGCCGGACGGCTCGCTGAGCAGGTACAGGGTCCAGCCTTCCTCAGGCAGTGCCAGTCGCTGCACGAGATAGTCCTTGTTACCGTCGGGGCCATCGACCCGCGCCCACTCGGCATCCTCGGCGATGCGCCGATGCAACAGGCGGGGCAGCGGTTGCAGCGACTGTTCGGCATACTTGCGCACCTCCACCAGCTCGGCCCGCGCGGCCTCGTTCAGCGGCTGCAGGGCACGGAAGCGCCAGGCCGGACTATTGCTCAGAATCACCACCTGGTAGCTGTCGGCAACCAGCAGCACGCCAGGCTGGCCGACCCATTCGCGCTGCAACTCCTCCAACTCCAGCTTGACCGCGAGGACGCCGAGCAGGCTGCCATCGTCGTCACGCACCACATGGGAGAGGAAATAGCCGGGAATGCCGGTGGTCACCCCCACCGCGAAGTAGCGCGCGCCTTCGTTGCGCAGGGCATCCTGGAAGTAGGGGCGAAAGGCGTAGTTGTTGCCGACGAAGCTACTCCAGTCGCGCCAGTTGCTGGCCACCAGGGTGTCGCCGTGCTTGTCGAGCAGGTACAGCACGGTGGAGCCGGCCGCCGCATTGAGCCGCTCCAGGCGCAGGTTCAGGGCCTGGAGCAACTGCCGGTCATGGGGCGTGCGCAGCAAGGCCTTGATGTCGCTGTCCAGCGACAGCAACTCCGGCACCGAGCTGAAGCGTTCGACCAGGGTGCGAATCGACTGGGCGTAGAGTTGCAACTGGCCACGCGCCTCGACGCTGCGCTCGGCCCAGATGTGCCGCTCGGCATAGCGCCCGCCCAGCCAGGCGCTCAGCAGCAGGCCGACGAGGATCGCCAGAACGATCAACGGGACACGATAGCGGTGGCGTTGCAGCAGGTGCATGGGGCGGCTCGTGAGGTGGGCACGAGCCGCATGTTACTGCATCAGACGTAAAGGTCAGCGCGGGTCCAGGGCAGATCATGGCTGCCATCCTCTTGCGGCTTCACCGCGAGGATCTGGTGCAGGTTCATCCAGCCATGCTGAAAGCCGTAGGCGCAGCCGGCCAGGTACAGGCGCCAGATGCGCAGGGCCTTGGCCGGCACCCACTGCGCGGCCTTGTCCAGTTGCTGCTCCAGCCCCTGGCTCCACAACTTCAAGGTGCGCGCATAGTGCATGCGCAGACTCTCGACATCGACGACCTCCAGCCCCGCCTCACTGATCGCCTGGGCGATGGTCACCAGATGCGGCAGCTCGCCCTGGGGGAACACGTAGCGGTCGATGAACTCACCCGCACCACGACCGACCGGGCGGCCATCGGTGAAACGCGCGGTGATGCCGTGGTTCATCACCAACCCGCCAGCCTTGACCGCGCCGAACAGACGCTGGCAATACAGCGGCAGATTGGCGTGACCGACGTGCTCGAACATGCCAACGCTGACCACCTTGTCGAAGCGGCCATCCTGCGGCAGGTCACGGTAGTCCAGCAGCTCCAGGGTCACCCGCTCGCTCAGGCCCTCCTCGGCCACGCGCTGCAGGCCCAGCTCCAGCTGCGCCTGGCTCAGGGTGATGCCGTACACCTCGGTCTCGAACTCGCGTGCGGCGAAGCGCGCCAGGCCGCCCCAGCCGCAACCCACGTCGAGCAGCTTTTCCCCTGGTTGCAGGCGCAGCTTGCGGCACAGATGGCGCATCTTCGCCTGCTGGGCCTGGTCGAGGCTTTCCTCGCCGCTCTCGAAATAGGCGCAGGAGTAGACCATGTCGCGATCCAGCCACAGCCGGTAGAACTCGTTGGACAGGTCGTAGTGGTAGCTGATGGCCTCGGCGTCGCTGTGCTTGTCGTGGGCCGTGTGCAGCTCCACCGGCGCGCTGTCGTCACCCAGCAGCGCGCTGCTCAGCGCATCGCCCACCTCGATGGCCGCATCGATGGGACCTTCCAGCTCCACCCGGCCTTCGACATAGGCAGCGCCCAGGGCATCCAGGCTGGGGTGAGCCAGTTGACTGACCAGGCTGGGATCCTTGACCACCAGCGTCACCCGGGGCTTCGGCCCCAGATCCATCTGCTTGCCGTCCCACAGTTTCAGACGCAGCGGCAGTTGCAGATCCCGAAGTGCGGTGGGCAGTTGCGCGAGCATGGTCGTCCCTCCTGATCAGCTGTGATGGAACCTCAAGCAGATGACCGAATAAGTCCGGCCTGGTTCGATCCCGGCGACTAGCAGGCCGTTGAAAAATGTAGGCGAGGCAGGCAAGACAAGGCAAAAACGACCGAGAAAGCGCAGTTTACGTATTGTAAATGAGCATTTTGAGGTCGTTTTTAACGCAGTATTGCCAACGCAGGTAGTTATTCAACAGCCTGCTAGCGGCGACGCAACAAGGCGACGAAGAACACCCCGCCGATGGCGGCGGTGACGATGCCGATGGGCAGATCCTGCGGCGCCAGCCAGGTGCGCGCCGCGACATCGACCCAGACCAGGAACAGCGCCCCCAGCAGCGCTGCCACCGGCAGCACACGGCGGTGCTCGGCGCCCACCAGAAAGCGCGCCACGTGCGGCAGCATCAGGCCGACGAAGCCGATGGCGCCGGACAGCGACACCAGCACCCCGGTGAGCAGGGAGGCCACCACGAACACCAGCAGGCGCACCCGCCGGGGCTCCAGGCCCAGGCTCACCGCGCTCTGCTCGCCGGCCATCAGCGCATTCAGCGCGCGGCCCAGGCCCAGCAGCACGGCCATTGCCAGGGCCAGACACAGCGCCGGCAGCCAGAGCAGTTCCCAGCGCGCCAGGCCGAGGCCGCCGAGCATCCAGAACAGCACCGAACTGGCCGCATGCGGGTTGCCCAGGTACAGCAGCAGATTGCTCGCCGCCATCATCACGAACGACACCGCCACCCCGGCCAGCAGCAGGCGGTCGCTCTCCAGGCGTCCGCCCCGGCTGGCGATGGCCAGCACCAGCAGCATGCTCGCCAGCGCGCCGACGAAGGCCGCCAGCGGCAGGCTGAGCAACCCGGCGAACTCGCCCAGGTAGAGCACCACGATCACCGCGCCGAAGGCCGCGCCAGAGCTGACGCCAAGCAGGTGCGGGTCGGCCAACGGGTTGCGCGTCACCGCCTGCAGCACCGTACCCACCAGCGCCAGCCCGGCGCCCACCAGCGCACCAAGCAGCACCCGTGGCGCGCGCAGTTGCCAGACGATGCTGTCCTGGCCGCTGCTGACCGGCACCTCGGGCGCCATGCCGAACAGGTGCTGGCCGAGAATCGCCAGCACCTGATCCAGCTCCACCCGCGCCGCGCCGAAGGCCAGCGACCAGGCGCAGGACAGCGCCAGTAGCGTGGCCAGCCCGAGCAACAGCAGGCGATAGCGACTCACCGGGCGAAAGCCTCCGGGTGCAGCGCGGCGGCCAGCGTCTCGATGGCGGCGGCGTTATCCAGGCTTGGCGTCACCGCCAGATACGGCAGCACCACGAAGCGTTGCTCACGAATCGCCGTGACGCCCTGCAGCGCCGGGTGTTGCAACAGGAAGTCGCGCTTCTGCGCCGCCGTGCGCTCGCCGTAGTCGACGATCAGAATGACCTCAGGGTCTTGCTCGACCACCGCCTCCCAGCCCACCTTGATCCAGCTACCGGCCACGCCGTCCATCACGTTGCGCCCACCGGCCGCCTCGATCAGCGGCTGCGGCATGCCCTGGCGCCCGGCGCTGAAAGGCAGGTCTTCACCGCTGTCGTAGACGAACACCCGTGGTCGCATCGGCTGCTCACCCAGGCGTGCCTGCACCGCCGCCACCCGCGCCTGCATGCCCTGCACCAGCGCCTCGGCGCGATCCTCGACGGCGAAGATGCGTCCCAGGTTGCGCAAGTCGGTGTAGACATCGTCGAGGCTGGCAACGCGCCCCGGCATGACATGGGCGCAGGACTCGCTCAGCTCGTACACCGGGATACCGAAGCGCGCCAGGCTGGCCGGCGTCACCTCACCGCCGATGCGCATGCCGTAGTTCCAGCCGGCGAAGACGAAGTCGGTGCCAGCGCCCAGCAGGTTTTCCAGCGAGGGATAACGCGCGGCCAGTTCGGGCAGGCCATCGAGCTGCGTGCGCATGCTCGCATCGAGGGTCTTCCAGCCGCTGATGCCGGTATAGCCGGCCATGCGCTCTTTCAGGCCCAGAGCCAGGAGCATGGCGGTCATATTGACGTCATGGCTGACCGCGCGTTGCGGCGGCTGGTCGATGCTCACCTGGCGGTCGCAACTGGTGACGGTGACGGCCCAGGCGGGGTTGATCAGCGGCAACAGGATTGCACCGACCAGTGTAGGAGCGAGCTTTGCTCGCGAAGCTTTTGTCTTTTCCCACAGTTCGCGAGCAGAGCTCGCTCCTACAGGTTCAGCCGTGGGTGAGCGCTTCATCAAAGGATCCAGGTAATACGCGGATAACCCGCCAGCGGATGGGTGTCGACCAACGCGCGCACACCGAACACCTGCTGCAGCAGCTCGGCGGTAAGCACCTCGGCGGGCGTGCCGACGGCCACCAGGCGGCCCTGGTCGATCACGCACAGGCGGTCGCAGAAGGCCGCCGCCAGATTGAGGTCATGAAAGCTGGCCAAGGTCGCCAGGCCCAGCGATTTGATCTGCCGTAGCAGTTCGATCTGGTAGCGCGGGTCGAGGTGGTTGGTCGGCTCGTCGAGAATCAGCAGTTGCGGTTGCTGCACCAGGGCGCGGGCGAGCAAGGCGCGCTGCTTCTCGCCGCCGGACAGGCGGGCGAAATCCTGCTGCGCGCGCTCACTCAGACCCACACGCGCCAGCGCCTCATCCACCAAGCGTCGATCCTCGCCATCATCGCCGTCGAACAGCCCCTTGTGCGGCGTGCGGCCCATGGCCGCCACCTCGTGCACGCGCAGGCCGAAGTCCTGCGGGAACTCCTGCAACACCACCGCCACGCGCTGCGCGCTCCAGCGCGGCGGGCGTTGCCACAGCGCCTCGCCGCCCAGCTCGACGCTGCCGCTGCAAGGCCGCTGGAAGCGATAGGCGCAGCGCAGCAGGCTGGTCTTGCCGCTGCCGTTGGGGCCGATCAGGCCGAGCAGCTCGCCATCGCCGATCTCCAGGTCGATGGCCTCGAGCAAGGCGCGCCGGCCGTCCGGCGACCAGGCCAGGTCTCGGATGCGCAAGCGCGGCTCGGGTGCCGCCGTGCGCTGGCTCGGCGGCGTCGAGAACAGGCTGAAAGACCAGCCGGAGGTGCTAATCACTGACACGGAACCTCTCCCCCCGCGCACTTCAAAAGCGGTAGTCAGCGGTGACGAACAGCGAACGCGGCGCACCCAGATACCATTGCTCACCATCACTGCTGGCACTGGTGGCGTACTGGCGGTCGAACAGGTTATTCAACTCCAGGCCCAGACGCACGTCGCTCAGCACCTGCCAGGCGATATTGGCATCGACCACCGTGTAACCCGGCACCTTCTCGGTATTGGCCGTATCGACATAGCGCGCATCGACGTAGCGCGCGCCGATGCCGGCCTCCACGCCGCTGCCGAGATCCTTGTTCAGCCACAGATTGGCGCTGCGCTTGGGCACGTCGACCGGGCGATTGCCGCTGCGGTCGCCAGCGCCTTCGACGAAATCGTCGTACTCGGCACGCACGAAAGCCGCGGTGGCCGACACCTGCCAGCCACGCCCCAGCGCCAGTTCCAACGAGGCTTCCAGGCCGTCGGAGGATTGCCGGCCGATCTGCTCGGTAGGCGAAGTCGGGGTTTCACGGCTGAGCAGCTTCTCCTTGACGATGTGATAGGCCGCCAGCGTCCATTCGCCCTGCCCGCCCCAGAAAAGCTGCTTGAGGCCGATCTCGGTCTGCTTGGCTTCACTCAGATCGAACTGCTGCTGACTCGGATTCAAGGTCAGCAGATTGCTCACTCCCTCGGTGCTGGTGGCGTACTGGCCATACAGCGACAGCTCCGGAGTCAGGGCGAAGACCAGCCCGGCACGCCAGTTGTCGCCCGTGAGGCTGCGGTCGACACGGCTGTCGTCGACCAGGTTGCTGCGCTCGAGGTGCACCTGATCGCGGCGCACGCCGGTGACCAGCGACAGGCGCTCGCTCAGTTGCGTGCGGTTCTCGGCGAACAGCGAGAACTGCCGAGCCAGATTCAGCTCGCGTGGACGATAGCTGTCGGTGCTCTGATAGCTGCCGCCGCCGGACTGACCCAGTGGCACGCTGTCAGTGAAGGTATTGCCGAAGTCGTGGTGGCGGGCGAAGCGGATATGGTTGTAATCCACACCAACCACCGTGCGGCTGTCGAGGCCGAACAGGGCGTGATCGAGGCTGAAGCTCTGGCGGTCGCCAAGCTGCTCCTGGTTGTGCTTGATGCGCCAGAAGTCGCCGCGTTCGACCGTATCGCCCGGCTGCCAGCGGTAGGCTTCGCTGTTGCGCCAGTAGCGCCGAGTCTTGATGTAGTAGAGCTGGTTGTTGGCCGTCAGCGCGTCGTTGATGCGCCAGTCGGTTACCAGGCGGGTGATCTGGTCGTTGTAGTGAATATCGGCGTTGGCCACGTTGTAGTTGCGCTCGCGGATGCGCTCGCGAAGCTTGCCGTCGACCAGCGGCGTGCCGAGGTAGCGCTCCGGGTGCTGCTCGCCCTGGTCATGGGACAGGGTGAAGCTCAGGTCTTCGCTGGCCTCCCAGCGCAACGCGGCGCTCAGCGCCAGGCTGTCGGAATCGCCGCGATCGACCCAGCCGTTGCTGGCCTGCTGGTTGAGGGTGAAGCGATAGCTCAGCGCATCGCTCAGCGAGCCGCCACTATCCAGCGCGGCCTGGCGGCGGTCATCGCTGCCATAACCCAGGCGCAGGTGATTCTCCACCGGGCCGGCGAAGGGCTTTTTCGGCACCACGTTGATCACCGCGCCGGTGGCACCCTCGCCGTAGAGCACCGAGGCCGGGCCGCGCAGCACGTCGATGCGCGCCACCGACCAGGTGTCCACCGGGAAGGTCACGGTGCCGGCACCGACGTACTGGCGGGTGCCGTCGTAGAGTTGCATGGTCGCCGCATGGCCCGTGAAGCCACGCGCCGACAGCGCCGTGCCGCCGTTGCCGGGCGTGCCGATAAAGGTGATGCCGGGGGTGCGGGTGACCGCGTCCTGCACGCTGCGGTTGTTGCGCCCGCGCACCTCGGCGCCGCTCAGGCTGCTGGTGCTGGCCGGGGTTTCCAGGGCCGAGAGCTCAAGGCGCGAACCACTGCTGGTGGGCGTGCGCAGATCGCTCTCGCCCTCTTCGGCGGCCTTGGCCTGGACATCGAGTTCGGGCAAGTCGACAGCCTTGTCGGCCAGAGCCAGGCTGCTGAACAGCAGGGCCAGTGACCAGGCGCAATGAAGAGCGGGGTTTCGCACGGCTGAGCTTCCGTTGTTACGCGGTGAATCGAGGGCTGAAATGCAATTGTTATAACATAACATTATCGACCTTCGCAGCCTGAAAGGCAGGCATGCGGGTGCCGTGGCCGGTACGGTCAGAATCGGTTGTTTGAAGCGGAAATGGCGCGCCATGAGTGTTCCATCGTCAGGGAAAAGGCACGGCAATCCGATGGAAATGCGCAACAGCAGACAGGGGCACGGCGGCGCCCTACTGGAGTCAACGCCCGCCCACCGCGGGTTGCCAGACATAACGACTTCAGGCCGGTCTCCGGGCTTGCGAGGGTCATGAGCGCATCGCCTTCCCATGCGCGTGGCGCACAGTGGCGTTTCGATGCGGTCGCTCGCTTACCGTTGCGGGGGCAGCGTCGGACTTCAACCGACTTCCCGTTTCACCTCACGCGCGGCGGCGTGAGACACCTGAAGCGGGGCGGATATGACCACCCGCCTCCGTTCAAGTCAAGGCGCGGGGCCATTGTGGGTTGGACTCAGGCGTAGGGTGGACAACGCGCAGCTTGTCCACCATGGCGGCTAGTTGCCGCCCAGCTCATCGATACGCAATTCCGGCAGCGCCCTGCCCGCCACCAGACGCTCATCGACCAGGCGGATCACCGCTGCCTCATCCTGGATGCCATACCACTCACCCTGTGGATAAAGGCTCGCGGTGGGCCCCAGGTCGCAGGGGAACTGGCACTGGCTACGGGTGATATGCACGCCGCCCGCGCATTCCAGCTTGCCGGCGGCCTTGAGCCGCTGACGCAGGGTTTTCCACAGGCCCAGCGCGCCCTTGCGCGTGCAGCGTGGGCCGTTGCACAGCAGCAGGCGCTGCGCATGGGGTGGAATCTGCGACCAGGCATGGTGCGCCGGCACCGGCGGCACATCGCTGCAGGGAATATGCGCTTCACGGCGTTCGAGCAGCGCGCCCAGGCCATCGAGCCAGGCATCTTCCATGGCCGTGCAGACCACGAATACCTCGGCCCCGTTACCGCGTTCGGCGATGCGCTCGCGCAGCCAATCGCGGTGCGCGGCATCGGCACGCGGCTCCAGATCCACCACCAGCAGTGGGCGTGGCGCATCAATGATGGCTTGCCAGAAGCCGTCCTGCTCCGTGTCATGCAGATGCGCCTCGCCCAGCAGCGTTTCGATGCGCTGCTGCAGACGCTCGGCGGTGGCACCACGCCCCAGGCCGGGGCCGATAAACAGGATGCGGGCGTAGGGGGCTTGGCTCATGACTGTCTCCAAAAGGGCCGGCAGTCTAACAGCGCGTGTAGGGCGGACGTCGCTTTTCACGTCCACCAAGGCGGTGGATCGATAAAGCGTGATCCACCCTACGCGGCTAATTCGGCTAGCGCCTCCCACAGGGAATCCAGTTCCGCGAACTGGCGCGTGACCACCGGCAACTCGGGACGGCGCAGCAGC
The DNA here is from genome assembly GCF_052156495.1 of Pseudomonas sp. NCHU5216. NCBI lineage: Bacteria > Pseudomonadati > Pseudomonadota > Gammaproteobacteria > Pseudomonadales > Pseudomonadaceae > Pseudomonas > Pseudomonas sp. NCHU5216. Next base: position 193,402 of record NZ_JBQLIX010000006.1, on the reverse strand, counting down.
AACACCGGCAGGCCCAACTCACGCGCCACCTGCAGCTTGGGCTCAGTGGAGGCGCTGCCGCTGTTCTTGCTTACCAGCACGTCGCATCGAATACGGGCGAACAGCGCGCGCTCCTCGTCCAGCGAGAACGGCCCGCGTGCACCGATGATCTCGGCGCGCGGCGGCGCCGGCTCGGCCTGCAGGCAGCGCACCGTCCAGTGCTGATGCGCAGGGATCTCGTGCAGATGCACCAGCGGCTCACGCCCGGAGGTAAAGAACGGTCTGCAGAACGGCGCGAGTGCCTGGGTCAGTTCATCCCAGCCGTCCACCTCGCACCAGTGGTCATCGGCACCGGGCTGCCAGCCAGGACGACGCAGCGCCCAGCAGGGCACACCCGCCAGTTCGGCGGCGCGCGCGGCGTTATGGCTGATCTGCGCGGCGTAGGGGTGGGTCAAATCCAGCAACAGCTCAATGCCTTCAGCAGCGACAAAGGCAGCCAGGCCTTCGGCGCCACCGAAACCGCCGACGCGCACGCGGCAGGCCAGGTCATCCGGCACCCGCCCCAGGCCGGCCAGGCTGTAGACCGTGTCCGGCCCCAGCCGGCGCGCCAGGCGCAGCGCCTCGGTGGTGCCGCCAAGCAGCAGGATGCGCGCACTCACGGCTTGCGCACCGCCAGCAAGGTGATCGGCAGCGCCGCGCGCCAGGTGTCAAAGCCGCCTAAGGGCTGCGCCTGCGCCACCACCAGGCGCAGCAGCTCGCCGCCGTGCTGCCCACGAAAATTCACCAGCGCCGCCTCGCTCTGAATGGTCACGGCATTGGCCAGCAGGCGCCCTCCCGACTTGAGCGCGGCCCAGCAGGCATCCAGCACGCCTGATGCAGTAACGCCGCCGCCGATAAAGATGGCATCCGGCGCCGGCAGCCCGGCCAGCGCCTCGGGCGCATGCCCGGCCACCAGTTGCAAACCGGGCACGCCAAGGGCATCGCGGTTATGGCGGATATGCGCCTGACGTCCCTCGTTGGCCTCGATGGCGATGGCGCGGCAGGCCGGGTGCGCGCGCATCCACTCGATGCCGATGGAGCCACAACCGGCGCCGACATCCCACAGCAGCTCTCCGGGCAGCGGCGCCAGGCGCGCCAGGGTAACCGCGCGCACATCACGCTTGGTCAGTTGGCCGTCGTGGCGGTAGGCGTCGTCCGGCAGGCCGCAGGTCGGTGGCAACAGCACAGCTCCGGCGTCGGCCATGCATTCGATGGCCAGCAGGTTGAGGTCAGCGCCGCGCGGCAGGTTCCAGCTTGCGGCCAGGCCATCGAGGCGGCGTTCCTCAGGGCCACCCAGATGCTCCAGCAGGGTCAGGCGGCTGGCGCCGAAACCACGCGCGCGCAGGGCGTCGGCGACCTGCGCGGGTGTATCGCCATCGGCACTCAGCACCAGCAGGCGCATGCCGGGGAAGAGTTTGCCGTTGAGCGTGGCCAGGGGCCGGCCGACCAAGGAGACCACTTCCACTTCCTGCAACGGCCAACCCAGACGCGCCGCCGCCAGCGACACCGAGGACGGCGCCGGCAATACTCGCAGTTCGTCGGCAGGCACCTGGCGCGCCAGGCTGGCGCCGACGCCGTAGAACATCGGATCGCCACTGGCCAGCACACACACCGCCTCGCCACGTCGCGCCAGCAGAGGCGCAAGGTCGAAGGGGCTGGGCCAGGTTTCCCGTGCGCCGCCAATGCACGGCGGCAGCAAGGCCAGTTGCCGCGGCGCACCGACGATGCGCGTGGCCGCCAGCAGGGCGCGGCGCGCGGCCTTGCCCAGACCGGGATAGCCGTCTTCGCCGATGCCCACCAGGGTCAACCAGGGTTTCATCCACCTTCCTCGCAAGTAGCCGACAGGGCGCGTGTCGCGACGCCGGGCAAAGCGGGCATAATACAGCCTTCGTCGGTGCCCCTTATAAAACGGGCCTAAGAGGGAATCCGGAGCGATCTCTGATCGCGACCGAGCTGCCCCCGCAACTGTAAACAGCGAGTCCAATGCAATCGGCCACTGGGAACAGGCCGTTGAAAAACGTAGGCGAGGCAGGCAAGACAAGGCGCAACGACCAATGGGAGTAACAGCCAACGGCTGGCCCGAAGGGTGAGCGCTAGCGAATCAAACGGCCGAAAAAGCGCAGTTTACGTGTTGTAAATGAGCATTTTGACTGGGCTCGCACGCGAGGCCGTTTTTAACGCAGTATTGCCAACGTAGGTAGTTTTTCAACGGCCTGTTAACCGGGAAGGCGCAGCGGATCAAGACCTGTCAGCCAGGAGACCTGCCGACGAACGCTGGTCGCGAGTGCCAACATCGGGCGGGGTGTACCGATGCCATGGAATCCCCCGTGGGTGGATTCCGCTGGTTCGGTCGCCGCGTCGTTAGCCACAGGTGACCCTTTGCCCACGTCCGTCCGCCCTTCCGCCTGCCCCGGCCTGCTGCGCATCGTCCCCGCGCTGGATGGCGGCATCTGCCGCATCAAGCTGCCCGGTGGCGTGCTGCGCAGTGCCCAGGCCCGCGCGATTGCCCAGGCGGCACGGCAGTGCGCCAGCGGCGTGCTGGAGCTGACCAACCGCAGCAACCTGCAGATTCGCGGTGTACTGCCCGGCCAGGAAAGCGCGCTGATCGATGCCCTGCTCGGCGCCGGGCTCGGCCCGCGAGTGGCGGCCGCCGATGATGTGCGCAACCTGCTGCTCAGCCCCGCCGCCGGCCTCGACCCGCACATGCGGATGGACGTGCGCCCGCTGGCCGGCCAGTTGCTCGACCTGCTGCAGGACACCCCAGCGCTGCATGCCCTGTCGCCCAAGTTCGCCCTGCAACTGGACGGCGGCGAAGCCCTGGCCATGCGCGAACACCCCCATGACCTGTGGCTGGCCGCCGAGGACGAGCAGCATCTGCTGCTGGGTCTGGCCGGCTGCCCGGTTGACGCGCCACTGGCACGAATCGAAGCGAGCCAGGCGGTCGAACTGGTGCGCCAGCTCCTGTTGCTGTTTCTCGAACTGGCCACGCCCGAACAGACGCGCATGCGCCAGTTACTGACGCAGATACCCTCAGCCGAGCTGTTGCAACGCTTGCAGGCTCGTCTGGATTTCCCCCTGCAAGCGGCAGCGCCCCGTTGGCAGCCCAGCGCTACGCTCATGCGCCCACCAGCCGGTATTTATCCACAGGTGCAAAGTGGCCTGTACATGGTCGCGGCCGGCGCCCAGCTCGGTCGCCTGCATGCCGAACAACTGTTTGCCCTGGCTGAACTGAGCGAGCGATATGGCGACGGCGAGTTGCGCCTGACGCCCTGGCAGGGCCTGCTGCTGGGCAATGTGGCCGAGGCCGCGGCCCACGAGCTGCTGACGGCGCTGGCGGAACTGGGCCTGCTCACCCAGGCCGACGAGCCCTTGCTCGGCCTGGTTGCCTGTACGGGCTCGGCCGCCTGCGCGCGCGGCCTGGCCGACAGCAAGCACCACGCCCTGCACCTGGCCGAGCTGCTGCGCGCAAGCGGCACGCGCCCGCAGGTGCACCTCAGCGCCTGCCCGCGCAGTTGCGCCAGCGCCCGGGTGCAGCCCTACACCCTGCTGGCCAGCACGCCCGACCATTACCAACTCTATCAACGCACGCCCGAGGCGCCCGGTTTCGGCCGTCTGCTGGTGCCGGCCCTGACCATCGACGAGGCCGGCGCCTGGTTCGCCCGCCAACACCCCGCAGGAACCCCCGATGCTTGATTACATCCGCGACGGCCAGGAAATCTACCGCCGCTCCTTCGCCACCATCCGCGCCGAAGCCAACCTGGCTGGCATCCCCGCCGACCTGGAAAAACTCGCCGTGCGGGTGATCCACGCCTGCGGCATGGTCGACGTGGTGGAGGATCTGCGCTTCTCCCCCGGCGCTGGCGCCGCTGGCCGCGCCGCCCTGCTGGCCGGCGCGCCGATTCTCTGCGATGCGCGCATGGTTGCCGAGGGCATCACCCGCCCGCGCCTGCCGGCCAACAACCCGGTGATCTGCACCCTGCACGATGCCGGCGTACCGGAATTGGCCCGCGAAGTCGGCAATACGCGCTCGGCGGTGGCCCTGGAGCATTGGCGCGAACACCTCGAAGGCAGTGTGGTGGTGATCGGCAATGCCCCCACTGCACTGTTCTACCTGCTGGAAATGCTCGATACCGGTGCGCCGAAACCGGCGCTGATCATCGGCATGCCGGTGGGCTTTATCGGCGCGGCGGAATCCAAGGACGCCCTGGCCGCCGACAGCCGTGGCGTGCCCTACGTGATCGTGCGGGGCCGGCGTGGCGGCAGCGCCATGGCGGTGGCGGCGGTCAACGCCCTCGCCTCGGAGGTGGAGTGATGGCTGGCCGTCTGCTTGGCCTCGGCGTCGGCCCCGGTGACCCCGAGCTGCTTACCCTCAAGGCCCTGCGCCTGCTCAGATCGGCGCCAGTGGTGGCCTACTTCGTGGCCAAGGCCAAACACAACGCCGGCCATGGTGGTAATGCCTTCGGCATCATCGAGGCGCACCTGAGCGATACCCAGCAGCGTCTGCCGCTGGTCTACCCGGTGACCACCGAGAAGCTCGCCCCACCACTGTCCTACGAGGATGTGATCGCCGACTTCTACGACACCTGCGCCGAGCAGATCGCCCGGCTGCTGGATGCCGGCCAGGATGTGGCGGTGATCTGCGAGGGCGACCCGTTCTTCTACGGCTCCTATATGTACCTGCACGACCGCCTGGCCGACCGCTACCAGGTGGAGGTGGTGCCCGGCGTGTGCTCGATGCTCGGCTGCGCCTCGGTGCTGGGTACGCCGCTGGTGTATCGCAACCAGAGCTTGAGCGTGCTCTCCGGCGTACTGCCGGAAGAGGAGCTGGAACAGCGCCTGCGCGACGCCGAAGCCGCCGTGGTGATGAAGCTGGGGCGCAACTTCGACAAGGTGCGCCGCGTGCTGCGCAAGCTGGGTCTGGATGGCCGCGCCCATTACGTGGAGCGCGCCACCATGGCCAATCAGAAAATCGTGCCGTTGGACGAGGTGGAGCCGATGGATTCGCCGTACTTTTCCATGATTCTGGTGCCTGGGCAGAAATGGCGGGGGTGATTGATTCCCTGTGGGAGGGCTTCAGCCGCGAAGCGCGTTCACAACTGAAGCGGAGTGCGGCCCAGCCGCCCCTGGATTTCGTAGGGTGGATGACGCTTTTTTCATCCGCCATCGTGCCGGTGGATGGGTGAAGCGTCATCCACCCTACGCGGTTCCACACCCCGCAGATCGCACGTAGCCCGGATGCAATCCGGGAAACCCATTCCCCGGATTGCATCCGGGCTACAGGATATACCGCATGAACATCGTCATCCTCGGCGCCAGCGCGCTGGCCACCGCACAACGCCTCAAGACGCTTTATCCACAGGCCGTGATCCATGGCCTGCGCGGGCGCGCCGATGGCGCCGAGCGCCACTACGACGAGTTCGGCGAGCACCTACGTGCACTGTATCGCGCCGGCCAACCGCTGGTGGCGCTGTGCGCCGCCGGCATCGTCATTCGCAGCCTCGCCGCACTGCTGGCAGAAAAGGGCGCCGAGCCGCCGGTGCTGGCCCTGGCCGAGGACGGCAGCGCCGTGGTGCCACTGCTCGGTGGCCTGGCCGGGGTCAATCGCCTGGCCCGCGAGATCGCCGCACACCTGGGCGTGGCGCCGGCCATCACCACCAGTGGCGAACTGCGCTTCGGCACCTGCCTGCTGGAACCGCCGGCCGGCTACGCCCTGGCCGACCTGCAACAGGGCAAGCGCTTCGTCAGCGATCTGCTCGGCGGCGAAACGGTACGCATCGAAGGCCAGGCGCCCTGGCTGGAGAGCGCGCAACTACCTGTGGATAACGCCGCCAGCCGGGTTATCCACATCACCGCACAGGCACGTCCGGCCCAGCCTGACGAACTGCTGATCCACCCGCGCTGCGCCGCCGCACTGATCCACCGCCCCGGCTCCGACCTGCCCGCTCGCCTGCAACAAGCGCTGAACGCTGCCAAGCTGGCGCCGCAAGCGCTGGCCTGCCTGCTGGCGGACAAAAGCTGGATGGCCAATACCGAACTGCACGCCGCAGCAGCCGAGTTGGAACTGCCGCTGCGCTTTATCCACAGCACCAGCGAGCTGCCGCCCGAGCACCATATCGGCGAAGGCCTGCGTCTGCTGCTGGCCGAACGCCCGCTGGAGATCGAGCGCCTAGGCCAGCGTCGCGGCAAGCTGAGCGTGGTCGGCCTCGGCCCTGGCGCCGCCGAGCATATGACCCCCGCCGTGCGCCGCGCCCTGGATGAGGCCGAAGACCTGCTCGGCTACGACACCTACGTGAAGATGGCAGGCCCGCTGCGCGCCGATCAATGCCTGCACCCCAGCGACAACCGCGAGGAGCTGCAGCGCGCCGCCCACGCCTTCGAGCTGGCGGCTACAGGTCGCCGCGTGGTGATGATCTCCTCGGGCGACCCCGGCGTATTCGCCATGGCCGCCGCCGTGATGGAGGCGCTGGAAAGCCCGCAAAACGACGCCTGGCACGGCGTCGAGCTGGAAGTGCTGCCGGGCGTGTCCGCCGCCCTGGCCACCGCCGCCAAGGCCGGCGCGCCACTGGGCCACGACTTCTGCCTGATCTCCCTGTCCGACAACCTCAAGCCCTGGGCGGTGATCGAAAAGCGCCTGCAGCACGCCGCCATCGCCGATCTGGCCATGGCCTTCTACAACCCGATCTCCAAGGCGCGCCCCTGGCAGCTCGGCCGCGCGCTCGACTTGCTGCGCCAGCACCGCGAACCGGAAACCCTGGTAGTGCTCGGCCGCGATATCGGCCGCCCGGCAGAAGCCTTGCGCAGCCTCAGCCTCGGCGAGCTGACGCCGGAGATGGTCGACATGCGCACCCTGGTGATCATCGGCTCCAGCCAGACCCGTCGCTTCCCGCGTGCCGATGGCGGCGAGTGGGTGTATACGCCGCGCTGGTATCCCGCCCAGACCGACTAGAGCATCGCTCGCAAGCAGGCTTGCCAAGCGTCTGTAGGAGCGGATTTATCCGCGAATATCTCGGCTGAAGCCGCTCCTACGGATCAGGCACTTGGTTTTATCCACAGCCCCTGCCATCTGCACAAATGTTCTAGGCACGCCCGGCAAAGGGGTTAAGCTCAGGCGTTCCACTTTCCACCGCGAGCCAGGCGATGAACGCGCACTCATGGGTCGACCTCAAGCAGGATGCCGATACCGGCATCGAGGTGATCCGTGCGCATTTCGAGGGCCACGCCTACGACCCGCACTGGCACGACAGCTACCTGATCGGCTTCACCGAACAGGGCGTGCAGCAGTTCCATTGCCGCCGTGCGCTGTTCAGCAGCGTGCCGGGGCAGACCTTCTTCCTCGAGCCCGGCGACATCCACGATGGCCATGCGCCAACGCCGGGCGGCTTCACCTACTCCACGCTCTATCTCGAACCGGCCTGGCTGCAGCGCGCGCTGCCGGCGCTGTTCGAGCAGGCCCCTGGCGACTGCCTGCCCGGCGTGCCGCGCACCCAACCGGACGACCCCGGCCTGCTGCCGTGCATCGCCAATGCTCTGCAAGCACTGAGTGACGGCGAGCCGCGCATGGTGCGTGACGCCGCGCTGGATGCGCTGCTGGAACGCATCTCGCGCAGCCTGCACTGGCGCCAGCGCCTGCCAGGCAACCCGCAGATCGCCAGCGTCGCCCTGCGCGCCCGCGACTACCTGCATGCGCACTTTCACCAGAACATAGGCCTCGACGAGCTGGCGCAGGTCTGTGGCGTCGATCGCTTTCGCCTCAGCCGCGCATTCAAGGCCGCCTTCGGCATCGCGCCACACGGCTACCTGATCCAGCTGCGCCTGGTGCGCGCCCGCCGTCTGCTGGCTATCGGCACGTCGCCGGCGGATGTCGCCAACGACCTGGGTTTCGCCGACCAGAGCCACCTGGGCCGCTGGTTTCGCCGCGCCAACGGCCTCACTCCGGGTGCCTATCGCAACCTCTGCACAAAGCTTCAAGACCGCTGAACCCGGCAGCCGGACAATCGCACCATACCCCCGATATGGAGCGAATCCTCATGCCGTTCACCGCCTCCCGAGCCCAGCCATGAACCAGTGGCTGCCCTTTCTTCTGTTCGCCTCGGTGGCTTCGATCACCCCTGGCCCGACCAACCTGCTGATACTCGGCAGCGCCGCCCGTTTCGGCCTGGCCATCGCCCTGGCCATCGCGGTCGGCGCCAGCCTGAGCGCCAGCCTGATGCTGCTGGTGGTCGGCCTGGGCCTGGGTGAGCTGCTGGCCCGCACACCGCTGTTGCAGATGGCGATGGCCTGGGCCGGTGCCGCCTGGATCAGTTGGATGGCCTGCAAGCTGATGCGCCGTGATGCGGCCGACCTGGATCAGCGCAGCGTCGACCGGCGCCAGGGCTTCGTCCAGGGCGCCGGCCTGCAACTGATCAACCCCAAGACCTGGCTGATGACCGTGTCGGTCACGGCAATCTTCCTCGATGGCCATGCCTCGCTCGTCACCGTGGCAGGCTATGCGACGCTGTTCCTGCTGGTGTCCACGCCCTGCCTGATGGTCTGGGGCCTGCTCGGTGTCGGCAGTGCGCGCCTGTTGCGGCAACCGGCGCGGCTACTGCTGTTCAACCGCACCATGGCCGCACTGCTGCTCGTGTCGGTGTGGCTGCCGTTGCTGCTTCGGAGCTAGATAAAGGATCGCCTTCATTAGCGCCTCCGCGACGAATAGACTGGCCGCGCCCTCACAGGAGACCCGCATGGCCCTCGAACTCTGGCTCGTCTACTTCGTCGCCACCCTCGGCCTGGCACTGACGCCCGGCCCCAACAGCCTGCTGGCGCTGACCCACGGTGGGCTGTACGGCGCGCGCATGACGCTGGCCACCATACTCGGCGGCGTGGTCGGCTTCAGCCTGTTGATCGCCCTGGCCATGTTCGGCCTTGGCGCCCTGCTCAAGGCCGCGCCCAGTGCGCTCATGGCGCTCAAGTGGATAGGCGGCGCCTACCTGATCTGGCTGGGCGTGCAGTTGTGGCGCGCCCCGCCGATGAACCTGACGCTGGCCGACAGCGGTGTGCGCCCCAGCGCCGCCCGTCTGTTTCGCCAGGGCCTGCTGTCGGCGCTGTCGAACCCCAAGGTGATCCTGTTCTATGGCGCCTTCCTGCCGCAGTTCGTCGACCCGCAGCGCGGCCTGGCCGTGCAGTTCGTGGTGATGGCAGCCACCTTCGCCGTGGTCGAGTTCCTAGTCGAGCTGCTGCTGGCCCTGCTGGCCTTCCGTGTGCGGCCCTGGCTGCAACGCGGCGGCCGCGCCTTCAACCGCAGTTGCGGCACGCTCTTCGTACTGATCGGCGTGGCCTTGCCGTTGGCGCGTTGAGGCGGCCACAGCGGCTTCGACCGCTTGCTCAGGTCGCCACCAGATCCAGCACGAAATCGAGGAAGGCTCGCACCTTGGCGGGCGGGTTGTGCCGGGACGGATACAGCGCATAAAGCGGGAAGCGCTCGTCCGGCCAATCCGCGAATAACTCCACCAGCCGACCATCCGCCAGCAGCAAGTCACTGCCCAACGCCATGATCTGGGCGATGCCGTAGCCCGCCAGGCAGGTGCTGTGCAGGCTGCCCACATCATTGACCAGTAGCTGGCCACGAGTATCCACCACCTGACGCTCGCCACCACGGTGAAACTCCCAGTCGAATGGCCTCCCGGTTTCGGGATCACGAAACTGGATGCAGCGATGCCCGTTCAGATCCTGCGGCTGCTCGGGGCGACCATGACGCTTCAGATAGGAAGGCGCCGCGACTGTCAGGATGCGCGTGTCCAATAATTTGCGCGCGACCAGGCTGGAAGTACGCGGCTCGCCGAAACGCAGCGCCAGGTCGAAGCCATCGGCGACCATGTCACCCAGCCGGTCGCGGGTGATCAGCTCCAGTTCCAAGTGCGGATGGGCATCGAGAAACGCCCCCAGCCGCGGGCCAAGGATCAAGCGGGCGAAGAAGGGGTCGACATTGACCCGCAAGCGCCCACGCACCACCCGTGCACCCGCGGTGATCGAGCTGGCCGCCTCCTCCAGTGCCGTCAGCAACGGCAGTACCTGTTCATGCAGACGCCTTCCGTCATCGGTCAACGTCACCGAACGCGTGGTGCGATCGAACAGGCGAATCCCCAGGCGCTTTTCCAACCGCGCCAACGCGCGGCTGACGCCGGGTTGAGACATGTCCAGCACCTCGCCTGCCCCCGCGAAACTGCCAGTGTCAACGATGGCGGCGAACACACTCATGCCACTCAAGGTGCGCTCATCGAAACTCATCTTTAATGCCTTTATGTAATCAATGAAATGACGCTCATGTTATCGATTGATCAATTGCCTGAGGAGAGACTAGCTGCGAACCCGGCAACCGCCGGTCGCAATCGGAGTTATCCCCATGTATGTGATCACTGGAATCACCGGCCAGGTCGGCGGCACCCTGGCCCGTACCCTGCTCGCTGCCGACAAGAACGTGCGCGCCGTGGTACGCGATGCCGGCAAAGGCAGCGAGTGGCTACGCCAGGGCTGTGAGCTGGCCCTGGCCGATATGCGCGACGCGGCCGCGCTGACCCGCGCCTTTAGCGGCGCCGAAGCAGTATTCGTGTTGCTGCCACCAAACTTCGACCCAAGCCCGGATTTCCTCGAATCCCGCTATATCGTCTCTACCCTGTACTCAGCTCTGGAAGCTGCACAACCGGCCAAGGTTGTGTGCCTATCGACCATCGGCGCTCAGGCCAGCCAGTCCAATCTGCTCAGCCAGCTCAGCTACATGGAGCAACAGCTCGGTCAGTTGCCGATGCCGGTCACCTTCCTGCGCGCCGGGTGGTTCATGGAAAACAGCCTGTGGGACATCGCCCCGGCGCGTGACGAAGGAGTGCTGCACAGCTTTCTGCAGCCACTGGACAAAGCCGTGCCGATGGTCGCCACCGCCGATGTCGGACGCACCGCCGCCATGCTGCTGCAAGAGTCCTGGCAAGGAGTACGCATCGTCGAACTGGAAGGGCCACGGCGTATTTCGCCCCAACACTTGGCCACCAGCCTGGGGCGACTGTTAGGGCGTGACGTGCAAGCGCGCAGCGTACCGCGCGATACCTGGGAAGCGCTTTTCCGCAGCCAGGGCATGCAAAACCCCTTGCCGCGCATGCAGATGCTCGACGGTTTCAATCAAGGCTGGATCGCCTTCGCAGGTACACCGATACGTGGCACCACCGAATTGGAAACGGTACTCACCGACCTGATCCAACGGCAGGCCTGAGGAGGTTCGCATGAGCACGGGCAGCCTTGCGCTGACCGGTAGCAGCCGCTCATCGACGGCGCTGCTGGCATTGGCCTGCGGCACCTTCGCCGCAGGCAGCTATCTGGCCCAACCGATATTCTCGACTATCGCCGCTGATCTCGACGTTGCTCCCTGGCAGGCGGGGCTGGCCGTGAGCGCCAGCCAGTTGGGCTTCTGCCTCGGCCTGTTGCTGGTGGTACCGCTGGGCGACCGGCTGGAAAACCGCCGCCTGGTTCTGACCCTGGCGTTCCTGCAGGTACTGACACTGCTGCTGATGGCCAGCGCCGGCAGCATTGGCATTCTGCTGGTGGCGGCACTGGGTACGGGCCTGGCCTCCTGCGCGGTGCAATTGCTGGTGCCACTGGCAGCGCACATGAGCAGCGACAGCGATCGAGGGCGTACCGTCGGTAGCGTCACCGCCGGCTTGCTCTTGGGCATCTTGCTGGCCCGCCCCCTGGCCAGCCTGATCACCGATGCATTTGGCTGGCGCGCCCTGTTCGTTACGGACGCGCTGTTGGTCAGTCTGCTTGGTGCCCTACTAGCCCGGCGCTTACCACGTCGTCGAGTCAGCTCGATGCTCAGCTATCCGGCCTTGCTCGCTTCCCTGGCACAACTTCTCTACAGGTATCCAGAACTACTCCAGCGCAGTGCTGCACAAGCCTGCCTTTTCGCAGCATTCAGTATGTTCTGGGTCGGTGCGCCAGTGCTGCTGGCCGGACGCTTCGGTCTGCAGCCACAGGGGATTGCTCTGTTCGCCCTGGCAGGCGCAGCAGGTGCTTTGCTCGCGCCGGTGGCCGGCCGCCTTGCCGACAGGGGCCATTCCACCGCATTGCGGGGCTTGGGTGCTCTGATGGTGGCCAGCGGCTTTCTGCTGAGCGTCGCCCTGCCAACGCTGAGCTGCTGGTTGCTGGCAGCCCTGCTGATCGATGCCGGTGTACAGATCAGCCATGTCGCCACGCAACGCCAGGTGCTGACACTCGATACCAGCGCCCGTAGCCGACTGAACGGCCTGTATATCGCCGGTTTCTTCCTTGGCGGCGCCCTCGGATCAGCTCTGACGATGCCGTTGCTGCAACTGGGTGGGCACTGGTTTGCCGGTATCGCTGCCCTGCTGGCCCTCATTGCGTTCGCCCTTGGCCAGATACGCAGCCACTGAACTAGGCCCCTCTCACTCGGGCCGGTGACAGACCACGCAAAGCTTGTTGCCATCGGGGTCAAGGAAATAGGCGCCGTAATAATCCGGGTGATAGTGCACGCGCAGCCCCGGCGCGCCTTCGCAATACCCACCCTGGGCGAGCGCCAGCCGGTGAGCCTGATCGACCTGCGCGCGGGTCTGCGCCAACAGCGCCACCATCTGCCCGTTGCCGGGGTGGTGCGCGGCGCCATCGTAAGGCGTGCTGATCAGCAACAGAGGCCGGGGCTCCGGGCTCGACTGCCAGGCCGCCCAGGGCTTGTCCGCGTCGAGAAAACGCAACTCGACGCCCAGCAAATCCATCAACGGCTGGTAGAACCTCAGGGCGCGAGGAAAGTCGCTCACCCCGATGCAGATATGGGAAAACATGTGGCCCCCTTGCTCCATTAAACGAAAACAGCGCCTGCATCCTGGTTCAGTACAGACCGGTATCGCAAGCGCCTGGAGAAGGCGATGACGTATCAGCCGCGCCTGCTTCTGCGGCCTAGCGCGGTTCCCCCCAGGTTCAAGGTCGCTCACGGCAACGTCACCGTCGTCTGCGTGGCGTTCAGCGCTGGTTTCGCTCCGTAACCTGGCAGGATGCCATCCAATTCAGGGATCAGGAGCGTCGTATGAATGCCAGCCACAGCAGCCAGCAAGTGAGCCCGGCCACCTTGCACAAGGTGATCGCCGCCTCCGCCATCGGCAACTTCGTCGAGTGGTTCGACTTCGCCGTCTACGGCTTTCTCGCCGTGACCATCGCTTCGCTGTTCTTCCCGCCGGGCAACCCGACCCTGGCACTGCTGCAGACCTTCGCGGTGTTCGCCGTGTCCTTCGCCCTGCGCCCGCTGGGCGGCATCTTCTTCGGCATACTCGGCGACCGCATCGGGCGCAAGCGCGTGCTGTCGATCACTGTGCTGATGATGGCCGGCAGTACCACGCTGATCGGCCTGCTGCCCACCTACACCAGCATCGGCCTGCTCGCCCCGCTGCTGCTGGCGCTGGCGCGCTGCCTGCAAGGGTTCTCCGCCGGTGGCGAGTACGCCGGCGCCTGCGCCTTCGTGATGGAACACGCGCCCACCGAGCAGAAGGCCCGTTATGGCAGCTTCGTGCCGGTGTCGACCTTCCTCGCCTTCGCCGCCGCGGCCGGCCTGGTACTCGGCCTCGACCAGTTGATCAGCAGCGAGCAGATGCAGGCCTGGGGCTGGCGCCTGCCCTTTCTGATCGCCGCGCCGCTGGGCCTGGTGGGCCTGTACATGCGCCTGCGCCTGGACGAGTCGCCCGCTTTCCAGGCGCTGGCTGCCGAACAGGCCCCCGAGCATTCGCCGCTGCGCGAAACCCTGCGCAGCCATGGCGCCACCATCGTCTGCCTGAGCGCGTTCATCTCGGCCACGGCTTTGTCGTTCTACATGTTCAGCACCTACCTGAGCACCTACATGCAGGTGGTCGGCGGCGCCAGCCGTTCCACCGCGCTGCTGGCCAATCTGATGGCACTGGTCTTCGCCGGGCTGCTATGTCCGTTCGTGGGGCGTTATTCGGATTGGGTCGGGCGGCGGCGCACCATTCTCACCGCCTGCCTGGCGCTGATCTTCGCCGTGTATCCGGCCTTTACCCTGGCCACCTCCGGCGCGCTGCTGCCCTCCGCGCTGGGCGCCATGCTGCTGGCCGTCGGTGCAGTGATCTGCGGTGTGGTGACGGCGGTGCTGCTCTCCGAGCAGTTCCCCACCAGGGTGCGCTACACCGCTTCGGCCTTTACCTACAACATCGCCTACACGATCTTCGGCGGTACCGCGCCGCTGGTGGCCACCTGGCTGATCGAGCAGACTGGCGACCGCATGGCGCCGGCCTATTACCTGATCGTCATGGCCCTGGTCGCCCTGGCTGGCGGCCTGGCCCTGCCGGAGTCGTCGAAGCGGCCGCTGAACTACCGGGCAAGCTGAACATCAGCCAGGGCCTGGCCCGATTTCACGCTTGCGGCTCCCGCGCCTTGCCCCACGCTTGCCAGCCACCTCCACCAGACGCCGGAAGGTGGGGCATTCCAGGTGCGAGGGCGCCGGGCAATCGGCGACATGCCGCAACGTGTCGCGCAGCGCACTCAGCTCGCGGATCTGCCGATCGATGGCATCGGCCCTGGCGTGGATGCGCTCGCGCGGCAGCTCCGGCACGCCGTTGGCGCCGAACATGGCGGCGATCTCATCCAACGAGAACCCTGCCGACTTGCCCATGGCGATCAGCTTCAGTTGCAGCAGCACCTCGGCCGGGAACTGGCGGCGCAAGCCCAGGCGTCCTACCGACCTGATCAGCCCGGCGTCTTCGTAATAACGCAGCGCCGAGGGTTTGAATCCGCTACGTGACGCCACCTCTCCGATATCCAGAAATTTCATGCTTGACCTCAAGCTGGCTTGAAGTTGCAAGCTTCTCACGAACGCTGATTTCGGCAAGAGGGCACGGCAATGAATACGATGAAATCATGGTTATCGAGGCAACCGCAGACCGTCGTCACGGCAACCCTGGCGCTGTCGATGTTGCTGGCATCGATCGGTACCAGCATCGCCAACATCGCGCTACCGCAACTGGCCAAAGCCTTCCCGGCCCCCTTCGCGCAGATTCAGGCGGTGGTGGTGGCCTATCTCGCGACGCTGACGCTAACGGTGGTCAGCGCCGGCCGGCTGGCCGACAGGCACGGCGCGAAGCGCATGCTGGTACTGGGGCTCGCCCTCTTCGCCGGCGCCTCGCTGCTCTGTGCCTTGGCCCCGAGCCTGTGGCTGCTGGTGAGCGCAAGAGGGCTGCAAGGCGTTGGCGCGGCCTTTCTGATGACCCTGAGCATGACCCTGATGCGGCAAACCACCAGCGAGGCACGTGTTGGCCGGGCCATGGGCCTGCTCGGTACCACGTCGGCCCTGGGCACGGCGCTCGGGCCGGCACTGGGCGGCCTGCTGATTCCCCTGGCGGGATGGCGCGCTCTGTTCTGGATGCAGGTGCCGCTGGCGCTGCTGGCCCTGATCCTGGCCGTGTCGCTGCTGCCGAACGACCCGCGAAAGAATATGGCCGCGCCGGCCAGCCTCTGGTCGATGCTGAACCGCGAGCTGCTGCCCAATCTGCTGAGCAACCTGCTGGTGGCCACGGTGATGATGACGACGCTGGTGGTCGGCCCCTTCTATCTTGGCTTCGGCCTCGGCCTGACGCCGACACAGGTAGGCTTGGTCATGGCGCTCGGGCCATCGATCTCGATTTTCAGTGGCGTGCCCAGCGGCCATCTGGTCGATGCCTGGGGCAGCCGCCGCGTGCTCGCCATCGGTATCGGCCTGTTGAGCATGGGCTCGCTACTGCTGGCGCTGCTGCCCAATGCCATCGGCGTCGTCGGCTATATCCTGGCGATCATGGTGCTGACACCGGGTTACCAGCTGTTTCAGGCGGCCAACAATACCGCCACGCTCGCACGGGTTCCGCCGCCGCAACGCGGCACGGTCTCCGGCCTGCTCGGCCTGTCGCGCAACCTTGGCCTGATCGCCGGTGCAGCAGTGATGGGGGCGCTGTTCGCGGCCGCCGTGGGTACGCAGGCCTTCACGCTCGCCACGCCCTCGGCCATCGCCACGGGAATGCAGCAGACCTTTCTGCTGGCGGGCGCGATGATGCTCGCAGCGGCAGGGCTTGCGGCACGTCAGCAGGCGGCGGCCAGCGCCCGCCCGCTGTAACGGCATGGCCAGATCCGACCCACGCTCGCCTGGCCGGCGACAGCCGTGGGATCGCGGTGACGAAGCGGCACGGAACCGAACGCCAGCAGCCGCGTCTGAATGCCAAGCCGAACGACGCACATCCCGTTCGTCGCCGCGCTTGGTTCTGGCAACGCAAACACGCCATGTTACGGACAGAGCGCTTGTCGAATCCACAGTCGTCTAGGATGATGACACATAGCCATCACACCAGCAGGCCTCGCCGTGCGCATCTCGCTTCCCACTCCGAGCAACGAGCCGGAACGTCAGGCCCTGATCGATGACTTACGCTGCTTCGAGGGCATCGAAGATCCGGTCTTCGAGCACATCACCTCATTGGCCGCGCAGTATTTCGACCTGCCCATCGCCCTGATCTCCATCATCGACGAGAACCGCCAGTGGTTCTGGTCGAGAAAGGGGCTCGAAGTCTGCCAGACGCCACGCGACGACTCCTTTTGCGCCTTCGCCATCCTCGGAGAAGAACTCTTCGAGATCTGCGATGCCACCCTCGAACCCTGCTTCCAGGACAACCCGCTGGTCACTGGCGAGCCCGGCATCCGCTATTACGCCGGCTGCCCGCTGATCGCCCAGAACGGCCTGGCCCTCGGCAGTTTCTGCGTGATCGACACCCAACCCAGGCCGCCGATGTCCATGGCTGCACGGGCCATGCTTCGGCAACTGGCGGCCATGGTGATGGCGCGCATCGAGGAGCTGCGCCGCAGCAACTACATCGACGCGCCCAGCGGCCTGTTCAATCGTCAACGCTTCGAGCAGGACGTGCACAATCACCGGCAATTTCAGAGCGATACCCTGGTGGTCGCTGCCGACGTGATCGCACCGAACCTGCTCAACCGTATCGTCAAGGCCCTGGGTTATCCCTTCTCCAACCAGTTGATGGAGGGCATCAAGGAGCGTCTGGACGCATTGCACGGGTCGCCCCTGTACAAACTCAGCCAGACCCGCTTCGGCCTGATCCTCCCCGGTACCACCGATATCGAACGACTGGCGGCATCCGTGGCGCGTCAGTTCGAGCGCCCCATCGACTGCCGAGGCATCCCCATTCAAATCTCCCCGGGCCTGGGCGTACTCCACTTGCGCGCGGACGAGCGCAACGAAGACTGGCTGCGCCTGCTGATCAGCAGCGCCGACCATGCCCGCGAGAACCATGCGCGCTGGAGTCTCTACGACCCGCTGCAGGATGCGGCGCAGCAACGCGCCCTGCTGCTGCTTACCTCGCTGAGCCAGGCGACGCGCGATGACCAGTTACACCTCGAGTACCAGCCCAAGGCAGCACTTGCCAGTGGCCAGGTGACCGGGGTGGAAGCGCTGCTGCGCTGGGTACACCCGACGCTGGGGCCGATCAGCCCGGCGGAGTTCATCCCCTTGGCGGAAAAGACCGCCCTGATGGGCCCCTTGAGCCTGTGGGTGGCACGCCAGGTCATCGAACAGACCGCCCTCTGGTGGCAGCAGGGTCTGACTTGGCGCGTTTCCTTCAACGTCTGCGCCGCTGATCTGGAGGACGTCGAGTTCGTCGATCAGCTCATCGCCCTGCTCCAAGCCAGCGACCTGCCCGCCGAAGCCATCGAACTGGAGTTCACCGAAAGCGCGCTGATGACCCGCCCCGAGGATGCCCAGCGCAACCTGCGGCGCCTACGCGCACTGGGCATCGGCCTGGCCATCGACGACTTCGGCACCGGCTACAGCAACTGGACCTACCTGCGCGAGCTGCCGGCCACCTGCCTGAAACTCGACCGCTCGCTGACCTTCGACCTGCTGTGCGACGAACGCGCACAATGGGTGGTGCAATCGATCGCCCAACTGGCGAAGAAGCTCGGTTATCGCGTCGTCGCCGAAGGGGTGGAAACGGCGCAGATGCAGGACTTGCTGCAACACCTGGGGTGTGACGAGATACAGGGCTTCCACCTGGCCCGCCCCATGCGCGCCGAAGCGCTGAGTGGCTGGCTCAACCTGCAGCAACGGCTGCCCGTCGACGCAGCCTGAAGGTAGCCGGGCTGGCGCGGCGCGGGTGACGAATTGCCCGGCGCCGTCATCAGACAGATTCGCCCCAGCCCAACGGATCCCCGCATGCCGCTTCTGTCGTCCACTCCTGCAACCGCCCGCCTCAGCCTTCTGGCATTGGCCTGCATGGCCAGCCGCGTCACCTTCGCCGCCGAGCCTGTGCAGCTCGACCCGCTGCAGATCAACGGGGCGCAGACGAGCGAGATCGAGGCCGCGCGCGAAGCGCTCGAGCAAGTGCCCGGCGCCAGCAACCTGGTGGACATGGCCAAGGTCGAACAGGGCCGTGTAGCTGGCGTCGCCGATGTACTGGCCTACCAGCCCGGCGTCTACGCGCAGTCCCCTGGCAATGAAGGCGTGAAGATCAGCCTGCGCGGCTCGGGCATCAACCGTGGCCCCGGCTCGCACGCCTCCGGCACCCATATCCTGCTCGACGGCCTGCCGCTGACCGGCTCTGGCGGCACGCCCTACGAACTGCTGGAACCGCTGTGGATAAGTCGCGCCGAAGTGCTACGTGGCGCCAATGGCTTCGACCGTGGCTCGCTGGCCCTGGGCGGCGCCATCGACTACATCACCCACACCGGCTACAGCGCGCCCAAGCTGCAACTGCGCTATGAAACCGGCAGTCATGGCTACCAGAAACGCAGCATCGCCTCCGGCCAGGTGCTGGGCGATTTCGACTACTACCTGGCGCTGACCGACAGCCACACCGATGGCTATCAGGATCACTCATCGGCCAAGGGCAAAGGCATCGCCGCCAACTTCGGCTATCGCCTCAACGAGAACCTGGAAACGCGCTTCTACCTGCGCTATCGCGAAACCGAGCACGAAACGCCCGGTCGCCTGAGCAAGGCGCAGATCGAACATGACCCGCGTGCGGCAGCGAGCAACAATCTGCGCATCGACGCCCATCGCGACCAACCCGGCAGCACCTGGCTGGCGAACAAGACCACCTGGCGCATCGACGACGACTCCACCCTGGTTGCCGGCCTGGCCTATCACCATTACCCCATGGATATCGTCGAAACCCGCTTGCCCAACGGCAACACCTATCGCATCCGCGTGGACTACAGCGACGTCAGCGGCACCCTGAACTACACCCTCCGGCACACTTTGTTCGGGCTGAATAGTGAGACAACCATCGGCCTGCGCAGCACCAGCAACCTGCCCAGCAGCAAAGCAAAAGAGACGGCGGCGCTGCCCATCGACGTCAATGGCACCACTTATCCCGCCGGCACCCTGATGCGCGACTACGAGCACCAGGGTTCGGACAACGTACTGCACCTCAGCAACGACACGGAGCTGGCCCCCGACCTGTGGCTGACCAGCGGCCTGGCGCTGATCTACACCCGCCGCGAAGCCGAAGTGACCTGGCCGGCCACCGACGACAAGCTCAGCCAACACAACTGGGACTACGCCCCGCGCCTCGGCCTGCGCTACCAGCTCAACCCGGATGTGCAACTGTTCGGCAATATCAGCCGCTCGGTGGAACCGCCGCACGCCTGGTCGATGCTCTGGAGCTCGCCACTGCGCTTCCCCACCAGCAACCAGCCCTGGAGCAATCGCCAGCGCGCTGCCATCAGCCTGGACAACCAGACCGCCACCACCTTCGAGGTCGGCGGCCGTGGCGATTCCGCGCTGGGCCAATGGGAGCTGACCTACTACTACTCGCAGGTGCGCCACGAACTGCTTACCGTCGAGATCGAGCCCAACATCTTCGCCGAATCCAACGCCAGCCCCACCGTGCACCAGGGCATCGAAGCCGGCCTGACCAGCCCGTTGTGGCAAGGCGGCGCCGCCGGCGCCCTGAGCCTGCGCCAGGCCTATACCTTCAGCGACTTCCACTACCGCGACGACGACACCTTCGGCGACAACCGCCTGCCCGGCCTGCCGCGCCACTACTACCAGGCCGAACTGCGCTACGACCATCCGAGCGGCTTCTACGCCGGCCTCAACAGCCAGTACGCCTCGAAAGTGGCGGTGGACTACGCCAACAGCTACTACGCCGATGCCTACACCACCTTCGGCGCCACCCTCGGCTACACCTCGCCGAAAGACGACTGGCAAGCCTGGCTCGACCTGCGCAACCTCACCGACAAACGCTATGCCGCCACCGTGACGCCGGGCTATAACGACAACGGCGCGGATATGGCACGCTCCACACCCGGGGAAGGGTTTGGGGTGTATACGGGGGTTTCTTGGAGTTGGTTGTAAGACAGGGAGAAAACCGATGAAGAAGCTCCTGTATGCAGCACTGGCTTTTTCTTCCTTTGCGGCTGGCAACGAACTGCCAGCAGGGATTATCGAAAAGATTCCTGCCGGTTATTCGGTGTGGGTTTACGAGTCTGGTGAATTGGATGACGACACGCTGACCGATTACCTCGTCGTTGTGCATAACCCCGAAGAAGCAACATTGGCCAAAGAGCAGGAAGCACCACCCAGGCCTCTCCTGGTCTTCACCCAAACAGTGGATGGCACTTACGAGCTACGTGCTCGCAATGACCATGTGGTGCTCAAGATCAATGAGGGTGGCCAATGCGATCCATTTGACGGCGATGCTCAAGGGCTAGCCATCAAACATCGCTACTTCACCGTCGAAAACGGTGTTGCTTGCGGTCAGCACTGGACGGACTACCTTACCTTCCGCTACGACCCAGCATTGAAGGACTGGGTATTTCACAAACGAATCTTCGAGAACTGGGTTCTGAATGATAGTCAGGATCCCGATGCCGAAGCGCTGGTTCTCGACGTACACGACGTCACAGTCGCAAAACGCGAAGCGCCCATTCGATTCGGGGCTTATCGTCCGTAGCGCGTAGGGTGGACAACGCTCTTCTTGTCCACCATTTCCGTTCTCAGCCCTGCACTGCCCCTTCCTTGCGCAGCAGATAACTATCCATGATCCACCCATTGCGCTCGCGCGCTTCGGCACGTGTCATGGCGATACGCTCGGCCACATCGTCCAGCGGCCCGGCGATCAGGATTTCATCGACAGTACCGACGTAAGCGCCCCAGTAGATATGCAGACCCTGGCCGACGAAGCGGCGGTAGGTGTCCTTGGCGTCAAGCATCACCGCCACGCTGTCCACGCCTTGCGGCCAGCCTTCGGCGAGCAGGCGGCCGGCGGTGATTCCACCGCGCGGCCAATGCTGTTGAGCGGGATGGGGTGGCGCGCGCTCACCTCCAACCGTTCCACCCTGCCTCGATACTGTCCGACCAGGACTCGGCTCATAGAGCGACCGATCTTCGCTACTCTATTGCCCTCAGATCTCTTCCGAGGAACAGCAATGCCAACGACAATCCTCTACAGCGACTTGGAAAACGCCCTTTTCTGGGCCTCATCAGGCACTGGCATGCAAACCGAAGCCTTCATCTGCCTTGCCACCGGCAAGACCTACTTTCGCGGCGATGATGATGAGTGGGACGAACTGCCAGAGGATATCGAGGACGACTCCAAGTATCTCCTGGTTCCCGGCAAGCATGACCTCGACCTGGGCCTAGCGCTGGTCATGCGCTTCACCTACAGCAACGCTCCACATCTCGAAGAACGCATTCATGACATCTTCCGGCGCAAAGGCGCCTATTCGCGCTTCAAAGAGCTTCTGCTAGCCAACGACCTGCTCGATAGCTGGTATGAATACGAGAACCAGGCCACCCGAGAGGCTCTGGAAGAATGGGCGTCGGAAAACGGCATTATCGTGCGCCACGATGACTGAAGGTAAGCTCTGTTGAACCGCACAAGGGACTCATCGCATCTCGCATGATTGCGCACACTCAACACCAAGTTACCCTTATCGTCACTTACCGTTGAGCCCGCTCCGCCTGTCCACCGCTTCTGCCCTCAGCCCTGCGCCGTACCTTCCTTGCGCAGCAAATAACTATCCATGATCCAGCCATTACGCTCGCGCGCTTCGGCACGTGTCATGGCGATACGCTCGGCCACATCGTCCAGCGGGCCGGCGATAAGGATTTCGTCGGCAGTGCCGACGTAGGCGCCCCAATAGATATGCAGGCCCTGGCCGACGAAACGGCGGTAGGTGTCCTTGGCGTCGAGCATCACCGCCACGCTGTCCACGCCCTGTGGCCAACCTTCGGCGAGCAGGCGGCCGGTGGTGATTTCCACGGCGCGGCCGATGCTGTTGAGCGGGATGCGGTGACGCGCAGTCAGCGCCTGCAGGCTGGTGATGCCGGGAATCACGTCATAGGCGAAATCACTACGGCGTGCGGCGATGGCTTCGATGATGCGGATGCTGCTGTCGTACAGCGACGGGTCACCCCAGACCATGAATGCCGCCGTTTCGCCATCGGCCATCTGCTCGTCGATCAGTTGCTCGAACACCGCCTGTTTGTCGCGGTTGAGTTCGTCGACGCTGGCGCGGTAGTCCGCGGCGTCGCGCTCGCGCTCCGGTTGCAGGCCTTCGGCGAAACGCGGTGTGTGGTCTTCGAGGAAACGTGCGCAGATCTCGCGACGCAAGGCGTTGAGCTTGTGCTTGGCCGCGCCCTTGTCCATCAGGAAGATCACATCGCTGCGGCGCAGCGCCTTGATCGCCTGATAGGTGATGTAGTCCGGGTCGCCGGCGCCGATGCCGACCAGCAGCAGGGTTTTCATGGGGTTCTCCAGGTGCGCCCTGGCACGCTGGGCGCCAGGTCGTCGATATGGTGGTAGTCGGCCTGCAGCGCCTGCGCCAACTGGCGAGCGCGGCCCAGGCGGATGGGCGCGCGCTCGGTGTCGAGCAGCAGGGTTGGGCACGGCAGTGGCGCCAGCGCTGGCAGGTCGCGCAAGCGGCCATCGGTGAGGATCAGCAAGCGCTGGCGTTCGCTCGGTTTCAGGCGTTGCCGACGCTGCAACCAGTCGCCGGCCTGTTGCAGTGCATCGAACAGCGGCGTACCACCACCAGCGCCCAGCTCCTGCAGCCAGCGGTGCAGCTCAGCACTGGCCTTGCGCCCCTGCCACAGCCAATGCGCCTCACGGCCTCCAGCCTGCAGCACTGCCAGCCGTGCGCGCTGGCGGTAGGCGCTGTCGAACAGCTCGGCAAGCACGCCCTTGGCCAGGCTCAATGCACCATGGCGGCGGGTCGAGGCGGAAGCATCCACCAGCACCAGCCACAGCTCCTCGGCCTGCTGGCTACGTGGGCGCATAACCAACTGTTCGCGACGTTGCGGTCGGCCCTTACGCAGGGTCGCCGGCCAATCGATACGCCCGTTCGCGCCGGCACGCACGGCGCCACGCAGGCCGCCGCCGAGTCGTCCGGGCCGGTTGCGGGCATCCGCGCCTGTGGCTGTGCGCGGGCGGATGCTCAGGGCTTTTTTGGCCAGCGCGGCGGCACGCGCCGTTCGCCCATGGTCTGCGGCTGCGCCGGCAGCTCGCCCCATTGGCCTTCAGCCTGATTCTGTTCCTGCGCCTGCTGCGGCGCCTGGCTCTGCTCGGGCGGCGTGGCAGCAGGCGGCTGTTGCTGACGACGGCGATGACGCAGGACGAAGTCCTCCACTGCGTCGATATCCACAGGCTCGATAGCCACCGCGCCACGCCAGGCGGCATGGGCGCGAGCGGCGCGCAGCCAGACCAGATCGGCACGCAGGCCATCGACGCCAGCGGCAAAGCAACGCTGGCTGATCTCGCCCAGGGCGGCATCATCCAACGGGATATCGGCCAGGCGCTGGCGGGCATTCTGGCAACGAGCAGCGAGAGCCGCCTGCTCGGTTTGCCAGCGCTGCAGGAAGGCAGCGGGGTCAGCATCGAAGGCCAAACGGCGACGCACGATCTCGGCGCGCTCGGCCGGTTGCGGCTGACCGTCCAGCGCCAGGTTGAGGCCAAAACGATCGAGCAGTTGCGGGCGCAGCTCGCCTTCCTCGGCGTTCATGGTGCCGATCAGCACGAAGCGCGCGGCATGCCGGTGGGAAATGCCGTCACGCTCGACATGGTTGACCCCGCTGGCGGCGGCATCGAGCAGCAGGTCGACCAGATGATCCGGCAGCAGGTTGACCTCATCGACATAGAGCACGCCGCCGTCAGCACGCGCCAGCAGGCCAGGGGAAAACTGCGCGCGACCTTCGCCCAGCGCGGCGTCCAGATCCAGCGTGCCGACGATGCGCTCCTCGCTCGCCCCCAGCGGCAGGGTGACGAAGCGCCCGACATCGAGCAGATCGGCCAGGCCACGGGCCAGGGTAGACTTGGCCATGCCGCGCGGGCCTTCGATCAGCACCCCGCCGATGGCCGGATCGATGGCGGCCAGGCACAGCGCCAGCTTCAGCGAGTCGGCACCGACCACGGCGGCGAGAGGGAAGTGATGTTCGGTCATGTCGGCATTCACGAGCGGCAAAGACCGGCATTGTAGACCAGAGCCCTCGGGCGTTTCACAACACCTCGTGCAACCAGCCACTGGCCTTCCACACCAGCCGGTCGGTCAACGCCAGCATGTCGAGAAAGGCACCATCGTGGGAAATCACCAGCAACGCCCCTCGATACGCCCGCAGAAAACGCTCCAGCTCAAGACGCGAGTCGAGGTCGATATGGTTGTCCGGCTCGTCCAACAGCAACAATTGCGGCGGCGGATCGCTCGCCAGCACACCCGCCAACGCCACTTTCAGGCGCTGACCGCCGCTGAGCCTGGAACTGGGCAGCAGTGCCGCCTCGGCATCCACACCCAGGTGCACCAGGCGTGTACGCAACAGGCTCTCGGCGCTACCTGGTGCCAACCGCTGTAGATGTTCCAGGGCCGACGCCTGAGCATCCAGCCCCTGCAGATGTTGGTCGAGCATGGCCCAGGGCACCTCGACTCGGCACTCTCCCGCCAGCGGCGCCAGGCGGTCGGCAAGCACCGCCAGCAGGCTGGACTTGCCACAGCCATTGGGCCCGAACACGGCAACCCGGCGCGAGCCGAACAGCTCGAAATCCGGCAACGGCGCTGCACCGAACGGAAGATGCAGATCACGCCAGTAGAGCACCCGGCGCCCTGATGGCAGGGCTTCGGTCTGGCCATGCAGGATCACTGGCGGTTCCTCTACCACTGCTGCGGCGGCTTCCTGCACATGCTTATCGAGCTGCTGGCGGCGTGCCTCCAGGCGCTTGGCAGTGCGCCCGGCGCTGCTTTCACTGCGGCCCTTCTGCATATCGAGGAGGATTTTCGCCTGGTTGCTGTCCTTGCCCTGGCGACGGCCATTGGCACTGCGCTGCTGCTGGCGTTCCTGCTGTTGGCGCAGTTCGCGCTCGCCACGCTTGCGCTCGATACGGGCGCTGTCCAGCGTCTGCCGCGCGGTCTGGCGCTCATGCTCGCGGCTGGCCTGGTAAAAGGCATAGCCACCGCCGTAACTGCGCAAGCCGGCGGTTGAAAGCTCGACGATGCGCTGCATGCCGGCCAGCAGTCCACGGTCATGGCTGATCAACACCAGGCCACCGCGCCAGCTCGCCAGGCGCTGGACAAGACGCTTGCGGCTGGGCATATCGAGGTGATTGCCAGGCTCGTCGAGAATCAGCAGATCGGCCTGCGCCAGCAAGGCACCGAGCAGGGCGACGCGACTGCACTCGCCACCGCTCAACTGCGTCGCAGCTGTCTGCAGCTCGAGATGGCCAAGGCCTTCTTCCTGCAGAGCACGTTGCAGCCGCTCGATCACATCCCACTGGCCATCGAGGCACTCGATGTCATCGGCTCGCGGCTCACCGGCCATGACCCGCTGCAAGGCATCGAACCAGGGCGCATATCCCATCAGGTCGACGACCCTGGCGCCGGGCGCCGCCACGATACGTTGCGGCAGATAGGCGATGCGCCCCTGGCGTAAGACATGCCCCTCGCTGGGCTGCAACTCGCCGGCCAGCAAACGACCAAGGATGCTTTTACCAACACCATTACGCCCCACCAGACCGGTGTGGCGGTTATCGAAAACTTCGCTGAGCCCCTCGAACAGCATGGCGCCGTCGGCAAAGCGGAAAGAGACGCGCTCGAGCGCGATAAGGGGGGAATAGGTCATCCATGCCTCCAGGCAATGCCGTGAATACGCGCGGACTAAGGCCGCGATCGATCACAGGTCGTGCGAACACGACGGCATTACTGACGCATTGGACGAGACTCCAGAAAAGACATGAGCGGCCAGGGTAAAAGCCAGGGAAGGTGAAGACAAGTGCATTGGGCTCACCCGGTTCTGTGGAAGGGGCAAACCGTAGGGTGGGTTAGCGGCGCAGAGCGCAGATATTGCAGCCATTAAGAAAGTTGCGCGCCGCGTAACCCACCAGGCGATGCTCCGTGTGGCGCCAATGGTGGGTTACGCCGCCCCTGCTTCGGAGAGAAACCAATACATTGCGATAGGCGGCTAACCCACCCTACGGGCTCGGCGGTGCCGGTTGAACCCTCTCCCATAAATGGGAGAGGGGAGAAAAAGCGTGCGCATCAGCTTTCCTCGCTATCCAGTAGCAGATTCTCCAGCGCCTCTCGGTACTCGCCAGGACTCTCCCACAGGCCGCGCTGCTGGGCTTCCAGCAGGCGTTCGAGGATGTCGTTGAGCGCGCCGGGGTTGTGCTGCTGGATAAAGTCGCGAGTGTCCTTGTCCAGCAGGTAGGCATCGGTGAGCAGCGCGTATTGGTGGTCGTCGACCAGCTCGCTGGTGGCGTCGAAGGCGAACAGGTAGTCGATGGTCGCGGCCAGCTCGAAAGCACCCTTGTAGCCGTGGCGCTTCATGCCCTCGATCCACTTGGGATTGGCCGCGCGGGCACGCACCACGCGATTGAGTTCTTCCTTGAGGCTGCGAATGCGCGGCGTGTCCGGCTGGCTGTTGTCGCCATGGTAGCTGGCCACCTTGAGCCCGCGCAGGGTTTCCACCGCCGCCAGCATGCCGCCCTGGAACTGGTAGTAGTCGTTGGAATCGAGGATGTCGTGCTCGCGGTTGTCCTGGTTGTGCAGCACCGCCTGCATCTGCTCCAGGCGTTCGACGAAGCGCTGCCGTGCCGGCGCGCCCTCGGCGCCGCTGCCGTAGGCGTAGCCGCCCCAGTTGAGGTAGACCTCGGCCAGATCGGCGCGGCTCTGCCACAGCCGTTCCTCGATGGCGTTCTGCACCCCGGCGCCATAAGCACCCGGCTTGGCACCGAACACCCGCCAGCCGGCCTGGCGCCGCGCTTCGGCTTCCTCCAGGCCGCCGTCCTTGAGCGCCAGCGACTCGCGCCAGACCCGCGTCGACAGCGGGTTCATGTCTTCCGGCTCGTCCAGTTCAATCACCGCCTGCACGGCCTCGTCGAACAGGCGAATCAGGTTGCTGAAGGCATCGCGGAAGAAGCCCGAGACGCGCAGGGTAACGTCCACTCGCGGACGGCCAAGCTGCTCCAGCGGCAATACCTCGAAGCGCTCGACGCGCTGGCTGCCGGGCTGCCATACCGGGCGCACACCCATCAGCGCCAGGGCCTGGGCGATATCATCGCCGCCGGTGCGCATGGTCGCCGTACCCCACACCGACAGGCCGAGCTGGCGCAGATGGTCGCCTTCGTCTTGCAGGTGGCGCTCCAGCAGGCGATCCGCCGCCTGCACGCCGAGGCGCCAGGCAGTCGGCGTGGGCAGATGGCGCACGTCGACGGTGAAGAAATTACGCCCGGTGGGCAGCACGTCGAGTCGACCGCGACTGGGCGCGCCGCTCGGCCCTGCCGGGACGAAACGCCCCTCAAGCGCCGCCAGCAGGCCGCCCATCTCGGCGTCGCCACAGGCATCCAGCAGCGGCGCGATATGCTCGGCCAGGCCATCAAGGACCAGCGCTGCCTCGGCGCCAAAGGCTTCGCTGCGCTCCCCTGCCAGGCGCTGTTCGATCAGCCGCAGCGCCAGCAGCTCCAGGCGCTCGCGGGTATCGCCAACGGTGCGCCACAGGCTGTTATCCACAGCCTGCAACGCCTGTGGACGCAGCCCTTCCCAGGGCTGGCCCATATCGCAATCGAGCGGATCGAGGCCCAGCTCCAGGCCATGGGCCAGGGCGCGCAACAGGCTGGCATTGGCGCCCTGGCCATCGCCACGGGGGATGCGCAGCAGCGCCAACAGGGTGTCGCGGCGCAGTTGTCCACTGGGCGACTCGCCAAATACGTGCAGACCATCACGAATCTGCGATTCCTTGAGGTCGCACAGGTAGGCGTCGAGCTGCGGCAGCCAACTATCGCCGTCGTCATTCAGTTGCAGGCCCAACTCGCGGTCGAGGCAGGCCTCGCGCACCTTGGCCAGAATCTCACCACGCAGCTCGACGGCGCGGCGCAGATCGAGCTGGCTGGCGTCGTAGTACTCATCGGCCAGGCGTTCCAGGTCACGCAGCGGGCCGTAGCTTTCGGCGCGGGTCAGCGGCGGCATCAGGTGGTCGATGATCACCGCCTGAGTGCGGCGCTTGGCCTGCGCGCCCTCGCCCGGGTCGTTGACGATAAAGGGATAGATATTCGGCAGTGGGCCGATCAGCGCCTGCGGCCAGCATCCCTCGGAGAGGCCGACGCTCTTGCCCGGCAGCCACTCAAGGTTGCCGTGCTTGCCGACGTGGATCAGCGCATCGGCAGCAAAGGCCGTGCGCAGCCAGGCGTAGAAGGCAATATAGCCGTGCGGCGGCACCAGATCGGGGTCGTGGTAAACCGCCGCCGGGTCGAGCTGATAACCGCGCGCCGGCTGGATGCCGACGAAGGTCCGGTCGAAACGCAGACCGGCGACCATCATCCGCCCGCTGCGGAACATAGGATCGTCCTGCGGCTCGCCCCAGCGCTCACGCACCGCCTGTTGGTTGGCCGCCGGCAGGCTGTGGAAAAAACCCAGATAATCGTCCAGCGCCAGGCTCTGCGCACAGGGCCGCGTATCCAGGCCATCAAGATCGTTGGTAACGCCACCGAGCAGGCTGTGGACAAGTGCGGTGCCGCTGCCCGGCAAGTTATCCACCGGGTAGCCCTGCGCTTGCAGGGCGCGGAGGATATTCAGCGCGGCGGCCGGTGTATCCAGGCCCACACCGTTGCCGATGCGACCATCGCGAGTCGGGTAGTTGGCCAGGATCAAGCCGATTCGCTTCTGATCGCTGCTTTTGATCGCCAACTGGCACCAGTTACGCGCCAGTTCCGCGACATGAGACATGCCCGGTTCATGCGCCTGGTAGCACACTACATCGCTCTGGCTGCGCTCGCTGCGCCAGGCCAGGCCTTTGAAGCTGATGGCAGTGCCGATCAAGCGGCCATCCAGCTCGGGCAGCACCACATGCATGGCCAGGTCACGCGAGCCCAGGCCCTGGGCACTGGCCTGCCATTGCGCCTGGTTATCCAGCGAGCAGATCGCTTGCAGTACCGGAATATCACGACGGAACACCCGCGCCTGCGGCGCCTCGGGGTTGGACAGGGCGAAGCCGGTGGTGTTGATGATCAGCGCGGCGCTCGTCTCGTCCAGCCAGGCTTGCACCTGATCCAGGCAAGCCTGCTCCTTGAGGCTGGCCACGGCAATCGGCAGCGGGTTGAGGCCTTGAGCGACCAGGTGCTGGCAGAAGGTATCGACGAAGGCGGTATTCGCCGATTGCACATGGTTGCGGTAGAACAGCAGCGCCACCACAGGCGCGCAGGGTTGCCACTGCGCCTGCCAATCGGCTAACTGGGCAGGACTGCGTTGTGGGTGATAGAGACCGACGCGCGGCAGCGGTTGCGGCTCCTGCCATGTGTCGTCTCGCCCTAACCAGCGGCTGCCGATGCAGCGGAACAACTGGCGGGCATTGTCCAAGCCGCCCTGGCGCAGGTACTGCCAGAGGCGCTGGCTATCTTCCTCAGCGACGTTGCCAAGGGCATTCAACTCCGGGTCGGGCTTGTCATCACCCGGCACCATGATCACCGTGGCGCCGCGCGCGCCCAGCTCCACCAGGCGCTCGACGCCATAGCGCCAGTAGCTGACCCCGCCATGCACCGAGATCAGGATGACCTTGGCGTGCTGCAGCACCTGCTCGACGTAGTAGTCCACCGAGGCGTTGTTGCTCAGTTGCGCCGGGCTGGCCAGGCGCAGGCTGGGGTAATCGTCCGGTAGTTGTCGAGCTGCTTCAGCCAGCAGCGACAGGTGCGAATCACCCGTGCACAGGATCACCAGCTCGGCAGGCGTCTGGCCAAGGTCGGCAATGCTGTCGGCCGGCAGTTGAGCGCCGGGCTGGGTGCGCAACAGGTGCATTTAAGCGAGCCGTAAGCCGCAAGCTGCAAGCTGCAAGTGGAAGCAAGCGCTGCACGCAGTAGCGCTTACTTGCGGCTTGAAGCTTGCAGCTTGTCGCTTCATCAAAGTGCTGCCTTCAGCTCGGCCTCGATGGCCGCGCGGTCGAGCTGCTGGCCGATCACCACCAGGCGGCTCAGGCGCGGTTCGTCGGCCTGCCAGGCGCGGTCGAAGTGGCGGTCGAAGCGCTGGCCCACGCCCTGCACCAGCAGGCGCATGGGTTTGCCGGGGATCGCTGCGAAGCCTTTCACTCGCAGAATGCCGTATTTCGCCACTGCGTCCTTCAGCGCAGACAGCAGGCGCGCCTCCTCTGCTTCCGGTAGTTCCACGTGGAACGAGTCGAATTCCTCGTGATCGTGGTCTTCGTCTTCATCGTCGTGGTGGGTGCGGCGGCTGTCGATATGCAGCTCAGTTTCGCTGTTCAGGCCCAGCAGCACGCTGATCGGCAGATCACCGCCATGGGCCTCGATCACCTTGACTGCTGACGGTAGTTCCTCGGCCACCTCGGCGCGCACCGCTGCCAAGGCCTCGGCATCGATCAGGTCGGCCTTGTTGAGGATCACCAAGTCGGCGCTGGCCAACTGGTCGGCGAACAGTTCGTGCAGCGGCGACTCGTGGTCGAGGTTGGGGTCGAGCTTGCGCTGCTCGTCCACCTGATCGGGGAAGGCAGCGAAGGTGCCAGCGGCAACGGCCGGGCTGTCGACCACGGTGATCACCGCATCGACCGTGCAGGCGTTGCGGATTTCCGGCCAGTTGAAGGCCTGCACCAGCGGCTTGGGCAGGGCCAGGCCGCTGGTCTCGATCAGGATGTGATCGAGGTCGCCACGGCGCGCCACCAGCTCGCGCATCACCGGGAAGAACTCTTCCTGCACGGTGCAGCACAGGCAGCCGTTGGCCAGCTCGAAGACGCGGCCGTTGGCCTCCTCCTCGCTACACCCGATGGAGCACTGCTTGAGAATCTCGCCATCGATGCCCAGCTCGCCGAACTCGTTGACGATTACCGCAATACGGCGACCGCCGGCATTGGCCAGCAGATGGCGCAGCAGGGTGGTTTTGCCGGCACCGAGGAACCCGGTGACGATGGTGACAGGCAGTTTGGCGAGGGTTTTCATCAAGGGCCCCGTGGCGTCGGTAAGTTCGGCGGACGGGTACGCGCAGACAGGCACGCAGGAGCATGCTGGCCGCGTCGGATCACCCCGTCCGAGCAGATGGCTGGTTGTCGAGGCAGGTCTCCTGGCTCACGGCTTGCGCGGGGCGCATCCCTTCACCTTCCCGCCGTTTGGCAGTGGTCTAACGAAGGGCATAACCGTTCACAGTTGCGGGGGCAGCCAGGGCATCGACCCTGTTCCCTCTTAGCTCCCCGACCGCTGGCCGGGAAGAACCTCGAAAACGAGAAGGCTACGCAGGCCGCAGCGACCGGTCAATCGCGGTTGACCGTTGGCAGGTGCCATGATGAGCTACGCCACCGCTCAGCCCGAATGTCACTCATGTTGCCGACCACCTCCGATCATCCTTCTGCCTCATCGGTACAGGTCGTTGCCGGGCTGGGTTGCCGCCGTGGTTGCAGCCTGGACGAACTGCTCGAGCTGCTTATCCACAGCCTGGTGCAACATGCGCTGACGGTGGACAACCTGGCAGGCCTGGCCAGCATCGCCCACAAGCGCGACGAAGCCGGGCTGCATGGCCTGGCCGAGCACCTGGGTCTGGAGCTGGTGTTCTTCGCCCCAGAGCAACTGAGCACCTATCAGGCCATGACAGTCGGCAATGCATTGACTCAAGCAGCCACAGGCAGCCCCGCCGTCGCCGAGCCTTGCGCATTGGCCTTGGCAGCGCGCATGGGAACATCCGCCCGCCTACTTGGCGAGAAAGACCGCAGCGCTGGCGCCACCTGTGCGCTGGCCACCTTCGATAGAGAACCTGCATGACCGTCTACTTTATCGGTGCCGGCCCCGGCGACCCCGAGCTGATCACCGTCAAGGGCCAGCGTCTGATTCGTTCCTGCCCGGTAATCCTCTACGCCGGCTCGCTGGTGCCTGAAGCGGTGCTACAAGGCCATAGCGCCGAGCAAGTGGTCAACACCGCCGAGCTGAACCTGGGCGAGATCATCACACTGCTGCATGAGGCCCATAAGCGTGACCAGGACGTGGCCCGCGTGCACTCGGGCGACCCGTCGCTATACGGCGCCATTGGCGAACAGATTCGCGAGCTGCGTGCGCTGGGCATTCCCTTCGAGATCATCCCCGGCGTCACCGCCACCGCTGCCTGCGCGGCGCTGCTGGAAAGCGAACTGACCCTGCCCGGCATTGCCCAGACGGTGATCCTCACCCGCTACGGCACCACTTCGCCAATGCCCGAGGGCGAGCAATTGCATGACCTGGCCCGGCACGGCGCGACCATGGCCATCCACCTCGGCGTGCGCCATCTGCCTGCCATAGTCGATGAGCTGCTGCCGCACTACGGCGCCGACTGCCCCATCGCGGTTATCCACAGAGCGAGCTGGCCGGATCAGGACTGGGTGCTGGGCACACTGACCGATATCGAGGAAAAGGTTGCCGCCAAGGACTTTCGCCGCACGGCGCTGATCCTCGTCGGGCGCGTGCTCGATCCAGGCGCCTTCGCCGAGTCGGCGCTGTACGACGCCCGACACAAGCACCTCTATCGCCCTGGCAGCGCCTGAACGCCTGGCGAGAAACCGTACAAAGCGCTGAACACCTCGCCAGGTAAGGCCTTCATCGCTTTATCCACAGGATAGAAAGCCTGTTATCCAAGCACTCTGTGGATAGTAGGCATGCAAGCGAACAGTTTCTGTACAAGTCGCTATAAGCCCCTATTTATCAGGGGCTTAGCCAAGTATCACGAGGATATCCACAGCTTGATCCACGCCAACTGTGAGCAACTGCTCAGAGCTGCACCTCCACCCGCTTGATACCCAGATCTCGCAGCTCCGGTATCAACTCATCCAGGCTGGCAAAGGTTTCTACCTGTTCGGTCTCATCGACCAGAAAGAAGCTGCGACCCGCATCCTTGTTGAAGAACACGATCCATTCGCTGGTATTGGCCGGGTTGACCATGACCTGGGTGTGGAAAACCACGCCATCGGCCAACCGCTTGATTACGTCTTCGCGCTTCACTCGACAGTCACACTCTTGGCCAGGTTACGCGGCTGGTCGACGTCGGTGCCCTTGAGCACGGCGACGTAGTAGGACAGCAACTGCAGCGGCACGGTGTAGAGGATCGGCGCGAGCAGGTCGTGGATATGCGGCATGGCCACTACGTGGGTGCCCTCGCCATTGCTCATGCCAGCTTGCTGATCGGCAAAGACGATCAGTTCGCCGCCACGGGCGCGCACTTCCTGCAGGTTGGATTTGAGCTTTTCCAGCAGCTCGTTGTTCGGCGCCACGGTGACCACCGGCATGTCGGCATCCACCAGGGCCAGCGGGCCGTGCTTGAGCTCACCGGCCTGGTAGGCCTCGGCGTGGATATAGGAAATCTCCTTGAGCTTGAGTGCCCCTTCCATCGCCACCGGGTACTGCGCGCCACGGCCGAGGAACAGGCTGTGGTGCTTCTCGGCGAACAGTTCGGAGATCTTCTCCACGGTCTTGTCCATGGCCAGCGCTTCACCCAGGCGGGTCGGCAGGCGCCGCAGTTCTTCCACCAGCTCGGCGCTCAGAGCCTTGTCCAGCGTGCCGTGCACCTGGCCGAGGGCCAGGGTCAGCAGCATCAGGCCGACCAGTTGGGTGGTGAAGGCCTTGGTCGAGGCCACGCCGATTTCCGGGCCAGCCTGAGTCAGCAGGCACAGGTCGGATTCGCGTACCAGCGAGCTGGTGCCGACGTTGCAGATCACCAGGCTAGCCAGGTAGCCGCCCTGCCCCGGCGCCTTCTCCTTGGCGTTGCGCAGCGCAGCCAGGGTGTCGGCGGTTTCGCCGGATTGCGAGACGCTGACGAACAGGGTGTCCGGCTGCACCACGACTTTGCGATAGCGGAATTCGCTGGCCACTTCGACCTGGCAGGGAATGCCGGCCAGCTCTTCCAGCCAGTAACGGGCGACCATGCCGGCGTGGTAGCTGGTGCCGCAGGCGACGATCTGCACATTCTTCACCTTGGCGAACAGCTCGGCGGCCTGCGGGCCAAAGGCCTGCACCAGTACGTGATCGCTGCCCAGGCGGCCTTCCAGGGTGCGTTGCACCACCTTGGGCTGCTCGTGGATTTCCTTGAGCATGAAGTGGCGGTATTCACCCTTGTCGGCGGCTTCGGCGCCCTCATGGTACTGCACGGCTTCGCGTTCTACCGATTGGCCGCTGGCATCCCAGATCTGCAGGCCATCGCGGCGGATTTGGGCGATATCGCCTTCTTCCAGGTAAACGAAACGGTCGGTGACCTGGCGCAGGGCCAACTGGTCGGAGGCGAGGAAGTTCTCGCCCAGGCCCAGACCGATCACCAGTGGGCTGCCGCTACGCGCGGCGAGCAGGCGATCCGGCTGCTTGGCGCTGATCACGGCCAGGCCGTAGGCGCCGTGAAGTTCCGGAATGGCCGCCTTCAGCGCAGCGGTGAGGTCACCGAGTTGCTGCAGCTTGTGTTCGAGCAGGTGGACGATGGTTTCGGTGTCGGTATCGGAGTTGAAGACGTAGCCCAGGCCCTTGAGGCGCTCGCGCAGTTCTTCGTGGTTCTCGATGATGCCGTTGTGCACTACGGCCAGTTCCTGCCCGGAGAAGTGTGGGTGGGCGTTACGCTCGCTCGGTGCGCCGTGGGTAGCCCAGCGCGTGTGGGCAATGCCCAGACGCCCGGCCAGCGGCTCGGCCTGCAGGGCGGCCTGCAGCTCGCTGACCTTGCCGACGCGACGGCGGCGGTCGAGCATGCCCTGCTCGGTCAGCAGCGCCACGCCGGCACTGTCGTAGCCGCGGTATTCCAGGCGCTTGAGGCCTTCGACCAGTACCGGGGTGATATTGCGCTCGGCGATGGCGCCTACGATTCCGCACATGGTGCTCTCCTTTTAGTTTTCCAGCGGCGCGAGGATCAACTGGATGCCGCGCGCGCGTATCTGTTCGGCAGCCTGGGCGTCCAGGCGCTCGTCGGTGATCAGGGTATGGACGCTGCTCCAGGGCAGTTCCAGATTGGGAATACGGCGGCCGATCTTGTCGCTCTCGACCATGACGATGACTTCGCGGGCTACCTCGGCCATCACCCGCGATAAACCCAGCAGCTCGTTGAAGGTGGTGGTGCCACGCGCCAGGTCGATGCCATCGGCGCCGATGAACAGTTGGTCGAAGTCGTAGGAGCGCAGCACCTGCTCGGCCACCTGGCCCTGGAAGGATTCCGAGTGCGGATCCCAGGTGCCGCCGGTCATCAGCAGCACCGGCTCGTGCTCCAGCTCACGCAGCGCGTTGGCCACGTTGAGCGAGTTGGTCATCACCACCAGACCGGGCTTGTAGCCGAGCTGCGGAATCATCGCCGCCGTGGTGGTGCCGCTGTCGATGATGATGCGCGCGTGCTCGCGGATGCGTGCCACGCCAGCGCGGGCAATGGCCTGCTTATGCGGGGAAACAGGCTGCGTTGGCTCGCCGATCAGCTCCTGCGGCACCGGCACGGCGCCGCCATAGCGGCGCAGCAACAAGCCGTTCTTCTCCAAGGCGGCGAGGTCCTTGCGGATGGTCACTTCGCTGGTGGCGAAGTGCTGCGCCAGGGCGTCCACGCTCACTTCGCCCTGCTCGGCGAGCATGGCGAGGATGGTGTGGCGACGTTGCGGCGTGTTGCGCTTCGACATCTTATAAGTTTCGATCCGAAAGATAATGGCGCGAATCAAAACATAAAGCGGCTGCAAGCTGCAAGCTGCAAGCTGCAAGCTGCAAGCTGCAAAAACGTGGGCGAAACTCAATCGCTTGGCAAGCTCTTACTTGCCGCTTGTGGCTTGAAGCTTGTAGCTGCACTTTTCAGTTCAATGTCAGTTTGACCCCGAAACCGACCAGACAAAGCCCTGCCAGTTTCTCCAGACCTCTGGCAATACGCGGATTGGCGCGCATGCGCTCGGCGAGGAAGTGCGTCAGCAGCACGATCAACAGGCCATAGAGAAAGGTCAGCGCCATGATGGTCACGGCCATGAAACCGAACGTGATCAACCCCTGATGACGCTCGGGGTCGATAAACAGCGGGAAGAAGGCCATGTAGAAGATGATGGCCTTGGGGTTGAAAACGGTGATCACCAGGGTTTGCCACAGGTAACGGCGTGGCTTGATCTCCAGCGTCGGCGCAGCACCGGGTTTGGCCAGGATCATGCGCAGGCCCAGGTAGACCAGATAGGCCGCGCCCAGCCATTGCACCAGATGGAAGGCCGCAGGATAGGCCTTGAGCAGCGCGGCAACTCCAGCCACTGCCAACCACAGCAGCACCTGGTCACCGAAGATGATGCCGAAGGTCGAAGCCAGCCCTCCGCGAATGCCGCCCTTGCCGGTGGACAGGATCAGCGCCAGGTTACCCGGGCCGGGAATGGCCAGCAGGATGATGAAGGCCACCACGAAGGCGGCGTAATCCGTCACACCGAACATGAGTTGAGCCTCCAGCTACAAGCCACTCAGAGCTTGGCCATACATCCTAACTACAATCACAGCCACCGTACCCGTGTCTTTCTTCTTGCAGCTTATGGCTTGCGGCTTGTAGCTGCTTTGGTCGGGCGCTTCCAGCCTTCGATATTGCGTTGCTTGGCACGACCGACGGCCAGGGTGTCCGCCGGCACGTCACTAGTGATCACCGAGCCGGCGCCCGTGGTGACGCGGTCGCCGAGGTTGACCGGCGCCACCAGCGCGCTGTTGGAGCCGATGAAAACGTCCTCGCCCATCACGGTGCGGAATTTGTTGGCGCCGTCGTAGTTGCAGGTGATGGTGCCGGCGCCAATGTTGGTGCGTGCACCGATCTCGGCATCGCCCAGGTAGCTCAGGTGGCCAGCCTTGGCGCCCTCGCCCATCACCGCGTTCTTCAACTCGACGAAGTTACCCACATGGGCCTTGGCGCCTAGTTTGGTGCCAGGGCGCAAACGCGCGAACGGGCCACAGTCGGCGCCCTCGCCCATCTCGGCGCCTTCCAGGTGGCTGTTGGCCTTGACGATGGCGCCCTTGCGCAG
This sequence comes from Pseudomonas sp. NCHU5216, assembly GCF_052156495.1. Taxonomy (NCBI): domain Bacteria; kingdom Pseudomonadati; phylum Pseudomonadota; class Gammaproteobacteria; order Pseudomonadales; family Pseudomonadaceae; genus Pseudomonas; species Pseudomonas sp. NCHU5216. Next base: position 155,949 of record NZ_JBQLIX010000006.1, on the reverse strand, counting down.
CACCGAGTCCTTGATCACGCAGTTCGGGCCGATCTGCACGTCGTCCTCGATCACCACCTTGCCTTCGAGGATCACGTTGATATCGATGGTCACGTCGCGGCCAACCGTTACCTCGCCACGTACATCGAAGCGCTGCGGGTCGCGCAGGGTGACGCCTTGGGCCATCAGGCGACGGGCCATACGTTGCTGGTAATGGCATTCGAGTTGGGCGAGCTGGATGCGGTCATTGGCGCCCAGCACTTCCATCTCGTCGGCAGCCCGCTCGGTGGCCACGATCAGGCCATCGGCCACGGCCATGGCGATCACGTCGGTCAGATAGTACTCGCCCTGGGCGTTGCTGTTGGACAGGCGCCCCAGCCAGTCAGCCAGACGCTTGCCCGGTACGGCGAGGATGCCGGTGTTGCCCTCGCGAATCTGCCGCTGCGCTTCGCTGGCATCCTTGTGCTCGACGATGGCCTGCACCACACCGCTGCCATCACGCACGATGCGACCGTAGCCAGTTGGGTCGGCCAGCTCGACGGTGAGCAGGCCAAGCTGATCGTCACTGACCAGTGCCAGCAGCCGTTCAAGGGTCGCGGTTTCGATCAGCGGCACGTCGCCGTAAAGGATCAGCACGCGCTCGGCACTCAGATTCGGCAGTGCCTGGGCCACAGCATGGCCAGTACCAAGCTGTTCGGCCTGGATGACGAAATTCAGATCATCGGCTGCCAGCCGCTCGCGCACCTTGTCGGCGCCATGCCCGATCACCACCTGGATGCTGCTGGGCTGCAGGCTGCGCGCGGTGTCGATGACATGACCGAGCATGGGTTTGTCGGCCACCGGGTGTAGCACCTTGGGCAGGGCGGAACGCATGCGGGTGCCTTGGCCGGCAGCGAGGATGACGATATCGAGCGACATGAACGAGGATTCCTTGGCAACCACCGGCACACGGGGTGCCAGCAGAATCAAAACGGCAGAAAAAGAAAAAGGGTAGCCAAGGCTACCCTTTCTCGAACCACGGTTGAAGCGGGCAGCCTTAGCCGCCGAACTTCTTGCGCAGTTGCTGGACGGTACGCAGCTGGGCTGCGACTTCGGCCAGGTGAGCGGCGGCGGAACTGTAGTTGAACTCAGAACCCTGCTCGCTCAGCGCTTTCTCGGCGGCCTTGAGGGCCTCCTGAGCAGCGGCTTCGTCGATGTCGGCGGCGCGTTGCACGGTGTCGGCGAGAACCTTGACCATGTTCGGCTGCACTTCGAGGAAACCACCGGAGATGTAGAACACCTCGGCTTCGCCACCCTGCTTGATCAGGCGGATCGGACCCGGTTTCAGGTCGGTGATCAGCGGCGCGTGGCCCGGAGCGATACCCAGATCACCCAGGTTGCCGTGCGCAATCACCATCTCCACCAGGCCGGAGAAGATCTCCGCTTCCGCGCTGACGATATCGCAATGGACTGTCATAGCCATACGCTTGCCTCAGGTTACAGGCTGTGGACAACCGCAGTTATCCACAAACCTGATGCGCCCGTTGCCAGGCGCATGGGTGATTACAGTTTCTTCGCTTTCTCGATGGCTTCGTCGATGCTGCCGACCATGTAGAAAGCCTGCTCCGGCAGGTGGTCGTAGTCGCCCTTGAGGATGCCGCTGAAGCCAGCGATGGTGTCCTTGAGGGAAACGTACTTGCCTGGCGAGCCGGTGAAGACTTCGGCCACAAAGAACGGCTGGGACAGGAAGCGCTGGATCTTACGAGCGCGCGATACCAGCTGCTTGTCCGCTTCGGACAGCTCGTCCATACCCAGAATGGCGATGATGTCCTTCAGTTCCTTGTAACGCTGCAGCACGTACTGAACGCCACGAGCAGTCTCGTAGTGTTCGGTGCCGATGACGTTCGGATCCAGCTGACGGCTGGTGGAGTCCAGCGGGTCAACGGCCGGGTAGATACCCAGGGAAGCGATGTCACGGCTCAGTACGACGGTGGCGTCCAAGTGGGCGAAGGTGGTCGCCGGGCTCGGGTCGGTCAGGTCGTCCGCAGGCACGTATACGGCCTGGATCGAGGTGATCGAGCCTTTCTTGGTGGAGGTGATGCGCTCCTGCAGAACGCCCATCTCTTCGGCCAGGGTCGGCTGGTAACCTACTGCCGACGGCATACGGCCGAGCAGTGCGGATACTTCGGTACCGGCCAGGGTGTAACGGTAGATGTTGTCGACGAACAACAGTACGTCACGACCTTCGTCACGGAACTTCTCGGCCATGGTCAGGCCGGTCAGGGCGACGCGCAGACGGTTGCCTGGTGGCTCGTTCATCTGACCGTAGACCAGGGCTACCTTGTCCAGAACGTTGGAGTCCTTCATCTCGTGGTAGAAGTCGTTACCCTCACGAGTACGCTCACCCACACCGGCGAACACGGAATAACCGCTGTGCTCGATGGCGATGTTACGGATCAGTTCCATCATGTTCACGGTCTTGCCGACACCGGCGCCACCGAACAGACCGACCTTACCGCCCTTGGCGAACGGGCAGACCAGGTCGATTACCTTGATACCGGTTTCCAGCAGGTCGTTACCGCCGGCTTGCTCGGCATAGCTCGGTGCAGCGCGGTGGATTTCCCACTGCTCTTCTTCACCGATGGGGCCGGCTTCGTCGATCGGGTTGCCCAGCACGTCCATGATACGGCCCAGGGTCGCTTTACCGACCGGTACCGAGATGGCCTTGTGGGTACGAGTGATGTTCAGACCGCGCTTGAGGCCTTCGGTCGAACCCATCGCAATGGTACGTACCACGCCGTCGCCCAGCTGCTGCTGAACTTCCAGGGTGGTTTCGGCGCCGACTACTTTCAGCGCCTCGTATACGGCTGGCACCTGATCACGCGGGAATTCCACGTCGATAACGGCGCCGATGATTTGAACGATACGTCCGCTACTCATCTTTGGTTCCTCAGAATATTTGAACCGTTCTTAAACCGCGGCAGCGCCGCCGACGATTTCCGAAATCTCTTGGGTGATCGCTGCCTGACGCGCCTTGTTGTAAATCAGCTGCAGGTCTTTGATGAGCTGGCCAGCGTTGTCGGTGGCGTTCTTCATCGCGATCATCCGCGCAGCCTGCTCGGCCGCGTTGTTCTCGACCACTGCCTGGTACACCTGGGATTCGACGTAGCGAACCATCAGGCCATCGAGCAGTTCCTTGGCATCGGGCTCGTACAGGTAGTCCCAGTGATGCTTGAGGTCTTGATCCGGATCGGCCACCAGGGGAACCAACTGCTCCACTGTAGGCTTCTGCGTCATGGTATTGATGAACTTGTTCGAGACCACGGACAGACGGTCGATACGCCCCTCGAGGTAAGCGTCGAGCATGACCTTGACACTACCGATCAGGTCGTTGATCGACGGCTCTTCACCGAGGTGGCTGATCGCAGCGACGACATTGCCACCAAAGTTGCGGAAGAATGCCGCACCCTTGGAGCCAATCACGCAGAGATCGATCTCCACGCCTTGCTCGCGATCTTTCGCCATGTCCTTGACCAGGGCCTTGAACAGGTTGGTGTTCAAGCCACCGCACAGACCACGGTCACTGCTCACCACCACATAACCGGCACGCTTGACTTCGCGCTCGATCATGAAGGGATGGCGGTACTCCGGGTTGGCGTTGGCCAGATGACCAATCACCTGGCGGATACGCTCCGCGTAGGGACGGCTAGCTGCCATGCGCTGTTGAGCCTTGCGCATCTTGCTGACCGCCACTTTTTCCATGGCGCTGGTGATCTTCTGCGTGCTTTTGATGCTCGCAATCTTGCTGCGAATCTCTTTTGCGCCTGCCATTTCACACCTATCGGGTTAGCAGGCGGGCGTCTCGCGACGCCCGCTGCGGCTTACCAGGTTTGGGTGGCTTTGAACTTCTCGATGCCGGCCTTGATGGCAGCGTCGATTTCGTCGTTGAAGTCACCTTTCACGTTGATCTTGGCCATCAGATCGGCCAGCTCACGGTTGAAGTAGCCCAGCAGGGCTGCTTCGAAGGCGCCAACTTTGTTCACTTCCACGTCGGTCAGGAAGCCGCGCTCGGCAGCGTACAGGGACACGGACATGTCGGCGATCGACATGGGCGCGTACTGCTTCTGCTTCATCAGTTCGGTAACACGTTGACCGTGCTCGAGCTGCTTGCGGGTGGCTTCGTCCAGGTCAGAAGCGAACTGGGCGAAAGCCGCCAGTTCACGGTACTGAGCCAGAGCGGTACGGATACCACCGGAGAGCTTCTTGATGATCTTGGTCTGGGCCGCACCACCTACGCGGGATACCGAGATACCGGCGTTGACGGCCGGACGGATACCCGAGTTGAACATGGCCGATTCCAGGAAGATCTGACCGTCGGTGATGGAGATCACGTTGGTCGGAACGAACGCGGAAACGTCACCGGCCTGGGTTTCGATGATCGGCAGAGCGGTCAGCGAACCGGTCTTGCCAGTCACGGCGCCATTGGTGAACTTCTCGACGTATTCCTCGGAAACGCGGGAAGCGCGCTCCAGCAGGCGGCTGTGGAGATAGAACACGTCGCCCGGGTAGGCTTCACGGCCTGGCGGACGGCGCAGCAGCAGGGAGATCTGGCGGTAAGCCACGGCCTGCTTGGACAGGTCGTCGTACACGATCAGGGCGTCTTCACCGCGGTCGCGGAAGTATTCGCCCATGGTGCAACCGGCGTACGGAGCCAGGAACTGCAGTGCGGCGGATTCGGAAGCGGAAGCGGCGACCACGATGGTGTTGGCCAGCGCGCCGGTCTCTTCCAGCTTGCGCACGACGTTGGCGATGGTCGATTGCTTCTGACCGATAGCCACGTAGACGCAGCGAATACCGCTGTCTTTCTGGTTGATGATGGCGTCGACGGCCAGAGCGGTCTTACCGATCTGACGGTCACCGATGATCAGCTCGCGCTGGCCACGGCCTACCGGGATCATGGCATCGACCGACTTGTAACCGGTCTGTACCGGCTGGTCGACCGACTTACGCCAGATCACGCCCGGTGCAACCTTCTCAACGGCGTCAGTAGCCTGCGCGTTGATCGGGCCTTTGCCGTCGATCGGGTTACCCAGGGCATCGACCACGCGGCCCAGCAGTTCCGGACCAACCGGAACTTCCAGGATGCGGCCGGTGCACTTGGCGCTCATGCCTTCGGCCAGGCTGGTGTAAGCACCCAGCACGACCGCACCGACGGAGTCTTGCTCCAGGTTCAGCGCCATACCGTAGACGCCGTCCGGGAACTCGATCATTTCGCCGTACATGACGTCGGCCAGACCGTAGATGCGCACGATGCCGTCGGAAACGGAGACGATGGTGCCTTCGTTGCGGGCTTGGGAGGCGACGTCGAGTTTCTCGATGCGCCCCTTGATGATTTCACTAATTTCGGAAGGATTGAGTTGCTGCATAGCTCTGCTGCCCCTTCAAACTCAAGATTTCAATGCTTCGGCCAGTTTCGCGAGCTTGCCGCGAACAGAGCCATCGATTACCAGGTCGCCGGCGCGGATCAGTACACCACCGATCAGGGTGGCATCTTCCGCGGCGTGCAGACGCACTTCTCGGCCGAGCCGTGCACTGAGAACCTTGGCGAGTTTGTCTTGCTGTTCATCGCTCAATGCGAAGGCACTGGTGACATCCACGTCGATCGACTTCTCCTGCTCGGCCTTGTACAGCTCGAACAGGGCGAAGATGTCCGGCAGCAAAGCCAGACGATCGTTCTCGGCGATAACGCGGATGAAGTTCTGTGCCTGGGCGTCGAACTTGTCACCACACACCTCGTTGAAGGTGGTGGCCTTTTCTGTACTCGTCAGACGCGGGGCCTTGAGCACGCGCTGCATGGTGTCGTCGAGCGACACCGCCGCAGCCAGGCCGAGCATGGCTGACCAATTGGCCAGTTGCTGGTGGGCCTGGGCGTGCTCGAAGGCAGCCTTAGCGTAAGGTCGGGCCAGCGTGGTCAGTTCTGCCATGATCGCGCCCTCGCTTAAATTTCGGCTGCCAGTTTGTTAACCAGCTCCGCATGCGCGTTTTGGTCGATGGATGCGCCCAGGATCTTCTCCGCACCGCTGACTGCCAGGCTACCCACTTGGGCACGCAGGGCGTCTTTGATGCCGTTGATTTCCTGTTCGATCTCGGCCTGAGCCTGAGCCTTCACGCGGTCAGCTTCGACACGGGCCTGATCACGGGCTTCGTCGACGATCTGAGCAGCACGCTTATTGGCTTGCTCGATGATTTCGGCAGCCTGCCCTTTGGCTTCGCGCAGTTGCTGGGCCACTTTCTCGTGGGCCAGCTCCAGATCACGAGCCGCGCGGTTGGCAGCGTCCAAGCCGTCTGCGATCTTCTTCTGACGTTCCTGCAAAGCCGTAATGACCGGAGGCCACACGTACTTCATGCAGAACAGCACGAAGATGAAGAAGGCAACGGACTGGCCTATCAGGGTTGCATTAATGTTCACGCCAACACCTCGCTCGTTCGTTGTCCGTCACACCAATTCACTCGAAAACGAGTGAATCAGCCTGCGATTTGACCAACGAAGGGGTTCGCGAAGGTGAAGAACAGTGCGATACCAACACCGATCATGGTCACGGCGTCCAGCAGACCGGCGACGATGAACATCTTGACCTGCAGCATGGGAACCATTTCCGGTTGACGCGCAGCGCCTTCCAGGAACTTGCCACCCAGCAGACCGAAACCGATGGCGGTACCCAGGGCACCCAGGCCGATCAGCAGTGCAACGGCGATAGCGGTCAAACCAACTACAGTTTCCATTTTTCCTCCCGACTTACAGTCGTATTGGTTAGGTTTTTGTTGAAGCGGTAAAGCGAAATCGTTGTTACTGGATCTTGCTCCCCTCGCCCGGTTGGGGGAGAGGGGTTGGGGGAGAGAACCATGGCATCAACCGGCCCCCTCTCCCACCCTCTCCCACGAGTGGGAGAGGGTCATCAGATACGCTACGCGCTCTTAATGGTTGTCTTCATGCGCCATCGACAGGTAGACGATGGTCAGCATCATGAAGATGAACGCCTGCAGCACAATGATCAGGATGTGGAAGATGGCCCAGGCCAGCTGCAGCACACCGCCCAGACCACCCAGCAGCATGCCGCCGCTGTACATGATGGCGATCAGGATGAAGATCAGTTCGCCGGCATACAGGTTGCCGAACAGTCGCAGTGCCAGGGAAACCGGCTTGGCGATCAAAGTGACGAACTCGAGCAGGAAGTTCACCGGAACCAGCAGGATCTTCACGGCAATGTTCTTGCTGCTGAACGGATGTAGCGTCAGTTCGCCGAGGAAGCCGCCAACACCCTTGACCTTGATGCTGTAGAACAGGATCAGGCCGAACACCGACAGGGCCAGGCCCAGGGTGGCGTTCGGGTCGGTGGTCGGTACCACGCGGAAATACAGGTGCGGATCGCCCATGATAGTGGCAGCCAGCATCGGCAGCCAGTCAACCGGCAGCAGGTCCATGAAGTTCATCAAGAAGACCCAGACGAAGATGGTCAGGGCCAGCGGAGCGATCAGCGGGTTACGCCCGTGGAAGGTGTCTTTGACGCTGCCATCGACGAACTCGACCAGCACTTCGACGAAGTTCTGCAGACCGCCCGGCTGGTCGGAAGTCGCTTTGCGCGCCGCCAGACGGAACAGAAGGATGAAGATCAGGCCGAGAACCACCGACACCGCCAGGGTGTCTACGTGGAAGGCCCAGAAGCCCATTTCTTTGGCTTCCTGTGCGGTGTGGGCGAAACTCCAGCCATTCACCGGATGCTGACCATAGGTCAGGTTCGTCAGGTGGTGCTGGATGTAACCCGAAGCGGTATCTGCTGCCATTATTTGCCCCGAACGCTTTAAGGTCTTGAAAATTTCGTTATCAGCAGCGGTGCGAACCAGCTGACCATCAGGGTCAGCAGGTAGACACCGAACAACATCGGTGCCTCCAGCGGTTTCACACCCGCAAACGCCAGTGCGAAGAGCACGAACGTCAGAATCAGTTTTCCTGCCTCGCCCGCATAAAAAGATCGGACGATTTCCCGCGCTGCCCGCGCTCCACTGAATCGGAACGCCTTGTGGGCGAAATACAGATTCGGCAACCAGGCGATCAGTCCGCCCAGCAACGCCGAATATCCGGCGACGCTACCACGCCATTGCCAGCACGCCGCAGCGGCCAGCAGCAGGACGATGAGTTGGGCCACCAACACCGGAAAGACCGGCAGACGATGGAAGGGCAGGCGCTTTGGCATGCGGCGTTCCATCAACGGGTGTCCTCGTCTATCGACCGCTTTAACTCAATGAATTGGCATAAAAAGTGCCAACAAAATTGCGCGCAGAGTATAGGGGGCCTATCCCCCCCATTCAACCGTCGGGTAGTGTTTTCCGACCGTGCGCTACAAGACCAGATGTGGCGAATTGTTTCAGCGGATATGAGCGAGAACGCCCTGCAATTCGTCGAGGGAGTTGTAGCGGATGACCAACTGGCCCTTGCCCTTGGCCCCGTGTTTTATCTGCACTGGCGAGCCCAGACGCTCTGCCAGGCGCTCTTCGAGGCGGCTGATGTCCGGGTCGGGCTTGGCCTTGGTCGGTGCCGGTTTGGCACTCAGCCACTGGCGCACCAGGGCTTCGGTCTGGCGCACGGTGAGGCCGCGTGCGACAACATGTCGCGCAGCCTCGACCTGCTGTTCGGGGGGTAAACCGAGCAGGGCACGAGCATGACCCATCTCCAGATCGCCATGGGCGAGCAGGGTCTTGATCTCTTCCGGCAGGGCGATCAGGCGCAGCAGGTTGGTGATGGTGACGCGGGACTTGCCCACGGCATCGGCGACCTGCTGCTGAGTCAGCTCGAACTCCTGCTGCAGGCGCTGCAGGGCGATGGCTTCCTCGATGGGGTTGAGGTCTTCGCGCTGGATGTTCTCGATCAGCGCCATGGCGATGGCGGCTTCGTCGGGCAGCTCGCGCACCATGGCCGGGATCTTGTCCTGGCCGGCCAGTTGGCTGGCGCGCCAGCGCCGTTCACCGGCGACGATCTCGAAGCGCCCTTCACCGATGGGGCGCAGCACGATGGGCTGCATCACGCCCTGGGCGCGGATGGAAGCAGCGAGTTCTTCCAGGGCAGTCTGATCCATGTCGCGACGCGGCTGGTACTTGCCGCGCTGGATCAGCTCCAGGGGCACGTATTGCAGCTCACGGGTGTCGACCTGGGCGGCCTCTTCCTGCAGCGCACTGACGGTGTTGCCACCGAGCAGGGCGTCCAGACCTCGACCCAGACCTCGTTTCTTCGCAGCCATGCGGATGTTCCTTAAGCGGTAGCGGTTTTCGCGGCGGCACGCTGACGGCGCACCAGCTCGCCGGCCAAGGCCAGGTAGGCGATGGCTCCACGGGATTGTTTGTCATAGACCAGCGCCGGCATGCCGAAGCTCGGGGCTTCGGCGAGGCGCACGTTGCGCGGGATCACGGCGTCGTACAGCTTGTCGCCGAAGTGCTCCTTGAGCTGAGCCGTGACGTCGTTGGTCAGGCTGATGCGCGGGTCGTACATGGTACGCAGCAGACCTTCGATCTGCAGCTTGGGATTGAGCAACTGGGCGATACGCTGAATGCTGTTGACCAGGTCGGACAAGCCCTCGAGCGCGTAGTACTCGCACTGCATGGGGATGATCACGCCATCGGCGGCGACCAGGGCGTTGATGGTCAGCATGCTCAGCGACGGTGGGCAGTCGATGAGGATGTAATCGTAGTTCTCGCGGATCGGCGCCAGGGCATAACGCAGGCGGCTCTCCTTCATCTTCATTTCCAGCAGGGCGACTTCGGCGGCGGTGAGGTCGCGGTTGGCCGGCAACAGCTGGTAGCCACCGTGCTCGGAGAACTGCATGGCCTGGCCCAGGTCGCACTCACCGATCAGCACGTCGTAGATCGAGTGCTCCAGGCCGTGCTTGTCCACACCACTGCCCATGGTGGCGTTGCCCTGCGGGTCGAGGTCGATCAGCAGCACACGGCGCTTGGTCGCCACCAGTGAAGCAGCCAGGTTGATGCACGTCGTGGTTTTGCCCACGCCACCTTTCTGGTTGGCGATCGCGAATACCTTGGCCATCTTCTTTCCCCCTAGACCGAGCGACGCAGTATCAACAGATGGCGCTGACCTTGGCAACCGGGAACCCGCAACACGTGCGTGGCACTGAGACGGAAGTCCGCTGGCAGCGCCTGCAGCTCGTCATCCGGGTGCACGCCCTTCATCGCCAGCCAGTGGGTGTCGGCATTGCCGAGGTGACGCGTCCAGTCGCTGAAATCCTCCAGGCTGCTGAAGGCGCGTGAGCTGATGCCGTCGAATGGCTGCTCGGGGCGATAGGCCTCGACCCGGCTGTGAACCACTTCGAGGTTGGCCAGTTTCAGCTCCAGTTTCACCTGCACCAGAAACCGGGTCTTCTTGCCGTTGGAGTCGAGCAGGGTGAAATGGCGCTCGGGGAACATGATGGCCAGCGGCACGCCAGGCATGCCGCCACCGCTGCCGACGTCCAGCCAGTTATCCCCACGCTCGGCGACGAAGGGCACCACCGACAGACTGTCGAGCAGATGGCGCGACACCATTTCATCGGGGTCACGCACAGCGGTGAGGTTGTAGGCCTTGTTCCACTTGATCAGCAGGCCCAGGTAGGCGAGCAGTTGTTCCTGCTGCTGGGCGCTGAGCTCGATACCGAGTTCACGGGCACCCTGCAGCAGTTCTTCGGCGTGACGCTGGCTGACCGACATCAGGCGCTCTGCTCCAGCTTCTGTCCGGCACTGCGCTTCTTCAGATGAATCAGCAACAGGGAAATCGCCGCCGGCGTGACGCCGGGGATGCGCCCGGCCTGGCCGAGGGTGGCCGGGCGGGTGTTGCCCAGCTTGAACTGGATTTCCTTGGACAGGCCGGAAATCGCCGCGTAGTCCAGATCCTCGGGCAGTTTGGTGTCCTCACTGGCACGCAGTTTGGCGATCTCGTCCTGCTGACGGTCGATGTAGCCAGCGTACTTGGTCTTGATCTCCACCTGCTCGGCCACCTGGTTATCCACAGGCGGCGCCTCGGTCACTTCGGCCAGGGTGGCGTAGTCGATCTCCGGGCGAGCCAGCAGGTTGAGCAGGTTGTATTCATGCGTCAGCGGCGTGCCGAAACGCGCGGCGATGGCATCGCCCTGCGGCGTGCCCGGACGCACCCAAGTGCTCTTCAGGCGCTGTTCTTCCTGCACGATACCTTCGCGCTTGGCCTCGAAAGCGGCCCAGCGCTCATCGTCCACCAGGCCCAGTTCGCGGCCCTTCTCGGTCAGGCGCAGATCGGCATTGTCCTCGCGTAGGATCAGCCGGTATTCGGCGCGCGAAGTGAACATGCGGTACGGCTCTTGGGTGCCCAGGGTGATCAGGTCGTCCACCAATACGCCGATGTAGGCCTCGTCGCGACGTGGGCACCAGGCCTCCTTGCCCTGTGCACGCAGCGCGGCGTTGCAGCCAGCCAGCAGGCCCTGAGCGCCGGCTTCTTCGTAGCCGGTGGTGCCGTTGATCTGACCGGCGAAGAACAGCCCGCCGATGACCTTGGTTTCCAGGCTGTACTTGAGGTCGCGCGGGTCGAAGTAGTCGTACTCGATGGCGTAGCCTGGGCGCATGATGTGCGCGTTCTCCATGCCACGGATGCTACGCACCACCTGCAGTTGCACGTCGAACGGTAGCGAGGTGGAAATCCCGTTGGGGTACAGCTCGTGGGTGGTCAGGCCTTCCGGCTCGATGAACACCTGGTGGCTGTCCTTGTCGGCGAAGCGGTGGATCTTGTCCTCGATCGACGGGCAGTAACGCGGGCCGACGCCTTCGATCATCCCCGAGTACATCGGCGACCGGTCGAGGTTGGCGGCGATGATCTCGTGGGTGCGGGCGTTGGTGTGGGTGATCCAGCAACTGATCTGGCGTGGTTGATGTTCACGCTTGCCGAGGAAGGACATCAGCGGCGTCGGGGTGTCACCCGGCTGCTCGCTCATCACCGAGAAATCCACGGAGCGGCCATCGATACGCGGCGGGGTGCCGGTCTTCAGCCGGCCGACACGCAGCGGCAGCTCACGCAGGCGATGGGCCAGAGCGATCGAGGGTGGGTCACCGGCACGGCCGCCGGAGTAGTTCTGCATGCCGATGTGGATAAGTCCACCGAGGAAGGTACCTGTGGTCAACACCACGGAATCCGCATGGAATCTGAGGCCCATCTGAGTGACCACGCCTTTGACTTCGGCGTTTTCCACAATCAGGTCATCGGCTGCCTGTTGAAAAATCCACAGGTTGGCCTGGTTTTCCAGAATTTCACGCACTGCGGCCTTGTACAGCACTCGGTCAGCCTGGGCGCGAGTGGCGCGCACGGCCGGGCCTTTGCGGCTGTTGAGAATGCGGAACTGAATGCCGCCCTTGTCGGTAGCGGTGGCCATGGCACCGCCGAGGGCATCGATTTCCTTGACCAGGTGGCTCTTGCCGATACCGCCGATGGCCGGGTTGCAGCTCATCTGCCCGAGAGTCTCGACATTGTGGGTAAGCAGCAGGGTCTTCACGCCCATGCGTGCTGCAGCCAGGGCTGCCTCGGTGCCGGCATGACCGCCGCCGATCACGATCACGTCAAAACGGGAAGGGAAATCCACCACGCACCTCGTGCCTGTTGAGAAGGGGTCTGAAAGAAAGGCGGCAAGTATAGGGACTTCAGCCTGCTGAATGAAGCCTTCTGCACAAAAAATAGCCAATCGGTCAGTGATTCCCGCCCTCCTGAACACCGTTACCTGATCACCTTGTGCCTGGGAAAATGCGCTCAGGCTTATAAAGAATAGAAAGAGAGAATTTTTATAAAGCTTGTTCTTTATGTTTATGTATAGAGCAAGCCTTTTCTGTGGATAAACATCTATAAGCCTTGCCATTGCTGGTGTACAGCCAATGATAAGCCTGTGTCGTTCCTGCTGGGTTCCACTGAGGAAGCTGCTGAACCACTGTGGATGGAAGTGCTGGTTACCCACAGGGGTGGTTACGCCCAGCTTTGTCATAGGGTTATGGGCAGGGTTCAGGGGCGGTTTTCCACAGGGTTTATTTTGGCCTGAATAACTCGACGAAACTCCTGGTGGGCACTGATCGACCTGAGTTCGGGGCATGCTTGGAAAGCCTGCGGATTTGCATGAGTAGGCAATCGCCACACTCATCTGGTGGCTACGCCGGTTAGCGGGGTGAGCCGTTGTAGGGGGCTAAATGGATAAGTCAGCTCGGTTGGCAGGCCGGCGTACTGCTTCGCGAACGGTACGGGGCCTGGTACGCCCCACGGGCGCTAGGAGCGGATTTATCCGCGAGAGAGTTGTGCACTCTAGACAGCAGACATCGCCAATGAAGTAGCTCCTACCGGCACCCAAGCTGTGGATAAGCGCAGCCTAGTGGGTTGTAGCAGGTGGTATTGAACCTGCTGCCTTCATTTGCCGATGCAGAAGCTGGAGAAGATGCGCCCCAGCAGATCGTCGGAGCTGAAGGCGCCGGTGATCTCGCCCAGGGCCTGCTGGGCGAGGCGCAGGTCTTCGGCCAGTAGTTCGCCGGCGCCCATCAGGGTGAGCTGGTTGCGGCCGTGCTCGAGGAACTGCTCGGCCTGGTGCAAGGCCTCCAGGTGACGACGGCGGGCGCTGAAACCGCTTTCGGCGGTCTGTTGATAACCCATGCAGGCTTTCAGGTGTTCACGCAGCAGTTCCAGGCCTTCGGCGGACTTGGCCGATAGGCTGAGGGTGACGTGGCCATCGGCGCTGGTCTGCAATCCGACCGTCTCGCCGGAGAGATCAGCTTTGTTGCGTATCAGGGTGACCCGCGCCGGATCTGGGCGCTGTTCGAGGAACTCCGGCCACAGGGCAAAGGGGTCGGCGGCTTCCGGTGCGGTGGAGTCCACCACCAGCAGCACGCGATCGGCCTCGCCGATGGCCTTGAGCGCGCGCTCCACGCCGATTCTTTCCACCTGATCCTGGGTATCGCGCAGCCCGGCGGTGTCGACCACGTGCAGCGGCATGCCGTCGATGTGGATATGTTCGCGCAGCACGTCACGGGTAGTGCCGGCGATATCGGTGACGATGGCCGCTTCACGCCCGGCCAGGGCGTTGAGCAGGCTGGATTTGCCGGCATTGGGCCGGCCGGCGATGACCACGGTCATGCCGTCACGGAGCAGGGCACCCTGACCGGCTTCGCGCAAGACTGTGGATAAGTCGGCGCGCACGCCGTCGAGCTGGCTCAGCACATGGCCATCGGCGAGGAAGTCGATTTCTTCCTCGGGGAAGTCGATGGCGGCTTCGACATAGATGCGCAGCTGGATCAGCGATTCGGTCAGCGCATGAACGCGTTTGGAGAACTCGCCCTGCAGCGAGCGCAATGCATTGCGTGCGGCCTGTTCGGAGCTGGCCTCGATCAGGTCGGCGATGGCTTCGGCCTGGGCGAGGTCGAGCTTGTCGTTGAGGAAGGCGCGTTCGCTGAACTCGCCGGGGCGAGCCAGGCGCGCGCCCAGTTCCAGGCAGCGGCGCAGCAAGAGGTCGAGCACCACCGGGCCGCCATGACCTTGCAGTTCCAGCACGTCTTCGCCGGTGAAGGAGTGGGGGCCTGGGAAGTAGATGGCCAGGCCTTCGTCCAGGGGTTGCTGCTGCTCGCCATGGAAGGGGCCGTGATGGGCGAAGCGGGGTTTCAGCTCACGCTTGCAGATGGCCTGAGCCAGTTGCCCGGCCAGCGGCCCGGACACGCGCACGATGCCCACGCCCCCGCGACCCTGGGCGGTGGCAACGGCGGCGATGGTGTCTCGGGCGTGATTCATGGCGTTTTACTCGATCTGTACGGGGCTGTAGGCGCGAGGGGACGCCTGGTAAATCTGGTAGAGATTCGCGAGCAGAGCTCGCTCCTACGACAAATGCCTGGATAGCAAAACGCCCCAATCATGGGGCGTTTGCTTGATGCTTGGAAGCATTGGCCAATCAGGCGTTGGCTGCCTTGGTGGCCGCAGTGATCTTGCGGGTAATGTACCACTGCTGGGCGATGGACAGGCAGTTGTTCACCACCCAGTACAGCACCAGACCCGCCGGGAACCACAGGAAGAAGAAGGTGAAGATGATCGGCATCAGCTTCATCACGCGCGCCTGCATGGGATCCGGTGGCGTCGGGTTGAGCTGCTGCTGGATGAACATGGTGGCGCCCATGATGATCGGCAGGATGAAGAACGGATCCTTGATCGACAGGTCGGTGATCCACAGCAGCCACGGAGCCTGACGCATCTCCACGGATTCCAGCAGTACCCAGTACAGCGCGAGGAATACCGGCATCTGCACCAGGATCGGCAGGCAGCCGCCGAGCGGGTTGATCTTCTCTTTCTTGTACAGCTCCATCATCGCCTGGGACATCTTCTGGCGATCATCACCGTACTGTTCCTTGAGCGCCTGCAGCTTCGGCGATACGGCGCGCATGCGCGCCATGGAACGGTAGCTGGCAGCCGACAGCGGGAAGAAGATGGCCTTGATGATGATGGTCAGGAAGATGATCGACCAACCCCAGTTACCCACCAGGCCATGGATCACTTCCAGCAGCCAGAAGATCGGTTGAGCGAGGAACCACAGCACGCCATAGTCGACGGTCAGCTCCAGGCCCGGCGACAGGCTGCCAAGGTATTCCTGCAGTTTCGGGCCAGCATAGAGCACCGCGCCCACTTCGCCCTTGGAGCCGGGGGCGACCTGCACGGTAGGGCCAGTGAAGCCGACGATGTAGTTGCCTTGGCTGTCCTTGCGGGTCTGGATCAGGTTGGTGCTGTCCTTCGATGGCACCCAGGCGGTGACGAAATAGTGTTGCAGCCAGGCTACCCAGCCTCCTTGCACGGTTTCCTTGAAGCTGTGCTTGTCGATGTCTTTCATCGACAGCTTCTTGTACGGCTCGTCCGGCGTCCACACGGCGGCGCCCAGGTAGGTGGCGGTGCCAGTTGCAGTGGTGGAGGACGGGTCTTTGCTGTTGTCACGCTTGAGCTGGGCGAACAGGTTGCCGCTCCAGGTCTGGTCGCTCTGGTTGTCGATCAGGTACTGCACGTCGACTTGATAGGAGGACGGGTCGACACAGCCCGGCTTCTTCAACTGCTGTTCACGCGCCGAGCACTGCGGGTTGAGGCCACGCTTGAAGCTGAAGCGCTTGATGTAGTGGACACCGTCTTCGCTGTAGGTCAGATCCACCACCAGCTTGTCCTGGCCTTCGGCCAGTTGGTAGTTGTGCTTCTCGCTGGACCACAGGGCGCGACCGCTGGACTTGTCCGGCGCGTCCTGGCCGATCAGGCCGCTCTGCGCCAGGTAGGTGCGCTCGCTGCCGTTGTCGAACAACTGGAAAGGTACGTCCGGGCGATCCTGGCGGCGCGGATACTGCGGCAGGCGCAGTTGCACGATATCGCCGCCACGCGGGTCGATGGCCAGTTCGAGCACGTCGGTCTTGACGTGAATCAGCTCGTCACTGCTGGCCTTGGTCGGCGCAACGGCGGCGGCGCTGGGTTCTGCCACGGCAGTGGGGATGTCGTCGCTACCAGCGGCTGCGTTGTTCGGTGCATCCGGCAGGTCAGGCGTGGCAGCGGAGGAAGACTGCGTCTGCGCCTGTGTTTGCGCCGGCAGGGCGGCCTGGCCGTAGTCCTGGTTCCATTGCAGGACCATCAGGTAGGACACGACTGCCAGGGCGACGATCAGGATCGAACGTTGGATATCCATGATTATTCGGCCATCGAAGGGGAACGGGATGTTTTCGCGGGTGGAACCGGATCAAAGCCGCCGGGATTCCAGGGATGGCAGCGGCCCAGCCGGCGTGCAGCCAGCCAGCCGCCACGGACGAGGCCATGTTGCTCGATGGCTTCGTAGGCGTAACAGGAACAGCTTGGGTAGAAGCGGCAATGGCTGGCCATCAGAGGGCTGATGGCGTAGCGGTAGACCTGAATGCAGGCGAGAGCCACTTTACGCATGAGGATGGTCGCTTGTCCCGGAGGGCGCTTGTGCGTCGCGACTGGGTCGGCTACGAGCCAGGCGTTTCCAGAGTTTGCCGAACTGCTGAGCGAGTTCGCCATTGTCCAGATCGCCTAGCCCTTTGCGCGCGACCACCACGATGTCCCAGCCGGTCAGGTTGTCCTGATTGAGACGAAAGGACTCGCGGATTTGACGCTTGATGCGGTTGCGCTCGACAGCGAGCTTGACACTCTTCTTGCCGATCACCAGACCAAGACGGGGATGATCGAGCTCGTTGTCGCGCGCCAGCAGCAGGACACTTTTGCCCGGAGCTTTGCCGCTTGGGGAGTCGAAGACTGCCTTGAATTGCCGGGGGGTCAGCAGGCGCTTTTCCCGGCCGAAGCCTCGACTCACCACCTGTCTGGATGAATTAGACAGTCAGGCGCTTACGGCCCTTGGCGCGACGACGCGACAGGACGGCGCGGCCGTTCTTGGTGGCCATACGGGCACGGAAACCGTGGGTGCGAGCGCGCTTGATGGTGCTGGGTTGGAAAGTGCGTTTCATGGTGCGTTACCTGGGTGATCGACTAGGGCCGGTATGGCCCCCGTTTTAAGAGACCGGCGATTGTAGAGAAAGCCGTGGGTCAGGTCAATTTCCAACCAACCTTTTGTCCGACTAATAAAGAAGAAGAGAAGAAATCTTTAAAGATCCTTTTCTGTTCTTATGATGATTAGCTCGGTGCCTATCTGTGGACAAGCCAGGCAAGCCCCTGTCGGGCCTGGGCTGTGCGTGATGATAAGACTGTCCACAAGCAGTGGTCTGGCTGTGTGGGTGCTGCGCAAAGCTTGAGGATAAAAGGCGGTTTTACCCACAGCCTGGTTGTGCCCAGGGTTTTGCGCAGCCTTGTCCCAAGACTTGTCGGGCTGTTATCCACAAGGTTCAGCTACATCCTCTAACGCTGTTAAGGCTTTGATTTTACTTGGCCATTATCGCCGGGCGGTGTGGATAACTCGATCACTGGAGGCTACAATGGGCGCTTGTTTCGCATCGCCGCTCTGGTAGGGGATAGTCAGTGTCAGTGGAACTATGGCAGCAATGCGTCGAGCTTCTGCGCGACGAATTGCCCGCTCAGCAATTCAACACCTGGATCCGTCCTCTGCAGGTAGAAGCCGAAGGCGATGAGCTGCGCGTTTATGCGCCGAATCGCTTCGTCCTCGATTGGGTCAACGAGAAGTATCTGAGCCGTCTGCTGGAGCTCCTTGGTGAGCGTGCTGGTGGCCTGGTGCCTGCGCTTTCCCTGTTGATCGGCAGCAAACGGGCAGCCACCGCGCGCGTCGCGCCGACCGCGCCTCTGCCTGCTGCAGCCCGTGCCGCTCAGGTTCAGGCCGCCGCCGTCAGCAAGCCGGTGCCTCCGCCCGTGCAGGCGGAACCGTCGCGGGCCAGCTTCGATTCCATGGCCGGTTCGGCGCCGCAACCGCCAGCACCCGCCGTGGCGCCGCGCGCCGAACGTACCGTGCAGGTTGAGGGGGGGCTCAAGCACACCAGCTACCTCAACCGCACCTTTACCTTCGACAACTTCGTCGAGGGCAAGTCGAACCAGTTGGCGCGCGCCGCTGCCTGGCAGGTGGCGGACAATCCCAAGCACGGCTACAACCCGCTGTTCCTTTATGGTGGCGTGGGTCTGGGCAAGACTCACCTGATGCACGCGGTGGGCAATCACCTGCTGGCGAAGAATCCCAATGCCAAGGTGGTGTACCTGCACTCCGAGCGTTTCGTCGCCGACATGGTGAAAGCGCTGCAGCTCAACGCCATCAACGAATTTAAGCGTTTCTACCGTTCGGTGGACGCGCTGCTGATCGATGACATTCAGTTCTTCGCCAAGAAGGAGCGCTCCCAGGAGGAGTTCTTTCACACCTTCAATGCGTTGCTCGAAGGTGGCCAGCAGGTGATTCTCACCAGCGACCGCTACCCCAAGGAAATCGAGGGCCTGGAAGAGCGCCTGAAATCGCGCTTCGGTTGGGGCCTGACCGTGGCTGTGGAACCGCCGGAGCTGGAAACCCGCGTAGCGATCCTGATGAAGAAGGCCGATCAGGCCAAGGTGGATCTGCCGCACGATGCCGCGTTCTTCATCGCCCAGCGCATTCGCTCCAACGTGCGTGAGCTGGAGGGCGCGCTGAAGCGGGTGATCGCCCACTCGCACTTCATGGGCCGCGACATCACCATCGAGCTGATCCGCGAGTCGCTGAAGGATCTGCTGGCTCTGCAGGACAAGCTGGTGAGCATCGACAACATTCAGCGCACCACGGCCGAGTACTACAAGATCAAGATTTCCGATCTGCTGTCCAAGCGCCGCTCGCGCTCCATCGCGCGGCCGCGTCAGGTGGCCATGGCGTTGTCGAAAGAACTGACCAACCATAGCCTGCCGGAGATCGGTGTGGCGTTCGGCGGTCGTGATCACACCACGGTATTGCACGCATGCCGTAAGATTGCTGAACTTAGGGAATCCGACGCGGATATCCGCGAGGACTACAAGAACCTGCTGCGTACCCTGACTACCTGATTCGCAGCTCCACGAGGCAAGGGACTAGACCATGCATTTCACCATTCAACGCGAAGCCCTGTTGAAACCCCTGCAACTGGTCGCCGGTGTCGTGGAACGACGCCAGACGCTGCCGGTTCTGTCCAACGTCCTGCTGGTGGTCGAAGGCCAGCAGCTTTCGCTTACCGGTACCGACCTGGAAGTCGAGCTGGTGGGGCGCGTGATGCTGGAAGATGCCGCCGAACCAGGCGAAATCACCGTACCGGCACGCAAGCTGATGGATATCTGCAAAAGCCTGCCGAGCGATGCAGTGATCGACATTCGCGTCGATGACCAGAAGCTGTTGGTCAAGGCGGGTCGCAGCCGCTTCACCCTGTCGACCCTGCCGGCCAACGATTTCCCCACCGTGGAAGAAGGCCCGGGCTCGCTGACCTTCAACCTGCCGCAAGCCAAGCTGCGTCGTCTGATCGAGCGCACCAGCTTCGCCATGGCGCAGCAGGACGTGCGTTACTACCTCAATGGCATGCTGTTGGAAGTACAGAGCGGCATGCTGCGCGCCGTGGCCACCGACGGTCACCGCCTGGCCATGTGTTCCATGGAGGCGGCCATCCAGCAGGACGGCAAGCACCAGGTCATCGTACCGCGCAAAGGTATTCTCGAACTGGCGCGTCTGCTCACCGAGCAGGACGCCGAAGTCGCCATCGTGCTGGGCCAGCATCACATTCGCGCCAACACTGGCGAGTTCACCTTCACCTCCAAGCTGGTCGACGGCAAGTTCCCCGACTACGAGCGCGTACTGCCGCGTGGTGGTGACAAGCTGGTACTGGCGGATCGTCAGGGCCTGCGTGAGGCCTTCAGCCGCACGGCGATTCTCTCCAATGAGAAGTACCGCGGTATTCGTCTGATGCTGGCGGCCGGTCTGCTGAAAATCCAGGCCAACAACCCGGAGCAGGAAGAAGCCGAGGAAGAAATCGTTGTCGACTACAACGGCGGCGGCCTGGAGATCGGCTTCAACGTCAGCTACCTGCTGGATGTATTGGGCGTGATGGGTACTGAGCAGGTGCGCCTGATCCTCTCCGACTCCAACAGCAGCGCCCTGCTGCAGGAAGCCGACAACGACGATTCCGCTTATGTTGTCATGCCGATGCGTCTTTAATGTCCCTCAGCCGCATCATGGTCACCGCGGTGCGTAATCTGCACCCGGTGACCCTCTCCCCCTCCCCCCGCATCAACATCCTTCACGGCGCCAACGGCAGCGGCAAGACCAGCCTTTTGGAAGCTATTCATCTGCTTGGCCTCGCCCGCTCCTTCCGCAGCACACGCCTGCAGCCTGTCATTCATTACGAACAACCCGCCTGTACCGTTTTCGGCCAGGTGCAGTTGGCTGGGGGTGGCTCCAGCAACCTGGGGATTTCTCGTGATCGCCAGGGCGAACTGCAAATTCGCATTGATGGGCAGAACGCTCGCAGCGCTGCCCAGCTTGCCGACCTGTTACCGATGCAGTTGATCAACCCGGACAGTTTTCGCTTGCTGGAGGGCGCGCCGAAGATTCGTCGACAGTTTCTCGATTGGGGTGTGTTCCACGTGGAACATCGCTTTCTCGGTGCCTGGCAGCGCTTGCAGAAAGCCCTCAGGCAGCGGAACTCGTGGCTGCGCCATGGTACACTAGACGGTGCTTCGCAGGCCGCGTGGGATCGCGAGTTGTGCAGTGCGAGCGAGGAAATCGACGCTTACCGCAGAGCCTATATCCAGGCGTTGAAACCGGTATTTGAGAGCACCCTCGGCGAGCTGCTGCAGTTGGATGGTTTGACGCTGAGTTACTACCGCGGGTGGGACAAGGAACGAGAGCTGAGCGATGTGCTCGCTTCATCCCTGCTCCGTGATCAACAGCTCGGGCACACCCAGGCCGGACCTCAGCGCGCCGATTTGCGTCTGCGTCTGGCGGGGCATAACGCGGCAGAAATTCTGTCGCGAGGACAACAGAAATTGGTGGTGTGCGCGTTGCGCATTGCCCAGGGCCACTTGGTCAACGAAGCCAAGCGCGGCCAGTGTATCTATCTGGTGGACGACCTACCGTCGGAACTGGATGAACAGCATCGTCAGGCGTTGTGCCGGTTGCTGGAAGATTTGCACTGCCAGGTGTTCATCACCTGTGTGGATCATGAATTGTTGAGGGAAGGCTGGCAAACGGATACGCCGGTTGCCATGTTCCACGTGGAACATGGCCGTATCACCCAGACCCAAGACCATCGGGAGTGAAGGCATGAGCGAGAACCAAACGTACGACTCCTCCAGCATCAAGGTGCTGAAAGGACTGGATGCCGTACGCAAACGTCCCGGGATGTACATCGGTGACACTGACGATGGCAGTGGTCTGCACCACATGGTGTTCGAGGTGGTCGACAACTCGATCGATGAGGCGCTGGCCGGATATTGCAGCGAAATCACCATCACCATCCACCCGGATGAATCGATCAGCGTGCGTGACAACGGCCGCGGCATTCCGGTGGACATCCACAAGGAAGAAGGCGTTTCGGCAGCCGAGGTCATCATGACCGTGCTGCACGCCGGCGGTAAGTTCGACGACAACAGCTATAAGGTATCCGGCGGCCTGCACGGCGTGGGTGTGTCGGTGGTCAACGCGCTCTCCAAGGAGCTGGTGCTGACCATTCGCCGCAGCGGCAAGATCTGGGAACAGACCTACGTGCATGGAGTACCGCAAGCGCCTCTGACCGCCGTCGGCGACACCGAGGGTACCGGCACGCAGATTCATTTCAAACCGTCCGAAGAGACCTTCGCCAACATCCATTTCAGCTGGGACATCCTGGCCAAGCGCCTGCGCGAGCTGTCCTTCCTCAACTCCGGTGTGGGCATCCTGCTGCGTGACGAGCGCAGCGGCAAGGAAGAGCTGTTCAAGTACGAGGGCGGCCTCAAGGCTTTCGTCGAGTTCCTCAACACCAACAAGACCGTGGTCAACCAGGTATTCCACTTCAACATCCAGCGCGAAGAAGACGGCGTGGGTGTGGAAGTGGCCCTGCAGTGGAACGACAGCTTCAACGAAAACATCCTCTGCTTCACCAACAACATCCCGCAGCGTGACGGTGGTACCCACCTGGCAGGCTTCCGCTCTGCCCTCACCCGCCACCTGAACAACTACATCGAGCAGGAAGGCCTGGCCAAGAAGTTCAAGGTCAGCACCACCGGTGACGATGCTCGTGAAGGCCTCACCGCAATCATTTCGGTCAAGGTTCCGGATCCTAAATTCAGCTCGCAGACCAAGGACAAGCTGGTTTCCAGCGAGGTGAAAACCGCTGTCGAGCAGGAAATGGGCAAGTACTTCGCCGACTTCCTGCTGGAAAACCCCAACGAAGCCAAGGCCGTGGTCGGCAAGATGATCGACGCCGCCCGCGCCCGTGAGGCCGCGCGCAAGGCTCGGGAAATGACCCGTCGCAAGGGCGCCCTGGACATCGCCGGCTTGCCCGGCAAACTGGCCGACTGCCAGGAAAAAGACCCGGCTCTGTCCGAACTCTACATAGTGGAGGGTGACTCCGCGGGCGGTTCTGCCAAGCAGGGCCGTAACCGCAAGACCCAGGCCATCCTGCCGCTCAAGGGCAAGATCCTCAACGTCGAGAAGGCACGTTTCGACAAGATGCTCTCTTCTCAGGAGGTGGGCACCCTGATCACCGCGCTGGGCTGTGGTATCGGGCGTGAGGAATACAACATCGACAAGCTGCGTTACCACAACATCATCATCATGACCGATGCTGACGTCGACGGTTCGCACATCCGTACCCTGCTGCTGACCTTCTTCTTCCGTCAGTTGCCGGAACTGATCGAGCGTGGCTACGTCTACATCGCTCAGCCGCCGCTGTACAAGGTCAAGCGCGGCAAGCAGGAGCAGTACATCAAGGACGACGAGGCCATGGACGAATACATGACCCAGTCGGCCCTGGAAGACGCCAGCCTGCACGTCAACGAGAACGCCCCGGGCCTGTCCGGCGGCGCGCTGGAAAAGCTGGTCGGCGACTACCGCCGCGTGATGAAGACCCTGGATCGCCTGTCGCGCGTCTACCCCAAGGACATCACCGAGCACTTCGTCTACCTGCCGAGCATCGGTCTCGAACAACTGGCCGACCACGCCGGCATGCAGGCCTGGCTGGAGCGCTTCAACGCGCGCCTGAAGGCCACTGAGAAGTCTGGCCAGACCTACACCGCCAGCCTGCGTGAAGACCGCGAGCGCCACGTCTGGCTGCCGGAGGTGGAGTTCAAGGCCCATGGCCTGTCCAACTACACCACCTTCAACCGCGACTTCTTCGGCAGCAACGACTACAAGACCGTCACGGCTCTGGGCGACCAACTGAACAACCTGCTGGAAGAAGGCGCCTACGTGCAGCGTGGTGAGCGCAAGAAGCCGGTCAGCACCTTCAAGGAAGCCCTGGATTGGCTGATGCACGAAAGCACCAAGCGTCACAGCGTGCAGCGCTACAAAGGTCTCGGCGAGATGAACCCGGATCAACTCTGGGAAACCACCATGGATCCGGAAGTGCGACGCATGCTCAAGGTCACCATCGAGGACGCCATCGCCGCCGACCAGATCTTCAACACCCTGATGGGCGATGCCGTGGAGCCGCGCCGCGACTTTATCGAGTCCAACGCCCTGGCGGTGTCGAACCTGGACTTCTGATGCGCTCCGCGCGGCATCGATGAAGTACCAAACCCCGGCCTGAGTGCCGGGGTTTTTATTGCACTCAGGCGACTCAGTGACTTCACCAGCATTGGGTCGCTACTCGCCACCAAGCGAAATATCGATGAACGATTGCCAACGACTTTTAGGGCTGTCATCGTAAAGACGAATGTCTTTACAGGAATCAGCAAATGGCCTCTATCAACATCCGCATCGACGATGAACTGAAAGAGCGAGCTTACCGGGAACTGGAAAAGCTCGGTGTCACACCTTCCGAGCTGATGCGCCAAACCTTGCAATATGTCGCCGAGCGCGGCCAGTTGCCCTTTCGTCCGGTGTTGTTGACCGAGGAGGACGAGACTTTGATCGCCACCGTTCGCGAACGCCTCGAAACACCTCAGAGGGTGAAGGTCTCGCTGGATGACCTATAGCCTCGAATTCGATGCGAGGGCACTGAAGGAGTGGCACAAGCTGGGCGACACCGTTCGCGAGCAGCTCAAGAAAAAGCTCGCGGAGGTGTTGGTCAATCCGCGCGTTGAGGCAAATCGCCTTCACTCACTTCCCGACTGCTACAAGATCAAACTGCGCAGCAGCGGTTATCGCCTGGTGTACCAGGTGATCGACCATGAGGTGGTGGTGTTTGTCGTGGCCGTGGATCGGCGTGATCGCGAGCAGGCCTATCGCAAGGCCGCTGAGCGGCTCAAATAACGCGCTGCCTGCGTCAGACAGAATTGGGTTTCGATGCGATGAGTGATGACGATCTGGTTGAGCAACTGCGGGCTGAGAATGCTCGCCTGATCGCATTGCTGGAAACGCATGGCATTGAGTGGCGGCTACCGGCTGAGCTGCCAAAGCCTGAGCATGCCTTGGCTCTGCCACCGCTAGTCCCGGTTCTGGATACCAATGAGAAGCTGGCGCTGTTCAAGCGCCTGTTCCGGGGGCGAGCTGATGTCTTTTCTTTGCGTTGGGAAAGCAAGGCCGGCAAGTCCGGCTATTCACCCGCATGTGCGAATGAATGGCGCCCAGGTGTGTGCGAGAAGCCCAAGATTAAATGTGGCGATTGCTCGTACCGGCAGTTGCTGCCTCTGACCGACCAGGTGCTTTACAAGCATTTGGCAGGAGAAATTGTCGTCGGTGTTTACCCACTGCTGCCGGATGACACCTGCTACTTCCTGGCGGTGGATTTTGATGAAGCCGACTGGCGTGAGGATGTCACGGCGTTTGCCCAGTCATGTCGTGAGTTGGGTGTGCCAGTTGCGGTGGAGGTTTCCCGCTCCGGCAACGGTGCCCATGCCTGGATATTCTTCGAGCACAGCGTTCCTGCGTCTGAGGCACGTCTGCTTGGTTCCGCGATCATCAGCCATACCTGTGAACGTACCCGGCAGCTGACGCTGGGCTCTTACGACCGGCTGTTTCCAAACCAAGACAGCATGCCCAAGGGTGGCTTCGGAAACTTGATTGCTTTGCCCTTGCAGAAGCGAGCCCGCGCTCTGGGCGGCAGTGTTTTTGTCGATGAGACGCTCGTGCCCTATCCCGATCAGTGGGCATTTCTGGCCAGTGTTCAACCCATGCAGATGAGGGACATTGCGCCAACAACTCTGCGAGCCAGTGGCGGTCGTCATCCGCTGGATGTTGCTGATCTAAAAGATGATGAAAGCGGGAAGCCCTGGCAGCGCACGTCGGAAAAGACTCAGAAACTAACCTGCCCATTGCCCACGTCGGTGAGCGTGACCCTGGCCAACCAGATCTATTTCAGCAAGTCCGAACTACCCCAGCCATTGGTCAACAAGCTCATTCGGCTGGCGGCATTTCAGAATCCCGAATTCTATAAGGCTCAGGCCATGCGCCTGCCGGTATGGAATAAGCCCCGGATCATCGGCTGTGCCGAAAACTATCCGCAGCACATTTCCCTGCCGCGAGGATGCCTGGATGACGTCCGGGCACTGTTGGGTGAAAACAAGATAGGGCTGGTGCTGCATGATGAGCGCTTCGCTGGAGAGCCCATCGATGTCCGCTTTGTGGGAACGCTACGTTCGGATCAGGAGGCTGCACTGGCGGGTATGCTGGGGCACGACACCGGCATCCTCTGCGCGCCGACTGCATTCGGCAAAACTGTCACTGCGGCTGCCCTCATTGCTCAGCGTGGCGTGAACACGTTGATGCTGGTTCACCGCACGGAATTGCTCCAGCAATGGAAGGAACGGTTACAGGCATTTCTGGGGGCAGACAAGAAGACTGTCGGCAGCATCGGTGGAGGTAAGGCCAAGCCGACCGGCATAATCGATGTGGCGGTCATGCAGTCGCTATCGCGGCAAGGTGAGGTCAGCGAACAGGTAAAGAACTACGGGCAAATCATCGTGGATGAATGCCATCACCTTTCGGCGTTTTCGTTTGAGGCCCTTCTCAAGGCTGCCCCTGCGAGATACGTGCTGGGGCTGACCGCAACGCCCATCCGGCGCGACGGCCAACAGCCGATTATTTTCATGCAGTGCGGGCCGATTCGGCATACCGCATCAAGACCTGAGAGCGCTCCTGCTGAGTTGATGGTGATCCCTAGGTGGTTGCCCCGTTCGATCCTTATGCCAGAAGGCTCTGGTATTCAGGATGTCTTCTTGCAGGTGTGCAGCGATGTGGAGCGGACAGACAAGATTGTGGCTGAGGTCGAAGCCGCTTTGGGGGAGGGGAGAAAGATTCTGCTGCTGACGGAGCGAACGGATCACCTCAGTTCCATTGAGGAGAGGCTGGTTAGGCGCGTCGAAAACCTGTTTACCCTGCATGGGCGGATGTCCAAGAAGCAACGTGCTGCGTTAATCGGCGAGCTGGAAGCGCTGTCTCCCGATGCACCCAGGGTGATCCTGGCCACGGGGAAACTGGTCGGTGAGGGATTCGATCATCCTGCGCTGGATACCCTGGTACTGGCGATGCCGGTGTCCTGGAAGGGCACTCTTCAGCAGTATGCAGGTCGCCTGCATCGGGAGCATTCAGATAAGGCGGATGTTCGCATCATCGATTTCATCGACTTCGGACATCCAGCCTTGCTGCGTATGTGGAGCAAGCGCCAGGCTGGTTACAAGGCAATGGGCTATGAGCTCGCTGATTCATCCAGCTCGATAGAGCTTCTGCCGCAGGAATGAAAGGCCTTGAAACCTGCGAAGGATAGGGATTCCGCTAAGCCAGGAACCCGCTACGCTGCGTTCAATTGACGAATTGGCAATCCGTTCAGCCCAGTGCCCGCGTGGCTTAGTGGCAGCGGTTTGTCAGGCTTGTAGTGCCCGGAAGGCAGGGCGTACGGGAAATGCCATTTATTCCGGTCATTTCGACGGAAAATGCCACTTTATGTGGCTCAATCATGCCAATAATGGTGCCCATTTTTAACGTAACTCATTTATTTTTATAGGGCGGTGAATGCCACGTTTATAGCCCGTCGACACGCTAAGCGCACATTCAGTTCGCCAGAATGGGTAAATCCAGCGTTTCGCTAGGTTTTTTTACCTAACCGATAGCTAGCGCCTCTTATGAGGTGCAATCCAAGTGGCTTACCGTATCTGAGGTTATGCCCTACTTCCCTACCCTTTAGCCAACACCGTGGCCTTTCCGGCAGCCCGCGAACAGGTCGAGGTTGCGTTGGTATTCGCGGGTTTCCACTTGCAGCAGGCCGAGCATGGAGTGGAACAGATTGTCCTGGCTGTAGGCCTGGCCACTGGCATTGCGCAGGCAGTTCTGGTCGAGTGCGAAGTCCTGCCGGTAGCCATCGGAGAACCACATCAGCATCGGTATGTGGGTTTGCGCTGGCGGGGCCAGGGCGTAGGGTGTGCCGTGCAGATAGAGGTTGTACTCGCCCAGGGACTCGCCATGGTCGGAAAGGTAGATGAGGCCGGTGTCGATCCGCTTCGACTGGGCGCGCAGGTTGTCGATGGCACTGGCCAGCACATGGTCGGTATAGCCGATGGTGTTGTCGTAGGCGTTGATGATGTCCTGTTGCGAGCAGTCATTGAGAGCATTGCTGGCACAGATCGGCGAGAAGCGTTGGAATGCCTGCGGGTAGCGTTTGAAGTAGTCGGGGCCGTGGCTGCCCATCTGGTGCAGGATCAGGACGTTGTCACCCTGCAGGTTGTTCAGGTACTGCTGTAGGCCATCGACCAGAATGGCGTCATGGCATTCGCCATCAGCGCAGAAGCGGGCGTCTGCCGCTTCGCGCAGACTGTGATGCTCGACGCGGTCGCAGGTGCCCTTGCAGCCGGACTGGTTGTCCAGCCATGCGACCTTCAGGCCGCTCCGCTGAAGGAGGTCGAGCAGGCCGTCCTGATGTTCAGCGACTGCCGCTTTGTAATCGCTGCGGCTCATCCGCGAGAACATGCAGGGCACCGATACGGCGGTTTCGGTGCCGCATGAGGTCACCTGAGGAAAGCTCAGCAGGCCGGTCTCTCGGGCTAATTCTGGTGTGGTGTCACGAGGGTAGCCGAGCACGCCAAAATGGTCGGCACGGGCGCTCTCGCCGATCACCAGTACGGTCAGCGATGGGCGCCGATGCTGCTGCCAGGCGCTGCTGCGGTGGGCGTCTTGGCCAATCGTCTGCCAGGGCTTGGTATCGCTTACCAGGCTGTCGCGTGCAAAACCGTAAGCCGCCGCGAGGTAGTTGCTGGGCACGGCCAGCAGGCGCAGTTCATGGTGGTTGCGTAGTAGCGAGGCTAATCCCTGATACTGCGTCAGAGCCACGCCGAGCAGCATGCTGGTAGCCACGACAGCCATAGCGACGCGGCTCACCAGGCCGCGCAGGGCACTGCTGCGCTGTGCCAAAGGCAGTTTGTAAAGCACGAACGAAGGCAGAACCCCTAGCAGCAGGAGATAGCCGACGAGCTTCCACGACATTAGGTCGCGTACTTCGTTGGCATCGGTTTGCGCCACGTTACGCAGCATGTCGCGGTCGAGCAGGACGCCGTACTGCTGCATGAAGTACAGGGTCGCTGCGCTGCCGATGAAGAGCGTGATCAGAAGCGGCTTGAGCAGATGGCGGCTGGAGAAGAGCAACAGCACCAGGGAGAAGATTGCCCAGAGCATGGCACCGAACCCTAAGCGCAGTGGCCAGGCGTCGTTGCCCCCGCCGAGGATATCGCTCAGGTGCCGCCACAACGGCTGGTTGTAGAACAGCACCAGTACGGCCGCTGCCACGGGTGCCAGAAACTCGGGATGAATGCGACTGCGTACGCCGGACATCTGCGCTCTGCCTTTTCTGGTTGATCGACGACGGAGAGGTGCCGTCATGAGGCGCAGAATAGTTGGGCGTTTGTCGAAAAAGCGTGAAGCCGCAGATGGGAAATATCAGATCGATGCCGAGCGCGATGACTGTCTCTATGGCAAAAGGCTTACACGGCGAAGCGCAACGGGCCTCTGCCCTCGCCTGCGAACCCTGGCTAATCTACACACACCTGCCGGGAATTGGATGTCCCGGGTCAAGGAAGACAGACCGCGCTAGGATGGCAAACGACAGGATGTCGGAAGGTCTTAAAAAACCCGCTTCGGCGGGTTTTTTGTTGCCTGCCATCCCTGGCGGCAACCCTTAGGGCCATCGCAAGCGATGTCAAAAATCGTTCCTGACGATTTTTTGTTGCCTGCGAAAAAGTGGGCCATCAGGCCCACCAGTAACGCACCAGGTGGAAGAACACCGGGGCGGCGAAACACACCGAGTCCAGGCGGTCGAGCATGCCACCATGGCCTTCGATCATGTGGCCCCAGTCCTTTACCCCACGGTCGCGCTTGATCGCCGACATCACCAGGCCACCGGCAAAGCCCAGCAGGCATACCAGCAGGGCGAACAGTGCGGCCTGCCAGAAGGCGAACGGGGTGATCCAGCACAGCAGCGCGCCGATCAGTGTGGCCAGCGCCACGCCGCCGATAAAGCCCTCCACGGTCTTGGAGGGCGACAGGTTGGGGGCGATCTTGCGCTTGCCGAACAGCTTGCCGCAGACGTACTGCAGCACGTCGGAGATCTGCACGACGATGATCAGCCAGGCGATCAGCAGCAGGTTGCGGCCTTCATAACCTGGGATATCCAGGGTCAGCAGCGCCGGCACGGCAGAGATGCAGAACACGGCGATCATCAGCCCCCACTGCACCTTGGCCGCGCGTTCCAGGTAACGCGTGGTATCGCCGCCCAGCGAGGCGAGGATCGGTAGCAGCAGGAACAGGTAGACCGGAATGAAGATGGCGAACAGCCCGTACCAGCCGAATGCGATCAGCAGGTACTGCATCGGCAGGGCGAAGTAGAAGGCCGCCACCAGCGCGGGATAATCGCTGCGCCGGGTCGGCGCCAGGGTCATGAATTCGCGCAGGGCGTAGAAGGAGACGAAGTAGAACAGCAGGATCACGCCGTTGTTGCCGAACAGGAAGGCGATGCCGATGACCAGCACCATCACCCACCAGGCGTTGATGCGCGCGTTGAGGTTGTCGACCACCGGGCTGGGCGCATCGCCGCTGCGCTTCTTGAGGATGAAACCGATCAGGCTGGCAAGCAGCAGCAGGGCACCGATACCAGCGAACAGCAGCAGGGTATTGCGATCCATCTCAGACCTCCTTGGGTGCCAGGGCCAGCAGGGCGTTGCGTGCCCGTTCGAGGAAGGCTTCCTTGCCCTCCCCCTCGATGCGCTGCAGTGCGGCGCCGAAGCTCAGGGTGCACAGCAGCGGTAGCGGCAGCGCCCTGCCCTTGGGCATCACCCGGTTGAGGTTGGCGATCCATACCGGCACCAGTTCCACCTCCGGGCGCGCCTGCGCCAGGTGGTAGAGGCCGCTCTTGAACGGCAGCAGTGGCTCGTCGCCAAGGTTGCGGGTGCCCTCGGGGAAGATGATCAGTGAATCGCCGCCGTCCAGCGCATCGAGCATCGGCTGCAAGGGATTGACGCCTTGCTCCTTGCGCTCGCGATCGACCAGCACACCATTGAATACGCGGTTGATCAGGAAGCTGCGCAGGCCCGGCTTCTGCCAGTAGTCGGAACCGGCCACCGGCCGGGTGCGCTTGCGCATCTGCGCCGGCAGCGAGGCCCAGAGCAATACGAAGTCACCATGGCTGCTGTGGTTGGCGTAGTACAGGCGTTGCGTGGCCTGTGCCGTGCTGCCTAGCCAGAGGGCGCGAGCCCCGGTCAGCAGACGCGCGGCCGAGGTAATGGCGAAGGCGGTAAAGGCGGCGAACATGACGACTCCTTACTCAAGGGGGTGATGAGGCAGCAAGGGGAACGGAGGAACCTGAATCGTGATGGCTATGCATGGATTCCAGGCGCTAGTCACGCCGTCTCGGCCAGCCCATGGCGGACGCGGTTATAGAGGGTGTAGAGCAGCAGCGCCAGGATCAGCAGCAACAGGGCGTTGATCCACGGTGCCGTGAGCAGGCCGCTGGCGACGCCGGCGCCGAGTACGCCGAAGCAGAAGGCGCGGTCGCTCTTGCCCATCGGCCCGTCATAGTGCCTAGAGGCACCGATCATGGGGCCTAGCACGCCGGCGTATTCGCTGATCACCGCCAGCAACACCACGACTACCACCAGCAGCGGCGAGACGCCGGGCAGCAGGGCGAAAGGCAGATACAGGGCGCTGTCGGCGATCACGTCGCAGAGTTCGTTGAGGTAGGCGCCAAGCTTCGACTGTTGGCCGAACTCGCGTGCGAGCATGCCGTCGACGGCGTTCAAGGCCATGCGCAGCAGCATCCACAAGGGAAGCAGGGCGAACAGCCAGGTGACGCCACTGAAGGCGGCGAGCAAGGCGCCGAGCAATACCGAGAGGATGGCCGCGCAGAGGGTCACCTGATTGGCGGTGGTGCCTCGTGCATGCAGGCGTTGCACGCCAGGGCGCAGCAGGTTCTGGAAGGCGGGTTTGAGCTGGTAGATAGAGGGCATGCTGCATTCCTTGTCATGGCGACCGACGACCCCCCAGAGGTCGCCGCGTGCCCGTGCAACGCCAGTGGCGTTCCTGCAAGTTATACCCAGTTCCAGGATTTTCCTAGTGGCATCGAATCGCCAGGATTATCAGCGCCATGCAGAAAATGGCGGTTTCTTACCCTCATCTTCTGCACAGCTTATCCACAGCTTCAGGCGGTCTCGCCCAGACGGCTGATGGCCGGCTCTTCGCCGCGCATTTCAGCCTGCTGCTGGCGTACCCACTGAAAGGCGCGTTCGTTGAGCTCGGCGATGGCGCGCGGCCCTTCGCCCTCGGCATGCATGGGCGCGCCGATGATCACCTGGACGGTGCCGGAGCGTTTGCCCCAGCCGGCCTTGGGCCAGAACTCGCCGGCGTTGTGGGCGATGGGCAGTACCGGCAGGCCGGCATTGACCGCCAGGGCCGCGCCGCCACGGGAGAACTTGCCGATCTGGCCCGGCGGAATGCGCGTGCCTTCGGGGAATACCAACACCCAGGCGCCCTGCTTGAGGCGCTCGTCGCCCTGCTTGGCCATCTGCTTGAGCGCGGCCTTGGGGTTGCTGCGGTCGATGGCGATGGGCTTGAGCAGCGCCATGCCCCAGCCAAAGAAGGGCACACGCAGCAGCTCGCGCTTGACCACCTGCGACAGCGGTTCGAGCAAGCCGGAGAGGAAGAAGGTTTCCCAGGTGCTCTGGTGGTTGGCGAGGATCACGCAGGGGCGCTGGGGAATGTTCTCCATGCCATGCACTTCGTAGCGAATGCCGACGATCACCTTGGCCAGCCACACGGCGCAGTTGCACCAAGCCTGGACGACGAAACGGTAGCGCTGACGGAACGGCAACAAGGGTGCCACCACCAGGCTGATCAGGCACCAGAAGAACGAGCTGGACGACAGCAGCAGGTAGAAAAGCGTGACTCTGAGGGCCTGCAGGATCGCCATTGAACTTCGCACCTTATGAAAGCAGTTGATCGGCGACAGCCGCCAGATCATCGAATACCAGGGTTCCTGGCGGCAGCGGCTTGGCCAGGGTTCGTTCGCCCTTGCCGGTCTTCACCAGCACGGGTTGACAGTCGACGGTCAGCGCCGCCTGCAGGTCACCGCTGCTGTCGCCAACGAACCAGACACCGGTCAGTTCCGTGGCGTAGTGCGCCGCGATCTGCCTGAGCATGCCGGCTTTAGGCTTGCGGCACTCGCAGCCATCGTCCGGCCCGTGTGGGCAATGGACGATCAGCCCGACTTCACCGCCCTGCTCCGCCACCAACTGGCGCAGGCGTGCGTGCATCGACTCCAGGGTCGCCAGATCGTAATAGCCACGGGCGATACCGGACTGGTTGGTGGCCACCGCCACTGTCCAGCCGGCTTGCGACAGGCGTGCGATGGCCGTGATCGACGAAGGAATCGGAATCCACTCGTCGAGCGTCTTGATATAGGCGTCGGAGTCCTGGTTGATGACACCGTCGCGGTCGAGGATGAGTAACTTCATAGCTGCAAGCTCCAAGCCGCAAGCTACAAGTCAACAGCGGCCTGCTTGCCGCTTGAAGCTTGTAGCTTGCCGCTGCTGGCTTTAGCCCAGCACCGAAATATCCGCCACGCCGAGGAACAGCCCGCGCAGGCGGGCCAGCAGGGCGTAACGGTTGGCGCGTACACGGGCATCCTCGGCGTTGACCAGCACCGCCTCGAAGAAGGCGTCCACCGGCTCACGCAGGCTGGCCAGCTTGGCCAGGGCTTCGTTGTACTGGCGGGCGGCTGCCAGCGGCTGTACCGCCTGGTCGGCCTGCTGGATGGCGGCGTGCAGGGCGAACTCGCTGGGGTTGTCGAAGTAGTGCGCCTCGACCTGGGCAGCGACGCCGCCTTCGGCCTTGCTCAGCAGGTTCGATACGCGCTTGTTCGCGGCAGCCAGAGCAGCGGCCTGCGGCAGCGTGCGGAAGGCCTGCACGGCCTGCACGCGCTGGTCGAAGTCCAGCGGCGAGGTCGGGTTCACCGAGCGCACCGCCTGGTAGACCGCGACCTCGATGCCTTCGTCCTCGTAGCGCGCACGCAGGCGGTCGAAGATGAACTCCAGCACCTGGGCGGACAAGCCTGCGGCCTTGACCTTGCCGGCGTACTGGGCGACCGCGAAGTCGACCGCAGCGGCCAGATCCAGATCCAGGCCCTTCTCGATCAGGATGCGCAGCACGCCGAGGGCGGCGCGACGCAGGGCGTAGGGATCCTTGGAGCCGGTGGGCAGCATGCCGATGCCGAAGATACCCACCAGGGTGTCGAGCTTGTCGGCCACGGCCACCGCTGCACCGGTCAGGGTGCTCGGCAGTTCGGCACCGGCACCGCGCGGCATGTACTGCTCGTTCAGGGCCAGGGCGACATCTTCCGGCTCACCGTCGTTGAGCGCGTAGTAGTAACCGGCGATGCCCTGCATCTCGGGGAATTCGCCGACCATCTCGGTGGCCAGGTCGCATTTGCTCAGCAGGCCGGCACGGGCGGCGCGCTGGGCATCGCCACCGACTTCGCGGGCGATAAAACCGGCGAGCGCCGATACCCGTTGGGCCTTGTCGAACACCGAACCGAGCTGGGCCTGGAACACCACGTTGGCCAGGCGCTGGTTGAAGCCTTCGAGCTTCTGCTTCTTGTCCTGCTTGAAGAAAAACTCGGCGTCGGTCAGGCGCGGACGCACCACTTTCTCGTTACCCGAGACGATCTGCGCCGGATCCTTGGACTCGATGTTGGCCACGGTAATGAAGCGCGGCAGCAGCTTGCCGTTCGCGTCCAGCAGGCAGAAATACTTCTGGTTGTCCTGCATGGTGGTGATCAGCGCTTCCTGCGGCACCTCGAGGAAACGCTCCTCGAACGAGCAGACCAGCGGCACTGGCCATTCCACCAGGGCGGTCACTTCGTCCAGCAGCGCCGGCGGCACGATGGCCGTGCCCTGCTCGGCGGCGGCCAGCTCGTCGACACGGCGGGTGATCAGCTCGCGGCGCTCGGCGAAGTCGGCCAGCACGAAGGCGCTGCGCAGGTCTTCGGCGTAGTTGGCTGGGCGGCTGATGCGCACGTCGCGGTTGGCGTGGAAGCGGTGGCCACGGGAGATGCGACCGGCCTTCTGGGTGAGAATCTCGCAGTCGACCACGTCGTCGCCGAACAGCATCACCAGCCACTGGGTCGGGCGCACGAATTCGTCACGACGGGCGGCCCAGCGCATGCGCTTGGGAATCGGCAGGTCGTTCAGCGAGTCGGCCACGATGGTCGGCAGCAGGTTCACTGCCGGCTGGCCAGGGATGTGCTGAGCGAAGCGCAGTTTCGGCCCGCTACGGTCGATCTCGGAGATATCCACACCGCACTTGCGGGCGAAGCCCAGGGCGGCCTGGGTCGGGTTTCCGTCGGCGTCGAAGGCGGCCTGGATGGGCGGGCCGTCGAGGTTCATGCTGCGGTCGGCCTGTTGCGCTTCGAGCTGTTCGACCAGCACCGCGAGGCGGCGCGGCGCGGCGTAGGCGCGGGCGCTGGCATAGTTCAGGCCAGCGGCCTTGAGGCCTTTCTCGACCCCGGCGAGGAAGGCATCGCCGAGGCTTTTCAGCGCTTTCGGTGGCAGCTCTTCGGTGCCCAGTTCGACCAGGAAATCTTGTGCACTCATGCTTGCGCCTCCGCGTTGTTGCCTTGCCCTTCGTCTTGCAGCAGACCCGACTCCTTGAGCTTGGTCAGCACTTCGTCACGCAGCTCGGGCGTGGCCATCGGGAAGCCGAGGCGGGCACGCGCCTTGAGGTAGCTCTGTGCCACGTCGCGGGCCAGCGTGCGCACACGCAGGATGTACTGCTGACGCGCGGTCACCGAGATGGCGCGGCGGGCGTCGAGCAGGTTGAAGGTGTGCGAGGCCTTGAGCACCATTTCGTAGGTCGGCAGCGGCAGGTCGAGGGCGATCAGGCGGTTGGCCTCGCTCTCGTAGAAATCGAACAGCTCGAACAGCTTCTCGACGTTGGCGTGCTCGAAGTTGTAGGTGGACTGCTCCACCTCGTTCTGATGGAACACGTCGCCATAGGTCACGGTGCCGAACGGGCCGTCGGTCCAGATCAGGTCGTAGACCGAGTCGACGCCCTGCAGGTACATGGCCAGGCGCTCCAGACCGTAGGTGATCTCGCCGGTCACCGGGTAGCACTCGATGCCACCAGCCTGCTGGAAGTAGGTGAACTGGGTGACTTCCATACCGTTGAGCCAGATTTCCCAGCCCAGGCCCCAGGCGCCGAGTGTGGGCGATTCCCAGTTGTCTTCGACGAAGCGCACGTCATGCACTTCCGGGTCGAGGCCGATGGCTTTCAGCGAGCCGAGGTACAGCTCCTGGAAGTTCTCCGGGTTGGGCTTCAGAACCACCTGGAACTGGTAATAGTGCTGCAGGCGGTTGGGGTTTTCGCCGTAGCGGCCATCGGTGGGGCGACGCGAAGGCTGCACGTAGGCGGCGTTCCAGGTCTCCGGGCCGACGGCGCGCAGGAAGGTGGCGGTGTGGAAGGTACCGGCGCCCACTTCCATGTCGTAGGGTTGCAGCACCACGCAGCCCTGCTCGGCCCAGTAGTTCTGCAGGGCCAGGATCAGGTCCTGGAAGGTGCGCACGGCAGGCTTGTTCTGGCTCACGAAAAAATCACCTGTGGAGGCTTGCGAGGGAAAGCCGGGGAGTATATCGAAACTCGACGCAGGCCGCAGGGTACGGCATATCAGCATCACCCAGCGTTCTTGATGACTGTATTTATATCCAGTTATTTTGCCGCTATAGTCAGCGCTTCAATCCATGACCGAGGCTCACGACCATGCCCCGCTGCTTCTGGTGTACCGACGATCCGCTGTACCAGGCCTACCACGACGAGGAATGGGGCGTGCCGCAGCGCGATGCCCAGCATCTGTTCGAGATGCTGCTGCTCGAAGGGGCGCAGGCCGGGCTGTCGTGGATCACCGTGCTGAAGAAGCGCGAGCGTTATCGGCAGGTGTTGCATGGCTTCGATCCCGTGCGCCTGGCGCGTCTCAGCGATGAGGAAATCGAGGCGCTGATGCAGGATCCGGGCATCATCCGCAACCGCCTCAAGCTCAAGGCCGTGCGGCAGAACGCCCAGGCCTGGTTGAAGCTGGAGGATCCGGTGACGCTGCTCTGGTCGTTCGTCGGCGGTGCGCCGAAGATCAACCACTTCAGTGACCGTAGCCTGATGCCAGCAGTGACGCCCGAGGCCGAGGCCATGAGCAAGGCGCTGAAGAAGGCCGGCTTCACCTTCGTCGGGCCGACCATCTGCTATGCCTTCATGCAGGCCACGGGTATGGTGATGGATCACACCACCGACTGCGACCGTTATGCGCAACTGAAGGGCTCATGACCACCATCACCTCGCTGGATGAATTGCAGGCGCTGTACGGCGAAAGCCATGAGCGCTCGCGGCGCAAGGAACTGCCGCGGCTGATCGAACCCTATCGCGCGCTGATCCAGGCCTCGCCCTTCGTGGTACTGGCCAGTGCCGGCCCGGATGGCCTGGACTGCTCGCCGCGTGGCGATGCACCGGGCTTCGTACACATCCTCGACGAGCAGACCCTGCTGCTGCCGGATCGCCCCGGCAACAACCGTATCGACAGCCTGCGCAACATCGTGCAGAACCCCCAGGTGGGGCTGCTGTTCCTGATTCCGGGTATCGGCGAAAGCCTACGGGTCAATGGCCGCGCCGAAATCTCCCTCGATCCCGAGCTGCTGGAACTGGGGCGGGCCCAGGGCAAGCTGCCGCGCAGCGTCCTGCTCATCCACATCGACAGTTGCTACTTCCAGTGTTCCAAGGCGGCGCTGCGTTCCGGCCTGTGGGACGCTGCCCAGCAGGTCGAGCGGGGCAGTCTGCCGAGCGCCGGGGAAATCTTCCGCTGCATCGATGAAAGCTTCGATGTCGAGGCCTACGAGCTCGACCGCCAGCAGCGGCTTCGCACTAGCCTTTACTGAGTGCACTGTCCCCCATACAGGCCCTAGGAAAACTACCTCGGCTTTGGCTCCCTGCGTCGCTCTACCTCCTGCATCCATGCAGTCGTGCGTTGGCAATACTGCGTTAAAAACGCCCTCGCGTGCGAGCCCGGTCAAAATGCTCATTTACACTTCGTAAAGTCGAGCGCGACTCCGAGCGTTTTTCGTTCGTTTGATTCGCTAGCGCTCACCCTTCGGGCCAGCCGTTGGCTGTTACTCCCGTTGGTCGTTGCGCTTTGTCTTGCCTGCCTCGCCTACGTTTTCCAAGCGCCTGTTACAATTGACGCTTTTCTGAGCGGTTGGAGTCTGTCGTGGAAAAACTCAAGGGCGCCCTGGTGGTCGGCTTTCTGCGCCTCTTCGCGCTGCTGCCCTGGCGCGCCGTGCAGGCCGTGGGCAATGCCATCGGCTGGTTGATGTGGAAGCTGCCGAACGGCTCGCGCGAGGTGGTGCGCATCAACCTGGCCAAGTGCTTCCCCGAGCTGAGCGAGGCCGAGCGCGAGAAGCTGGTTGGGCAGAGCCTCAAGGACATCGGCAAGACATTGACCGAAAGCGCCTGTGCCTGGATCTGGCCGGCGCACAAATCCCTCGGGCTGGTGCGCGAGGTGGAAGGCCTGGAGGTGCTGCAACAGGCGCTGGCTTCGGGCAAGGGCGTGGTCGGCATCACCAGCCACCTGGGCAACTGGGAAGTGCTCAACCACTTCTACTGCAACCAGTGCAAACCCATCATTTTCTACCGTCCGCCCAAGCTCAAGGCGGTCGACGAGTTGCTGCAGAAGCAGCGCGTGCAGATGGGCAACCGCGTCGCGCCCTCGACCAAGGAAGGCATCCTCAGCGTCATCAAGGAAGTGCGCAAGGGCGGCGCCGTGGGCATTCCGGCCGACCCGGAGCCGAGCCGTTCCTCCGGTGTTTTCGTGCCTTTTCTCGGCACCACGGCGCTCACCAGCAAGTTCGTGCCCGGCATGCTCGCTGGCGGCAAGGCGCTCGGCGTATTCCTCCATGCACTGCGCCTGCCGGACGGCAGCGGCTACAAGGTGATTCTCGAAGCTGCGCCCGAGGGTATGTATAGCGACAACGTGGAAGAAGGCGTGGCGGCCATGAGCGAAGTGGTATCGCGCTACGTGCGCACCTATCCGAGCCAGTACATGTGGAGCATGAAGCGCTTCAAGAAGCGCCCGGATGGCGAGGCCAAGTGGTACTGACGTACTGCCAAGGCACGCGATGATGAAGGAAGGCGTCTCGATGGCGCCTTTTTTCCGCCACCTACTGGGCGTTGCCATACGAATGAGCTATTAAAGGCAAGGTCACCGCTCGCCCACTCTTGGAGCCGTCATGTCGAATCAGCGTCAGCAGGTACGAACCCCGATGAAGTGCCGGATCAAGATCAGCCACCCGAGCTTCGGCGAGCTGCTGGCGCAGACCCGTGACCTGTCCGACAGTGGCGTCTACGTCAAACACCCTGACATGAGCGTTCTCACCGTGGGCACCGAAGTCACCGGCCAGGTTCAGGATCTGCCCTTCCCCGCGCCTGTGCTGAAAATGGAAGTGATGCGAGTGGATAGCGAAGGTGCGGGGCTGCGCTTTCTCGGCGAAGCTTGACGGGAACAGGCTTTACAGGGTGGCATGGACTAAATTTTCGGTTCCCTGGAACATTTGGTTACATTTGCACTCTGACCAACACCTCAATCCGAGGCTGCGTCCATTCGAGGCGTTTCGACATGAGTCGAGCGGTACCTGAAGTTCCCCTGGACGGTGTGCAAGCACCCAACCTTCTCCCCCCTTCTTCCCCTAGCTGGCTACAACGCAACCGCCACCTGCTCGGCCTTTGCCTGTCGCTGCTGTTGTTCGGCCTGGCGCTGGTGGCCTGCTGGCACCTGGTGCGTGACGTCAACCCCGATCAGGTGCACGACTCGCTGGCTGCCGTACCGCCGCAGGCGGTGTTCGGCGCTCTGCTGGCGACCGTGCTGGGCTTTGTGGTGATGCTGGCCTATGAGTGGTCGGCCAGCCGTTACGCCAATGTCCGTCTGCCGCCGTCGGTTTTGGCGATGGGCGGTTTCTGCGCCTTCGCCATCGGTAATGCGGTGGGGTTGTCGGCCTTGTCCGGCGGTTCGGTGCGTTACCGCCTGTACGGGCGCAATGGTCTGGGTGCCGGCGATGTCGCGCGGATGAGCCTGTTCGCCAGTCTGTCGCTGGGCGCCAGCCTGCCGATCCTGGCGGCCTTGGCCGTGCTCTTCGATCCCGAGGACGCCTCGGCGGCGCTGCGTTTGCCGCAACCCGTGCTGGTGGTACTGGCGTTGGCCGTGTTGGCGGCAGCGCTGGCCGCAGTGTTGCTGATCAACCGCAAGCGTCTGCCCGAGCGCCCTGCGCCTGGCTGCTGGCAGGTGGATCTCGGTCGTTTCAGCCTGCGTCTGCCGGGCTTGCGTATGAGCCTGATCCAGTTGCTGATCAGCAGCCTGGACGTGCTGATCGCCGGCAGCGTGCTCTACCTGCTGCTGCCGCAGGCACCCTCTTTCTCCAGTTTCATTCTGGTGTACATGCTGGCACTGGCGGCGGGTGTGCTCAGCCATGTGCCGGGTGGGGTCGGGGTATTCGAGGCCGTGCTGCTGGCGGCGTTCTCGTCGAGCATCGACTCGGCAGGGCTGGTGGCGGCGATGCTGCTCTACCGCCTGCTGTACGTGCTGCTGCCGCTGCTGGTGGCCGGCCTGCTGCTGCTGGCGGCCGAGGCCCGGCGCCTGTGGTTCCCGCGCCAGGTGGTGCGGGTCGCCAGCGGCATGGCGGTGCCGCTACTGGCCTTGCTGGTGTTCTGCGCGGGCGCGGTACTGCTGTTCTCCGGGGTAACGCCTGCCGTGGATGAGCATCTGGAAGCTCTGGGCTTTCTCATGCCGCCACAGATGATCGCGGCCTCGCACCTGGCAGCCAGCCTGGTCGGCACGCTATGCCTGCTGTTGGCCCAGGGCCTGCGGCGGCGCCTGTCGGCTGCCTGGGTATTGACCCTGGTGCTGCTCTGTCTGGGCGTGGTGCTGTCGTTGCTCAAGGGCTTCGATTGGCTGGAAGCGCTGGCGCTGGCGTCCGTCGCCGGGTTGCTGGCGCTGTTTCGCCGCGAGTTCTACCGGCGTAGCCGGCTGATGGACGTGCCGGCTTCCGGACTGGGACTGGCGGCGGCCATCGGCGTGATCGCCGCCTCGGTCTGGTTGTTGCTGTTCGCTTATCAGGATGTCGCCTACAGCCACCAGCTCTGGTGGCAATTCGAGCTCGATGCCAATGCCCCGCGCGGCCTGCGTGCAGCGCTAGGCAGCGCCCTGGTGCTGCTGGCCGTTGGCCTGACCTGGCTGCTGCGCGCCACACCGCCGAGCATCAGCCTGCCGGACAGCGAAGCGCTGCTGCGCGCCCGCACCATCGTTCAGGCCTCGCGTCAGCCGGAAGGCGGCCTGGCGCTGAGTGGCGACAAGGCGCTGCTGTTCCACCCCGATGGTGACGCCTTCCTCATGTACGCGCGCCGTGGGCGCAGCCTGGTGGCGCTGTTCGACCCCATCGGCCCGGCAGCCGCGCGCGCCGAACTGATCTGGCAGTTCCGCGACCTGTGCGACCGCCACCACGCTCGCCCGGTGTTCTACCAAGTGCGTGCGGAGAACCTGCCCGGCTATATCGATATCGGCCTCACTGCGCTCAAGCTCGGCGAAGAGGCGCTGGTGGATCTGAAGACCTTCGACCTGGCCAGCAACGGCAAGGAGATGAAGGCCCTGCGCTACACCTGGAACCGCGGCCAGCGCGATGGCCTGAGCCTGGAATTCCATGCCCCTGGTGAGGTGCCGATGGATGAGCTGCAAGCCATCTCCGATGCCTGGCTACAAGGCAAGAGCGTGCGCGAGAAAGGCTTCTCCCTGGGGCGTTTCAGCCCCGAGTACCTGGCCCATTTCCGCGTCGTGGTGGTGCGCTTCGAGGGCCGTGCGGTAGCCTTTGCC
This sequence comes from Pseudomonas sp. NCHU5216, assembly GCF_052156495.1. NCBI lineage: Bacteria > Pseudomonadati > Pseudomonadota > Gammaproteobacteria > Pseudomonadales > Pseudomonadaceae > Pseudomonas > Pseudomonas sp. NCHU5216. Next base: position 113,994 of record NZ_JBQLIX010000006.1, on the reverse strand, counting down.
AACCTGCTGGAATGCCAGACCCGCGCCGTGGCCAGCCTCGATCTGATGCGGGTGCTGCCGGATGCGCCGAAGTCGACCATGGAATTTCTCATGCTCGGCCTGATCCAGCAGTTCCAGGGCGAGGGCTATGCGCGCTTCAGCCTGGGCATGGTGCCGCTGGCCGGCCTGCAGACGCGCAAGGGCGCGCCGTTGCCCTTGCGTCTGGGTGCCTTGGTGTTCGACCGTGGCGAAAACTTCTATAACTTCCAGGGCCTGCGCCGCTTCAAGGACAAGTTCCTGCCGCAGTGGGAACCGCGTTACCTGGCCGTACCGGCCGGGCTCGATCCCTGGGTGGCGTTGGCCGATACCGCGACCTTGATCGCGGGTGGCCTGGGTGGACTGGTGAGGCGTTGACATGAGCAAGACGACAAGGACGCTGGGCGGGCTGTTGCTGATCGCGGCATTGGCTGCTGGGGCATTCATCTGGTGGTGGTCGATGCATGCCGTGCCGCACCTGCAGACGGTACAGGTGCAAGGCACACCCGCCCAATTGGTCAGTCAGGGCTCGGCCCAGCAGCGTGTGCTGCTGATCGCGCCGGCGGATCAGACACTGGATGACGCGACGCTGCGCCGCCTCGCCGAGGTAGGCGATCTGCGCTTGCTGCAACTGCCTTTCTCGGGTGGCGATTGCGCCGCTCAGCAACACCTGATCGAGCAGGCGAGCGAGATGCTCGGCGGCACGCCGACCCTGGTGGCCGGCATCGGCCCGGCAGCGGCCACGGCCTGGCGCTGGCTGGCCGCACAAAATGACGACCGAGCTCAGGCGCTGTCGGTGGGCTTCGATCTGGCAAAGCCCGATTGCGCCGAGCCGCTGCCACAAAAGGCGGCGCACGGCCACTGGGTGGCCCTGTGGAACGACAATCCGGGTGACGACAACGCCCGCTTCCTGCGCGAGCAGGCCAACGGCGAGCCGCGTATCGGCAGCCTGGGCGCGCCCTTGCCGGCCCTGCTGGCCGATCAGTTGCAGCACATGCTGGCCGGTCAGGGCGCGGCGATGCCGGTGATCGAACACCCTTCGGCGCAGCCGGCCGATACCCTGACCCTGTTCTATTCCGGCGATGGTGGCTGGCGCGACCTCGACCGCGCCTCGGCCGAGCACATGGCCGCTGCTGGCTACCCGGTGGTGGGCATCGACACCCTGCGTTACTACTGGCAGCACAAGAGTCCGGAACAGAGCGCTGCCGACCTGTCGCGGCTGATGCAGCAGTATCGGGAAAAATGGCACATCAAGCGCTTCGTCCTGGCGGGCTACTCCTTCGGCGCCGATGTGCTACCGGCCATCTATAACCGCCTGCCGGCCAGCGACCAACAGCAGGTGGACGCCATCCTGCTGCTGGCCTTCGCCCGCAGCGGCAGCTTCGAGATCGCCGTCAGCGGCTGGCTCGGCAAGGACGGCGCGGAGGCCCCCACCGGCCCGGAAATGCAGCGCCTGCCGCCGGCCAAGGTGCTGTGCATCTACGGCAGCGAAGAGGCACCAGACAGCGGCTGCACGGCACCGGGCGCCGTGGGCGAGCGCCTGGAAATCACCGGCGGTCACCACTTCGATGAAGACTACGCCGCGCTGGCGCAGAAGATGCTGGCGGCGATCAAGGCGCGCCAGCAGCTCTGAATGAAGCGACGAGCGGTCACCCGCGCAGGTGACCGTTCGTCGGCTAGCTGTGATCAAAAATGAACCCTGAGCAGGCATCGACAGTCCGTCCTCCGGATGGACTGGATGCCTTTTTCGATGCAACGCCATGATTTGGAAGGAAATCCAAACATAGGCCGCTGACCAGGGTTACTGGGTTTGAACAAGATCGTCATGTCACTTTGTCTTGGAGGCGCTCTTCTATTCGGGATTTGTGCCGAAGCCTCCGCCACCTTTCGCATTCAAGTCATTCCCGCTTCTGCGGCCAGCAAGCAGGTCGAGCCGACCCCGACGCGCGAGGTGCTCGACCGTGCCCTCGCTGTGCTGGGCAAGCCCTACCGCTGGGGCGGTGCCAGCCCCAAGCAGGGTTTCGACTGCAGCGGCCTGGTCAAATACGCTTTCCAGCCTCTCGAAGACCTCGACCTGCCGCGTACTTCCCATGCCTTGTCCCGCGTCGATGCCCCCTCAGTCGAGCGCGGCGACCTGCAACCGGGCGACCTGCTGTTCTTCCGCATTCGCAGCCGCTCGGTGGATCACGTCGCCATCTACCTGGGTGAGGGGCGTTTCATCCACGCGCCCCGCCGTGGCAGCAACGTGCGCATCGACCGTCTCAACACGCCCTACTGGAGGCGTCATTTCCAACTGGCCAAGCGGGTGGTGCCGCAGGCTTGAGGCGTTGATCGATCACGCCCTCGTGCGCGATGGGATTGGCCCGATGCCTGATCGCGAATGGCAAGCGCCTGTCCGCCCGACGGTCGCCATAAACCTATCTCCAGGGTCAGGATCGCGCTAGAATGCGCGCCGCTCGCGGCCATGCCGGCTGCGGCAGTGGGTTCCCTCACCCCACTTCACGAAAAAGGACACAGACATGACCCTGATTCCCGCGTCGGTCAGCCGGCCCGTGCTGGCCGGCCTGATCGCCTTCCACATTCTCATCATCATCGCCAGCAATTACCTGGTGCAGCTACCGATCACCCTGTTCGGCTGGCATACCACCTGGGGCGCCTTCAGCTTCCCGTTCATCTTCCTGGCCACCGACCTTACCGTGCGCCTGATCGGCAAACATGCCGCGCGGGTGGTCATCGCCCGCGTCATGCTGCCGGCACTGGTTGCCTCCTACGTGGTGTCGGTGCTGTTCCATGAGGGCGTCTTTGGCGGCCTGGCGGCGCTGGGCGAGTTCAACCTGTTCGTCTTCCGCATCGCCCTGGCCAGTTTCCTCGCTTACGCCTTCGGTCAGTTGCTCGATATCCAGGTGTTCGACCGCCTGCGCCAGATGCGCCAGTGGTGGATCGCACCGACCGCTTCGACCATCTTCGGCAACCTGCTGGATACCTTCCTGTTCTTCTCGGTGGCCTTCTGGCGCAGCGACGATCCGTTCATGGCGGCCAACTGGGTGGAGATCGCCACGGTGGATTACGTGATCAAGCTGGCCATCAGCCTGATGCTGTTCGTGCCGCTGTACGGCATGCTGCTCAGCGCCATCTTGCGGGCTCTGCCGCAGCGCACCGCTGCCGCCTGAGTCGTCTTGCAAGTGCCCGGATGTAATCCGGGGACGGACTGCAGAAATTTTCCCGGATTGCATCCGGGCTACGCAGCTATGAGGTAGTGGGAGGGGCTTTAGCCGCGATTGCTAGCTGACTTCTCCAGCTTGCGCAGGAACACGCTCATCTCCTTCTCGGCCTGCTTGTCACCCTTGGCCTGGGCGGCAGCGATGCCCTGTTGCCAGGCCTGGCGCGCGCCATCCTCATCGCCTTCGGCCTGCAGGGCCTTGCCCAGCAGCTTCCAGGCGGCGGAGTAGGCGGGGTCAAACGCCACGCAACGTTGCAGGTGCTCGGCAGCCTGCGCAGCGTCGCCGGCATCCAGATGGCCCTTGCCCAGGCCGAAACGCAGCAGGGCATTGTCCATGCCCTTGGCCAGCATCTTTTCCAGTGCTTCGGTGCTCATGGGTGGGCCTCCTTCGTTGGCCAGCTACAAGCGGCAAGCTTCTAGCTGCAAGAAAGCTAGCTTGCGGCTTGAAGCTTGTGGCTTGTAGCTCAAAAGAACGTTAACCCGGCCTGGAACAGGCGCTCGACGTCGCGGATGTACTTCTTGTCCACCAGGAACAGGATCACGTGGTCGCCGGATTCGATCAGCGTGTCGTCGTGGGCGATCAGCACTTCCTCGTCGCGGATGATGGCGCCGATGGTGGTGCCCGGTGGCAGGGCGATAGAACCGATCATGCGGCCGATCACCTTGCTCGACTTGGCGTCGCCGTGGGCGATCACCTCCAGCGCTTCTGCCGCGCCACGGCGCAGGCTGTGCACGCTTTCGATATCGCCGCGGCGCACGTGAGTGAGCAGGGTGCCGATGGTGGCGAGCTGCGGGCTGATGGCGATGTCGATCTCACCGCCCTGCACCAGATCCACGTAGGCCGGGTTGTTGATGATGGTCATGACCTTGCGTGCGCCCAGACGCTTGGCCAGCAAGGACGACATGATGTTGGCCTCGTCGTCGTTGGTCAGGGCCAGAAAGATGTCGGCGTCGCTGATGTTCTCTTCCACCAGCAGGTCTTTGTCCGAGGCGCTGCCTTGCAAAACGATGGTGCTTTCCAGGTTCTCCGAGAGGTAGCGGCAACGGGCCGGGTTCATCTCGATGATCTTCACTTGGTAGCGGCTTTCGATGGCCTCGGCCAGCCGCTCACCGATATGCCCGCCACCGGCGATCACCACCTTCTTGTAGCTGTCCTCGAGGCGGCGCATCTCGCTCATCACCGCGCGGATGTGCGCCTTGGCGGCGATGAAGAACACCTCGTCATCCGCTTCGATGACGGTATCGCCCTGCGGCATGATTGGCCGGTTGCGGCGGAAGATGGCGGCCACGCGGGTGTCCACGGTGGGCATGTGGGCGCGAAGCTGGCGCAGTTGCTGGCCCACCAGCGGGCCGCCGTAGTAGGCCTTGACCGCCACCAGTTGGGCCTTGCCTTCGGCGAAGTCGATCACCTGCAGGGCGCCGGGGTATTCGATCAGACGCTTGATGTAGTTGGTCACCACCTGCTCTGGGCTGATCAGCACGTCGACCGGGATCGCCTCGTTGTCGAACAGCGCCTCGCGGGTCAGGTAGGCCGACTCGCGCACCCGGGCGATGCGCGTCGGGGTGTGGAACAGGGTGTAGGCGACCTGGCAGGCGATCATGTTGACTTCGTCGCTGTTGGTCACTGCCACCAGCATGTCGGCGTCATCGGCACCGGCCTGGCGCAGCACGGTGGGGAAGGAGCCCTTGCCCTGCACGGTGCGGATGTCCAGGCGGTCGCCGAGGTCGCGCAGGCGGTCGCCATCGGTGTCGACCACGGTGATGTCGTTGGCTTCGCTGGCCAGGTGTTCGGCCAGGGTGCCGCCTACCTGGCCGGCGCCGAGAATGATGATTTTCACTGATCGCTCCGTTAGCCGTGGGTCGTTACGGCGGTTTTTATCAGCTTGGCATAGTAGAAGCCGTCGTGGCCGTCTACCTGCGGCAACAACTGGCGACCGTGGCCTGGCTGCAGGCCGAACTCGCCGGCGATCGCCACTTCTTGTGCATCCGCGGTGCGAGCGAGAAAGGCGGCGATGGTATCGCTGTTCTCCGTTGGCAGCACCGAGCAGGTGGCGTAGAGCAGAATGCCGCCGGGCGCCAGAGTTGGCCACAGGGCATCGAGCAGTTCGCCCTGCAGTTGCGCCAGGGCGGGAATGTCCTCGGGCTGACGGGTCAGCTTGATATCCGGGTGGCGGCGGATAACGCCGGTGGCCGAGCAGGGCGCGTCGAGCAGGATGCGCTGGAACGGCTGGCCATCCCACCAAGCGGCTGTATCGCGGCCATCGGCGGCGATCAGGGTGGCCTCAAGGTGCAGGCGCTCGAGGTTCTCGCGCACTCGGGCCAGGCGCTTGGCTTCCAGATCGACGGCAACCACCTCGCTTAAGCCCGGCTCGACCTCCAGCAGATGGCAGGTCTTGCCGCCCGGTGCGGCGCAGGCGTCGAGCACGCGCTGGCCGGGCGCCAGTTCGAGCAGGTCGGCGGCCAGTTGTGCGGCTTCGTCCTGCACGCTGACGCGGCCTTCCTTGAAGCCCGGCAGGGTGGTCACATCGCAAGGTTGCAGCAGGCGTACGCCGTCGCGGCTGAAGGCACAGGGCTCGGCATCGATTCCGGCGCTACGCAGCTCGTCGAGATAGGCATCGCGACTGCCATGGCGGCGATTGACCCGCAGGATCAGCGGTGGGTGAGCGTTATTGGCGGCACAGATGGCCTGCCAATGCTCGGGCCAGTGCGTCTTGAGCGCTTTCTGCAGCCAGCGCGGGTGCGCGGTGTGTAGCACCGGGTCGCGATCCAGGGCGGCTGTCAGGGCCTCGTGCTCGCGCTGGGCGCGGCGCAGCACGGCGTTGAGCAAGCCCTTGGCCCAAGGCTTTTTCAGCGCGCCGGCACAGCCCACCGTTTCGCCGATGGCCGCGTGTTCGGGGATGCGGCTATGCAGCAACTGGTAAAGGCCGATCAGCAGCAGCGCTTCCACGTCCTTGTCGGCGGCCTTGAAGGGCTTTTCCAGCAGCTTCTCGGCCAGCAGTTGCAGGCGTGGCTGCCAGCGCGCAGCGCCAAAGGCCAGATCCTGCACCAGGGCGCGGTCATGGTGTTCGACCTTGTCCAGTTGCGGCGGCAGGCTGCTGCCCAACGAGGCCTTGCCGGAGAGCACGGCTGTCAGGGCGCGAGCGGCGGCCAGGCGTGGGTTCATTGGCCGAGCACCAGGCCGGGGGCGAACTGCTCACGACGGCTGTTATACAGATCGGCGAAGGCCAGCGGCTTGCCACCGGGCAATTGCAGGCGAGTCAGGCGCAGCGCGCCTTCGCCACAGGCCACGGTCAGGCCATGCTTGTCGGCGGCGAGGATGCTGCCAGGCGCGCCACTGCCCTCGCCCATCTCGGCGGCATGCACTTTCATGGCGTCGCCGCCGAGCGTGGTGTGGCAGATCGGCCAGGGGTGGAAGGCGCGCACCAGGCGCTCCAGTTCTACGGCTGGACGGCTGAAGTCCAGCAGCGCCTCTTCCTTGTTCAGCTTGTGTGCGTAATTGGCCTGGGCATCGTCCTGCACTTCGCCTTTCAGCGTGCCGTTGGCCAGGCCATCGATGGCCTGCAGTACGGCCTGCGGGCCGAGCTGGGCCAGGCGGTCGTGCAGGCTGCCGCCAGTGTCGCTGGCCGATATCGGCGTGCTGACCTTGAGCAGCATCGGCCCGGTATCCAGGCCGGCCTCCATCTGCATCACGGTCACGCCACTCTCGGCATCACCGGCCTGCACCGCGCGCTGGATCGGCGCAGCACCGCGCCAGCGTGGCAGCAAGGAGGCGTGGCTGTTGATGCAGCCCAGGCGCGGGGTGTCGAGCACCACCTGCGGCAGGATCAGGCCGTAGGCCACCACCACCATCAGATCCGGCTGCAGCGCGGCCAGCTCGGCCTGGGCTTCTGCATTGCGCAAGCTGGCCGGTTGGTGGACTGGGATGCCGTGCTCCACGGCTAGCTGTTTGACCGGGCTGGGCATCAGCTTCTGGCCACGGCCGGCCGGGCGATCCGGCTGGGTGTAGACGGCGATGATCTGGTGCTGGCTGGCCAGCAGGGCCTTGAGGTGTTCGGCGGCGAATTCCGGGGTGCCGGCAAAGACGATACGCAGTGAATCGGACATGGGGCAGTCACCAAAGAAAAAGGCTTGCCGTGGCAAGCCTTTCGGGTAATCGGGGGTCAAGCGCGCTGGCGATGCTGTTTTTCCAGCTTCTTCTTGATACGGTCGCGCTTGAGGTTGGACAGGTAGTCGACGAACAGCTTGCCGTTGAGGTGATCGCACTCATGCTGGATGCACACGGCCAGCAGGCCTTCGGCGATCATCTCGTAGGGCTGACCGTCGCGATCCAGCGCCTTGATCCTGACCTTCTGCGGGCGGTCGACGTTCTCGTAGAAGCCAGGCACCGAGAGGCAGCCTTCCTGGTACTGATCCATCTCCTCGGTCAAAGGCTCGAACTCGGGGTTGATGAACACCCGTGGCTCGGTCTTGTCCTCGGACAGATCCATGACCACCACGCGCTTGTGCACGTTGACCTGGGTGGCGGCCAGGCCGATACCCGGAGCGTCATACATGGTCTCGAACATATCGTCGACCAGTTGGCGGATGGAGTCGTCCACGATCTCCACCGGCTTGGCGATGGTGCGCAGGCGTGGATCGGGAAACTCGAGGATATTCAGAATCGCCATATGCGTTTGTGATGCACTTGTAGAATAAATTCAAAATCCGCTGCTAAGATGATGAACAGCATTGAAAAACGGCTTCAAGCCGCGTAATCAGCGGGTTTGAGCGCGGCGCTAGGGCGCTTCACGCGAAAGCACATAATAAAGGGATTCACCGTATGAGGAAATCACTACTCGCCCTGCTCCTGGCAGCCGGCGGATTGGTTCTGACCAGCATGGCTCAGGCCGCAGTGCAACTCAAGGACGGTCACCCAGACCGTTACACCGTGGTCAAGGGCGATACCCTCTGGGACATCTCCGGTAAATTCCTCAGCCAGCCGTGGAAGTGGCCGGAGATCTGGCACGCCAACCCGCAGGTGAGCAATCCGCACCTGATCTATCCGGGTGACACCCTCAACCTGGTCTACATCGACGGGCAGCCGCGGCTGATGCTCAACCGTGGCGAGTCGCGCGGCACCATCAAGCTGTCGCCGCAGGTGCGCAGCACGCCGATGGCCGAGGCGATTCCGACCATCCCGCTGGAGGCGATCAACAGCTTTCTGCTGAGCAATCGCATCGTCAACACGCCGGAAGAATTCAACAGCAAGCCCTACGTCGTCGCCGGCAATGCCGAGCGTGTGATCAGCGGCGTCGGTGATCGCATCTACGCCCGGGGCAAGTTCGACGCGCAGCATCCGGTGTACGGCATCTTCCGTCAGGGCAAGACCTACCTGGATCCGAAAACCCAGGAGTTTCTCGGCATCAATGCCGATGACATCGGCACCGGCGAGATCGTTGCCGAAGAAGGCGATGTCGGCACTCTGCTGCTGAGCCGCTCGACTCAGGAAGTGCGTCTGGGTGACCGCCTGTTCCCCACCGAGGAGCGCGCGATCAACTCCACCTTCATGCCCAGCGAGCCCTCCAGCCAGATCGACGGCCTGATTCTCGATGTACCGCGTGGCGTGACCCAGATCGGCCAGTTCGACGTGGTCACCCTGAGCAAGGGCTCCCGCGACGGCCTGGAGGTCGGCAACGTGCTGGCGGTGTACAAGACCGGCGAAACCGTGCGTGACCGCATCACCGGGGAAAGCGTGAAGATTCCCGACGAGCGCTCTGGCTTGCTGATGGTGTTCCGCACCTACGACAAGCTCAGCTACGGTCTGATCCTGCAGGCCTCCCGGCAACTGGCGGTGATGGACAAGATCCGCAACCCGTGACACCTTCGAGCCCTGCCTGATGCAGGGCTCGTGCTTTATGGCCGCCAGGATGGCGGCTCCATCGATCAGGGAAGATTGCTTATGCCACCCATTCCAGCCTCTCTCTCCCCCGCCGAACTCGAAGCCCGTCTGCGCCTGCATCTGCTGCCGGAGCTGGGGCCACGACGTTTTCGCAAGCTGCTCAGTGCTTTAGACAGTGCCTCGGCCGCTCTCAGTGCGCCGGCCAGCGCCTGGCGTGCCCTGGGGTTGCCCGCCGAGTGTGCCGAACCCAGGCGCAGCGCCGAGATCCGTCAGCGTGCCGCCAGCGCCCTGGCCTGGCTGGAAATGCCTGGCCAGCACCTGCTGATGTGGGACGACGCGCGTTATCCCGCGCTGCTCGGCGAACTGCCCGATGCCCCGCCGCTGCTGTTCGTTGCCGGTGATCCGGAGCTGCTCGATGCACCGCAACTGGCCATGGTTGGCAGCCGACGCGCCTCCGGGCCGGGGCTGGACAATGCCCGTGCCTTCGCCCGCAGCCTAGCGGCCGGTGGTTTCGTCATCACCAGCGGTCTGGCCCTGGGCATCGACGGTGCTGCGCACCAGGGTGCGCTGGACGGCGGCGGCAAGACCGTGGCGGTGCTCGGTACGGGGCTGCAGTGCCTGTATCCGTCCCGGCACAAGCGCCTGGCGGCGCAGATCCTCGAACAGGGCGGCGCGCTGGTTTCGGAACTGCCGTTGGACTGCGCGCCACAGGCCAGCAACTTTCCGCGGCGCAACCGCATCATCAGCGGTCTGTCCCTCGGCGTGCTGGTGGTTGAAGCCAGCCCGTCCAGCGGCTCGCTGATCACCGCGCGCCTGGCCGCCGAGCAGGGGCGCGAGGTCTATGCCATACCCGGCTCCATTCATCATCCCGGGTCGCGCGGCTGTCATCAGTTGATCCGCGATGGCGCCACCCTGGTGGAAAGCGTCGAGCATATCCTCGAGGCGTTACGGGGTTGGCAGGCCGTGGCTGAGCCGCCTGGCGTACCTGCTGAGGTGCAGGCCGAGCATCCCCTGCTGGCGCTGCTGCATGCCGCGCCGCAGAGCAGCGAGGCATTGGTGCAGGCCACGGGTTGGCCGCTGAACGAGGTGTTGGCCGCCCTGACCGAACTGGAACTCGATGGCCGGGTGTGCAACGAGGCCGGGCGCTGGCTGGCACGCAAGCCGTAGCCCGGATGCAATCCAGGAGTGATAGGCCAGTCCTCCCCGGATTGCATCCGGGCTACTGTGCCAGGGCAGGCTTGGATAGACTGCCGATCATTCGCTAGCGAGAGAAAGTCGATGACCAGCAACTGGCAGATACAGCGGGCAGCGCGGGTGGTGTTCGACGGCGGCGTGATCGCCTATCCGACCGAGGCGGTCTGGGGCCTGGGTTGCGACCCCTGGAACGAGATTGCGGTCGACCGCCTGCTGGCGCTGAAGGAGCGGCCTGTGGCCAAGGGCTTGATCCTGGTGGCCGATGAGATCGAGCAGTTCGATTTTCTTCTCGAAGATCTGCCGGAGATCTGGCAGGAGCGCCTGGCCGCCAGTTGGCCTGGGCCGAACACCTGGTTGGTGCCGCATCAGGGCCGTTTGCCCGAGTGGGTGACCGGCGCGCACGACAGCGTCGCCCTGCGGGTGAGCGACCACCCACTGGTGCGCGCGCTGTGTCGTCTGACCGGGCCGCTGATCTCCACCTCGGCCAACCCGGCGGGACGCCCTGCCGCGCGTTCGCGCCTGCGCGTCGAGCAGTACTTTCCCGGCGAGCTGGACAAGGTGCTGGTTGGCGCCCTGGGCGGACGCAAGAACCCCAGCCTGATCCGCGACCTGCGCACCGGCGATGTGGTTCGCCCATCCTGAAGAGCAGCTCCAAGCTGCAAGCCACAAGTTTCAAGTAACAGCGAAAAGCGACCGGAGCGCTTGTCATCTCGGTATTCACCGTCACGCTGTGCAGCTTGCAGCTGCTATCAAGGCAGCAATATGGTCGAGCCAGTGGTCTGCCGTGCGCTCAGCGCGTCCTGCGCGGCGGCGGCGTCCTTCAGCGCGTAGCGATTGCTGATCTCCACCTGCAACTTGCCGCTGGCGATCATGCCGAACAGCTCGTCGGCCATGGCTTGCAGGCGCTCTGGCGTATTGGCGTAGCCGGCCAGGGTCGGGCGGGTGACGTACAGCGAGCCCTTCTGCGCCAGGATGCCCAGGTTGACTCCGGTGACCGCGCCGGAGGCATTGCCGAAGCTGACCAGCAGGCCGCGTGGCGCCACGCAGTCCAGCGAGGTTTCCCAGGTGTCCTTGCCGACGCCGTCGTAGACTACCGGGCACTTGGCGCCGTCGGTCAGCTCCAGCACGCGCTGCACCACGTTCTCATGGCTGTAATCAATGGTCGCCCAGGCGCCCTGCTCCTTGGCTCGCGCGGCCTTTTCCGGCGAACTGACGGTACCGATCAGCTTGACGCCAAGCGCCTTGGCCCACTGGCAGGCGAAGGAGCCGACACCGCCGGCTGCGGCGTGGAACAGAATGGTTTCGCCGCCCTTGAGCTCATAGGTCTGGCGCAGCAGGTACTGCACCGTCAGGCCCTTGAGCATCACCGCAGCGGCCTGCTCGAAGGCGATGGCGTCCGGCAACTTCACCAGCTTGTCGGCGGGCAGCACGTGCAGCTCGCTGTAGGCACCCAAGGGGCCTGTGGCGTAGGCCACGCGATCGCCCACGGCAAAGCCCTGGACTGCGCTGCCCACCGCCTCGACCACGCCGGCGCCTTCAGTGCCCAGGCCCGAGGGTAACGTCGGTGGCTGATACAGCCCGCTGCGGAAGTAGGTATCAATGAAATTCAGACCGATGGCCCGGTTGGCCACCCGAATCTCGTGCGGGCCGGGGGCGGCGGGTTGATAGTCACGGTATTGCAGCACCTCGCTGCCACCGTGCTGGCTGAACTCGATACGCTTGGCCATCTTTGATTCCTTGTCTGATTTGAGCGAAGGGCTATCCAACAGGCTCGGTCGATCAGCGTCAACTGTGGTATGCCCGGCGTGAATGCTATGCTGCCCGCCGATTTCGACCCGCTCCCCGTTCTAAGGTGCCGCCGTGACTGACCGTACCGAGGCCGTGAAGGCCTATCTGCTCGACCTGCAAGACCGTATCTGCTCCGCCCTGCAAGCCGAGGACGGCCAGGCCGTGTTCGCCGAAGACGCCTGGCAACGCCCGGCTGGCGGCGGCGGGCGCACGCGGGTGATCGAGAATGGCGCGCTGATCGAAAAGGGCGGGGTGAATTTCTCCCACGTGTTCGGCGACAGCCTGCCGCCCTCGGCCAGCGCCCATCGTCCGGAACTGGCCGGGCGCGGCTTCCAGGCCCTCGGCGTGTCGCTGGTGATCCACCCGGAAAATCCCCATGTGCCCACCTCGCACGCCAACGTGCGCTTCTTCAGCGCCGAGAAGGCAGGCGAGGAGCCAGTGTGGTGGTTCGGCGGCGGCTTCGACCTGACGCCCTACTACGCCCATGAAGAAGACTGCGTGCACTGGCATCAGGTGGCGCATGACGCCTGTGCGCCCTTCGGCGCCGAGGTCTACCCCAAGTTCAAGGCCTGGTGCGACCGCTACTTCCACCTCAAGCACCGTGGCGAGCCGCGCGGTATCGGCGGCCTGTTCTTCGACGATCTCAACGAATGGGACTTCGACACCAGCTTCGCCTTCATGCGCGCCATCGGTGATGCCTACCTGGAGGCCTACCTGCCCATCGTCCAGCGCCGCAAGCTCACCCCCTTTGGCGAGCGTGAGCGCGAGTTCCAAGCCTTCCGCCGTGGCCGTTACGTGGAATTCAACCTGGTGTTCGACCGTGGCACCCTGTTCGGCCTGCAATCGGGTGGGCGTACCGAGTCGATCCTCATGTCGCTGCCGCCGCAGGTGCGCTGGGGCTACGACTGGAAGCCCGAGCCAGGCAGCGAGGAAGCGCGCCTGACCGAATACTTCCTCACCGATCGCGACTGGCTCCAGGCGGCGCCATGACCCCGTAGCCCGGATTTCATCCGGGCTACGAACTGACCTACGTAGGGTGCGCTGCGCGCACCAGATAGTAGTTGAGAACACAGCCGTAAGCCCCAGGCTGCAAGCTACAAGCCGAGCAATGACGCTTGCAGCTTGTGGCTTGTAGCTTGCAACTCGAGGAATCCCATGGATCGCTACTGCGTATTCGGCAACCCCATCGGCCACAGCAAATCGCCGCTGATCCATCGTCTGTTCGCCGAGCAGACCGGCCAGGTGATGAGCTACGACGCGCGCCTGGCCCCGCTGGATGACTTCGTCGGTGATGCCCGCGCGTTCTTCGCCGATGGTCTGGGCGGCAACGTCACCGTGCCGTTCAAGGAGGAGGCCTTCCGCCTGGCCGACGAGCTGACCGAGCGTGCGCGCCGGGCCGGGGCGGTGAATACCCTGAAGAAGCTGGCGGATGGTCGCTTGCTCGGCGACAACACCGATGGCGCCGGGCTGACCCGCGACCTGCAGGACAACGCCGGCTTTGCCCTGGCCGGCAAGCGCATCCTCGTGCTCGGCGCCGGTGGCGCCGTGCGTGGCGTGCTCGAACCCTTCCTGGCGCAGCGCCCTGCCCTGCTGGTGATCGCCAACCGCACGGTGGCCAAGGCCGAGCAACTGGTGCGCGAATTCGCCGATCTCGGCCCGCTGCATGCCGCCGGTTTCGACTGGAACGAGGCGCCGGTGGACCTGATCGTCAATGGCACCTCGGCCAGCCTCGGCGGCGAGCTGCCGCCGATTGCAGCGAGCCTGATCGAGCCTGGGCATACCCTTTGCTACGACATGATGTATGGCCGCGAGGCGACCGCCTTCAATCGCTGGGCTGCCGCCCAGGGCGCAGCACGCTGCCTGGATGGTCTGGGCATGCTGGTGGAGCAGGCCGCCGAGGCTTTCGCCCTGTGGCGGGGCGTGCGTCCCGACACTGCGCCAGTGTTGGCCGAGCTGCGGCGGCAACTGCTGAGCTGAGGCGGCTGGCCATGCGGCAACTTTGTTTTGCCGAGTGTGTCCGTCCACCAAGTCGCTTGCCCTTCCATCAGCCGCTTTTGGGCGGCAGGAACCCGACGGGCGTATAAGAGTCTTGATCAGCAGGTGCTGGCCGACCTTGCAACTGCCAGCCATTGCGGTATACCGAGGTCATTGCCCTCAAGGAGTGAAGCATGCAGAGCGCTCTGCTGTGGCTCAAACAGGATCTGCGTCTCGATGACAACCCGGCCTTGCAGGCCGGGCTTGCCTGCGAGCACTTGTTGCCGGTCTACGTACTCGATCCGCGCGTGCTGCAGATCGGCCCGCTCGGCAGCCGTCGCCAGGGCGTGCAGCGCACGCGCTTCCTGCTCGAGAGCCTGGTGGCGCTCGACAGTGCGTTACGCCAGCGCGGCTCGCATCTGCTGGTGGTGCAGGGCGAGCCCGAGCGGGTCATTCCCGAGCTGGTCGAACGCCTGGCGCTGCAGGAGGTGCTGACGCACGCCGAGATCGCGCCGGATGAATGCGCGCTGCAGAAGCGCGTGAAAGACGCGCTCGGTCTGGTGCCGATGCGCGAATTTGCTGGCAATGGCCTGCTGCGCGAGCACGAACTGCCGTGCCTGCCCAGTGAGCTGCCGGCGGTCTTCAGCCAGTTCCGCGAGTTGTGCGAAGAGCGCGTGCTGGTGTTCCAGCCGCAGCCCGCGCCCCCTGCCCTGCCGCCTCTGCCGGATGCCGCGCTGGACTTGTTGCAGCCCTTGCCGACACTGTCCCAACTCGGCCTGGGCGAGCCGCTCAACATGCCGTTCAGCGCCTTTCCCTTCTCCGGCGGCGAGGCCGCTGCGCAGGCGCGTTTGCGTGACTACTTGTGGAATACCCAGGCGGTGCGGCAATACCAGGAAACCCGCAACGGCCTGATCGGCAGCGAGTACTCCTCCAAGTTCTCGCCCTGGCTGGCCAATGGCTGCCTGTCCGCGCGGCGGGTACTGGCGGAACTGCGGCGCCACGAATCCCAGTACGGCCGCAACGACTCCACGCATTGGCTGTGGGTGGAGATGCTCTGGCGCGATTTCTTTCGCTGGACGTTGCTGCGCCATGGCAGCGCGCTGTTCAAGGCCGCAGGCCTGAAGGCCACCAGCCATGCGCCGCGCAATCTCGACGAACGCTTCGAGCAGTGGTGCCATGGCCGCACCGGCATGCCGTTCGTCGATGCCAACATGCGCGAACTGGCGACCACGGGTTTCATCTCCAACCGTGGTCGCCAGGTGGTGGCCAGCTACCTGGTGCATGACCTGCAGCAGGACTGGCGCCATGGCGCTGCCTGGTTCGAGGAACATCTGCTCGATTACGACCCGGCGAGCAACTGGGGCAACTGGGCCTACCTGGCCGGTGTCGGCAGCGATCCGCGGCAGAACCGCGTGTTCAACGTGCTGCGCCAGGCGCGCCAGTACGACCCGGATGCCAGCTACGTGAGCCTGTGGATGCCGGAGCTGCACACCGTCGCGGCGCACCTGCGGCATACGCCCTTCCTGTTGCCGCCGCTGCAACTGGAGGCCATGCGTTATCCGCGTCTGCAGCAGCTACCGGAGAGCTGGCGGCCTTACCTGCCGGCGGCCTGACAACCCTCAGCAGGTAGTTTTTCAACAACCTGCTAGCCCTGTTCGACCCGGTTGCGGCCATTCGCCTTGGCGCGATACAGCGCCTTGTCGGCGCGGTCGAAGGTGATGTCGCTCTTCTCGTCGCCGCGGAACTCGGTAAGGCCGGCCGAACAGGTGATGACCAGCGGCTCGCCCTTGAAGTGAAAGGGGCAGGCCGCGACGGCCGCGCGCAGGGTTTCCAGAAGCTGCAGGCCGCCTTCCAGAGGGGTGCCTGGAATCAGCAGGACGAACTCCTCGCCACCGAAGCGCGCCATGAAGTCGCTCTTGCGCAGGCGCTTGTGCAGCTCGCCAGCGATGATCTTGAGCACGCGGTCACCGGCCAGGTGGCCGTAGTTGTCGTTGACCCGCTTGAAGTGGTCGATGTCGATGACCGCCAGCAGCAATTCGCCGCCGTAGCGTTGCCGGCGTGCCACCTCCATTTCCAGGCGTTCGCTCCAGGCGGCGCGGTTGGGCAGGCCGGTCAGCGGATCGAGCAGCGACTTCTGCCGCTGTTCTTCCAGGTGGTCACGGAACTGCTGGGCCTCCTGTTCCATTTCCGCCACGCGCTTTACCAGGCCTTGCAGGCGCTCGGCCACCGCATCTTCACGTTCGTTGCGCTGGTGCTGGTGGGTGGCGACCGTTTGCAGCAGGCCTTCGAGGCGTTGCTCCAGCGCCTGCTTGAGCGATTCCAGATCCACCGCGTCCTGCACGCTGTTCTGCAGTTCGCTGACCTGATCGCGCAGTTCCTGATCGAAGCTGCGCGCCTGCTCGATGGAACCGCTATAGCCTTCGTGGGTTTCGTTGAGGGTGCTGATGAACGCTGCCAGGCGCTCGTTGAGCTGCTTGAGGTAGAGGGCGAACTCACGTTGCCCGCTGCCGCTGACCGCCAGCACCAGCACCGACAGATCGTCGAGAACGGGCACCAGCTCGTACCAGTTCAGCGGCCCTTGCAGGCGTAGCAGCAGTGCCTCGCCTTGGGGCTGGTGACGTGCGGGCAGTTCCAGTTCGGCCAGCAGCTTGCGCAGGCTTTCGGCGATATGCGGGGCGACCGAACTGTAGCCGGGCTCGCTGCTGGGCAGGTCGAACGCGCCGTTCTCCGCTTGCGGGCTGGGCACCAGGCCGGGCGGTGCCGGCAGGCTGTCGAGCGTCGCGCGCGGAGCCGATGTGGCGCTCGTCGCAGGTGTTTCCTGTGGCGGCGCGACCGACCTATCCTCGTTGACAGGCTGAGGCTGAGGCTGAGGCTGAGGCTGAGGCTGAGACGTAGCCTCGGGCTGCGCAAGCGGCGGTGCATCGCTGGGCTGCAGGCTTGTCTCACTGGTTTCGTTCGAGGCGGCCTGGCCATCGCCACGGCTGCCGAACAGGCGCTGCAGCAGGCCGGGCTGTTCCGGCTGGCTATTGCGCACCTGTTGCAGCGCCTGGCCCTGCAACTGGCTCAGTTGGCTGAGCAGCGCCGGCAGCAGGTAACTGTGGCTGGTGGCTTCCTCGAGCTGCTTGCCGAGGGCTTTCAGGGCTTTGCGTACTTCGCGTGGAGGGTCGAGCTCCTGCAACTGGTCGATTGCCTGCTGCAGGGCGTCGAGTGCTTCGCCGGCCCGTTGCTGGCGGCGCTTTTCCGACTCCAGCACGGCCTTTTCCAGGCGCGGGATGAGGTTGCCGAGTGGGGCGTCCATGTCGTCACGGCGCAGGATCTCGCGCATTTCCTTCATGCACTGATCCACCGCCTTGTCGGCACCCTCCGCCGCCAGGCTGCTGCGTACCAGGCCACGGCGCAGCAGGTCGAGGCGCGCGTCCCAGCGTTTCTCCAGCTTTTCCTGCTGTTCGAGGCTGCTCAGGTACTTGTCTTTCCAGCGCTGGGCGTCATCGCTCATTTGGCTTATTCCAGGGATGGCGGGTTGGGTGCAGGCGGTTGGCCATTACTTTGAGCGTTCGGCAGGCGTATTTCCACCGCCACGGGCAAGTGATCGGAAATCGGCTGGGCGAGCACATCGAAACGGCCCAGCTCCAGGCTGGAACTGAGCAGGATGTGATCGAGGCAACGCTGTGGCCGCCAGCTCGGAAAGGTGGCCTCGACTTGTGGCGCCAGCAGGCCGAGATCGCGCAGGGGGGAGTTTTCCAGCAGGTCGACGGCATGGGTGTTCATGTCGCCCATCAATACCAGGTGGCGGAACTCGCTGACACGCTCGCGAATGTAGGCGAGCTGGCGGGTACGGGTACGAGCGCCCAGCGCCAGGTGCATCATCACCACCAGCAGCGCCTGTTCGCCCTTGCCCAGTTGCAGGAATATCGCGCCGCGTCCGGGAGGGCCGGGTAGCGGATGGTCTTCCAGAGCCTGCGGGCGCAGACGGCTGAGCAGGCCGTTGCTGTGCTGGGCGAAGCGTCCGAGGTTGCGGTTGAGTTGCTGATACCAGTAAGGGAAGGCGCCCTGCTGGGCCAGGTATTCCACCTGGTTGACATAGCCCGAGCGCAGGCTGCCGCCGTCGACTTCCTGCAGCGCGACCAGGTCGAAGTCGGCGAGCAGGTCACCGATGCGCTGCAGGTTGCCGCTGCGCCCGGCGTGCGGCAACAGGTGCTGCCAGCTACGGGTCAGGTAGTGGTGGTAGTGCTGAGTATTGATGCCGACCTGGACGTTGAAGCTGAGCAGTCGCAGCAGGCCATCGGCTGGCCAACTCCTCTCGGGGGAACGGCAATGCGGGTTGACCTGTGGGTCACACAGGCCAACCGCGCGGGTCTTCCGCCAGCGGCGCAGCATCTTATGCGCCTAGCGCCGCTCAGCGCGCGGCACGTTCCTTGGCGATCAGGTAGTCGGCCACTTCCAGCGCCTGCTGTGCGCCACCGGCCGAGCCGATATCGAAGCGGTACTTGCCGTCCACGATCATCACCGGCACGCCGGTGATCTGGTAGGCCATGGCCAGCTTCTTGGCCTTTTCCATCTGGCCTTTGACGGCGAAGGAATTGAAGGTCTTGAGGAAGGCATCGCGATCCACGCCTTGGGTGGCGACGAAGTCGGCGAACTCCTCAGGCGTGGCCAAGCGTTTCTTCTCCTGGTGGATGGCGTTGAACACGGCATCATGCACCTTGTGCTCGACCTGCATCATTTCCAGGGTAATGAAGGCCTGGCCATGCACGTTCCACAGGCCGCCGAACAGCGCCGGGATGCGGACGAAGTTGACGTCATCCGGCAGTTGCTTGATCCAGGGGTTGAGCGTCGCCTCGAACTGGTAGCAGTGCGGGCAGCCATACCAGAACATTTCCACGACTTCGATCTTGCCCGGTTTGGAAACCGGTACCGGGCTACTGAGCTCGACATACTGCTGGCCTGCGACCGGCTCGGCATGGGCAGTGAGGCCGAACAGGCTGCTGATCGCCAGAGCGGCGCCGAAAATCAGGTTACGCATGGGGTTACTCCTTGGCTGGATAAGCGTCGCCCAGCAAGCCGGCACGTCGTACGCGCGGTTGCCTGGTGGCGATTCGGAACTATGACTCGCTACCGTTGGGCCAGTTCCTCTATTGTAGCCATGGCACATACGAAAAAGGGTGGCCGAAGCCACCCTTTGTCTTGCCAAGTGCAACGGCGGTCTGTCAGTGCAGACCCTGGATATAGCTGGAAACGGCTTCGATATCCTTGTTGCTCAGCTTGGAGGCGATGGTACGCATGATCATGGCGTCGCCATCGTTGGTGCGGTTGCCTTCGCGGAAATCGGTCAGCTGCTTGGCGACGTACTGCGCATGCTGGCCACCCAGGTGCGGGTAACCGGCTGCGGCGATGCCAGCGCCGTTGGGCGAATGGCAACCGGTGCAGGCTGGCATGCCTTCTTCCAGCTTGCCGCCACGGAACAGGGCTTCGCCGCGCTTGACCAGCTTGGGATCGGCAGCGCCGACGCTCATCTTCTGGCTGGCGAAGTAGGCCGCGATGTCGGCCATGTCCTGATCGCTGAGGTTGTCCAGCAGGCCGGTCATTTCCACGACCTGACGGTTGCCGGACTTGATGTCGTGCAGTTGCTTGAGCAGATAGCGCTCGCCTTGGCCAGCCAGCTTGGGAAAGTTGGGTGCAGGGCTATTGCCATCGACGCCATGGCAGGCACCACAGACGGCGACTTTACCCTGACCGGCTTGTGCATCACCGGCAGCCTGTGCCACGCCGGTGAGGCCCAGGGTCAACAGCAGACTCACGAGTACTTTGTTCATCAGCTAATCCAATTACGGCTAAGAGAGAAAGGGTTATCGGCCGGGCTTACTCATTCGCTCATCAGCTTGATGACCGCCTGGTAATCCTCCGCCGTGCAGTCCATGCACAGCCCACGGGGCGGCATGGCGTTCAAACCATTGGTGACGCTCTGCACCAGTGTATCCATGCCCTTGGCCAGACGTGGTTCCCAGGCGGCCTTGTCGCCTTTCTTGGGTGCCATGGGAAGCTGGCCGTTGTGGCATACGCCACAGGCGCGGTCGAATACCGCTTGCGGATCCTGGGCGGCCTGACCGTTCAGTGACAGCAAGGTCAGAGTAGCCGCGAGCAGCATTTTCTTCATCAAATCAACCTCATCAGGGTGGGAACATCCTGCCTCTAGCGGGCGTTATGGAATGAGCGTTCCCTTGGCTACGGTTCCTGCGGGTGGGACAAAGCGCACACAAAATCTGCGGCATTATATACTGGCAACGCTTAAACGGAAACGACGCCACCTGCTACATGCCTTTGCCGGCGGTGGGTGCGCGGAAATGTCGCAAGTCCCGAATCCCATGCCGGATCAGGGCGCCCACCGGATACCCCCATGCTCCCGAAGAATCCCATCATCGGTCTGTGCCAGCAGGCCAGCTTCCTCATCAGCGCCGCCAAGGTCGATCAGTGCCCCGAGGACAGTGGCCTGGAGGTGGCGTTTGCCGGCCGCTCCAACGCGGGCAAGTCGAGCGCGCTGAATACGCTCACCCATGCCAGCCTGGCACGCACCTCGAAGACGCCAGGACGCACGCAACTGCTCAATTTCTTCCGCCTGGATGACGAGCGCCGTCTGGTCGACCTGCCCGGCTATGGCTATGCCAAGGTGCCCATCCCGCTCAAGCAGCATTGGCAGAAGCATCTGGAGGCCTACCTGGGCAGCCGCGAAAGCCTGTGTGGGCTGGTGCTGATGATGGACATTCGCCATCCGCTGACCGAGTTCGACTGCATGATGCTCGACTGGTCGGTGGCCAGCGGCATGCCGCTGCACATCCTGCTGACCAAGGCCGACAAACTGGCCTTCGGTGCAGCGAAGAACGCCCTGCTCAAGGTGCGTCAGGAGATTCGCAAGCAATGGGGTGAGGGCGTCAGCATCCAGTTGTTCTCGGCGCCCAAGCGCATGGGCGTGGAAGAGGCGCAGATGGTGTTGGCCGGCTGGTTGGATCTGTTGCCGGAAGAAGATCAGGCGGCTCAGGAGTAGGGTGCGCTGCGCGCACCACGACGTATGACGCATTCGGTGCGCACAGCGCACCCTACGCAATTGCAGCCAACCTCCTCTTCTGGCACACATTCCCGCATTTCTCAGGGTGTGCGGCACACCCGGCATGCACGGTCTGATCCCTCTCCCCTTTATGAGGCGCAGAGCGGGGCTGGGGAGAGGGTGGCTCAGTCGTAGGGTGCGCTGTGCGCACCACGACCTATGGCATATCGCTGCGCACAGCGCACCCTACGGAATCGTAGCCATGTAGCGGGTGCAGTCCACCCTCTTCCGGAGGGAGGGGGTCGTGAGATGGCCGCTGGCGTCAGTTTTTTACAGGCAAAAAAAACCCCGAGCTTCGTATGGGGAGGGAGAAGTTCGGGGTTCAAGCTCTGAACCGCTAGGGCGGGGTTCAGATGTCTGCCAACACTTAACACAACAAAGGAGCATTGAAAGGCTTAACGGCCATTCAAGAGTTCTGACCGGGTGGTTGAGCGGAAAGTTCAGGTTTTCTTACAACTATTTGCCATAACTACCAGTTTTTACTGCTCTCAAATCCATAAGCTAGAGCCGCCGCGGCTTAGCGAGGCTCAGTGCGCTTCATCCCAGTTGCTGCCGGCGCCCACTTCGACCAGCAGCGGCACGTCCAGCTCGGCGGCTGCGCCCATCAGGCGCTGGAGTTGGCCGCTGACTTCGCCGATCAGTTCCTCGCGCACTTCCAGCACCAGTTCATCGTGCACCTGCAGGATGATGCGGGCGTCGATGCCGCTGTCCTGCAGCCAGCCGTCCACCGCGATCATGGCGCGCTTGATGATGTCCGCCGCCGTGCCCTGCATCGGCGCGTTGATCGCCGCGCGCTCGGCACCCTTGCGCATGGCCTGGTTCTGCGCGTGGATTTCCGGCAGGTACAGGCGGCGGCCGAATACGGTTTCCACGTAGCCCTGTTCGGCGGCCTGCGCACGGGTGCGTTCCATATAGCTCAGCACACCGGGATAGCGGGCGAAGTAGCGGTCGATGTAGGCCTGCGCTTCCTTGCGTTCGACGTCGATCTGCTTGGCCAGGCCGAAGGCGCTCATGCCGTAGATCAGGCCGAAGTTGATGGCCTTGGCCTTGCGCCGCTGATCGCTGGTCACCTCTTCCAGGGCCACGCCGAAGACTTCGGCGGCGGTGGCCTTGTGCACGTCCAGGTCATGACGGAAGGCGTCCAGCAGGCCTTCGTCCTTGGCCAGGTGGGCCATGATGCGCAGCTCGATCTGCGAATAGTCGGCCGCCATCAGCTTGTAGCCCTTGGGCGCGACGAAGGCCTGGCGGATGCGCCGGCCTTCGGCGGTGCGGATGGGGATGTTCTGCAGGTTCGGGTCGCTCGACGACAGCCGGCCAGTGGCCGCCACCGCCTGGTGGTAGCTGGTGTGGATGCGCCCGGTGCGCGGGTTGATCTGTTCCGGCAGCTTGTCGGTGTAGGTGCTCTTGAGCTTGCTCAAGGAGCGGTACTGCATCAGCACCTTGGGCAGCTCGTAGTCCTGCTCGGCCAGTTCCGCCAGCACCGCCTCGGCGGTGGAAGGCTGGCCCTTGGCGGTCTTGCTGATCACCGGGTAGCCGAGTTTCTCGTAGAGGATGGCGCCGAGCTGCTTGGGTGAGGACAGGTTGAATTCCTCATCAGCGATCCCGAAGGCCTGGCGCTCCAGCTCCACCAGTTTCTCGCCCAGTTCGACGCTCTGCACGCCGAGCAGCTTGGCGTCGACCAGCGCACCGTTGCGCTCGATGCGCGCCAGCACCGGCACCAGCGGAATCTCGATCTCGCGCAGCACCTTGGCCAGCGACGGCAGGGCCTCGAGCCGGCGCCACAGTTCCTGGTGCAGGCGCAGGGTCACATCGGCGTCTTCGGCGGCGTAGGGGCCGGCCTGCTCCAGGGGGATCTGGTCGAAGGTCAGTTGCTTGGCGCCCTTGCCGGCGATGTCCTCGAAGCGGATGGTGCTGTGGTTGAGGTACTTCAGCGCCAGGCTGTCCATATCGTGGCGGGTGGCGGTGGAATCCAGCACGTAGGATTCGAGCATGGTGTCGAAGGCCACACCCTGCACGGCGATCGGCGTGCTGGCATTGGCCAGGACGTTGATGTCGTACTTGGCATGCTGGCCCACCTTGGCCTTGGCCGGGTCTTCAAGGATCGGTTTGAGCGCTTCGAGCACCGCATCGCGGTCGAGCTGTTGCGGCACGCCCATGTAGCTGTGCGCCAGTGGCACGTATGCCGCTTCGCCGGCCTTGACGGCGAATGACAGGCCGACCAGTTGCGCCTTCTGTGCGTCGACGCTGGTGGTCTCGCTGTCGAAGGCGATCAGTTCGGCCTGCTCCAGCTTCTTCAGCCAGGCGTCGAACTGCGCCTGTTCCAGCACCAGTTGATAATCCCCGGCGCTGGGCGACGTCGCTTCGGCGCTGTCTTCGCCCTCATCGCCGCTCGGCTCGGCGAACAGGTCGCCGGCGGGCGCCGCAGCCTTGGCCGCCAGCGCCTTGTTCTGGCGCAGCAGTTCATCGAGCCAGGCCTTGAATTCCAGCTCGCCGTAGAGCTGCACCAGCGCGGCCAGATCCGGCTCGCCGGGGTGCAGCGAGTCGATCTCGATATTCAGCGGCACGTCGGTCTTGATGGTCGCCAGTTGATAGGACAGGTAGGCCATCTCGCGGTGTTCCTCGAGCTTGGCCGGCAGGCTCTTGGCGCCGCGGATCGGCAGCTCGGGCACCTTGTCGAGGTTGGCGTAGAGCACGTCGAGGCCGCCACCGACGCCGACCAGCAGACCCAGGGCGGTCTTCTCGCCGACACCCGGCACGCCAGGGATGTTGTCCACCTTGTCGCCCATCAGTGCCAGGTAATCGATGATCAGCTCAGGGCCGACACCGAATTTCTCCTTTACGCCATCGGCATCGTAGACGCTTCCGGTCATGGTGTTGACCAGCGTAACGTGCGGGCAGACCAGCTGCGCCATGTCCTTGTCGCCGGTGGAGATCACCACGTCGCGCTTTTCCGCGGCGGCCTGGCGGGCCAGGGTGCCGATCACGTCATCGGCTTCCACACCTTCCACGCACAGCAGCGGCAGGCCCATGGCGCGCACGCTGGCGTGCAGTGGCTCGACCTGCACGCGCAGCTCGTCCGGCATGGATGGGCGATTGGCCTTGTACTCGGCGAACAGCTCGTCACGGAAGGTGCCGCCCTTGGCATCGAAGACCACCGCGAAGGGGCTGTTCGGGTACTGCTTGCGCAGGCTCTTGAGCATGTTCAGCACACCCTTGACCGCTCCGGTGGGCATGCCCCTGGAGGTGGTCAGCGGCGGCAGGGCGTGGAAGGCGCGGTACAGGTACGAGGAACCGTCGACCAGAACGAGGGGGGCTTGGCTCATGCGCGGGATCAACCTTTTCGGCGGGTGCAGCGGTAGAATGGCTGCATCGGTGAAAAACGAAGGAGTAAGGTTATCATGGGTACGCTGAATCGCCTGTTGCTGGTCGGCCTGATGGCCTGTCTTCCGCTTGCTGCTCATGCCGAGGATCCGGTTTCCGCCGATCCCGACGTCACCATTCGCCAGGACGGCGACCGCACCATTCAGGAGTATCGGGTCAATGGCTTCCTCTATGCCATCAAGATCACTCCGAAGAACGGTAAACCCTATTTTCTCGTTCGCGCCGATGGCAGCGACGGTAATTTCATCCGCTCGGATGACCCGGACATGCTGATCCCGTCCTGGGAAATCTTCAGTTGGTAACAAGGCAACGAAATGTCGGTATTCACCCCCCTGGAGCGTCACGAGCTCGAAGTATTCCTGGCGCCCTACGGGCTCGGTCGACTGAAGAGCTTTCAAGGCATCGCCGCCGGTAGCGAGAACAGCAACTTCTTCGTCAGCCTGGAGCAGGGTGAGTTCGTTCTCACCCTGGTCGAGCGTGGGCCGGTGGCCGACTTGCCGTTCTTCATCGAATTGCTCGATGTGCTGCACGAGGCCGGCTTGCCGGTGCCCTACGCCCTGCGCACGCAGGAGGGCGAGGCGCTGCGCAGCCTGGCCGAGAAGCCGGCGCTGTTGCAGCCGCGCCTGGACGGCAAGCATCTGCACGACCCCAACGCCCATCACTGCCAGGAGGTGGGCCGCCTGCTCGCCAACATCCACCTGGCGACCTGCGAGCGCCCCATCGAGCGACGCAGTGATCGGGGGCTGGACTGGATGCTCAGCGAAGGCCCGAGTCAGGCGTTGAAGCTCGACGAGCAGGCCCTGCCTCTGCTGCGTGATGCCTTGCAGGAAATTGCCGAGCTCAAGCCGCGCATTCTCGCCCTGCCAAGGGCCAACCTGCATGCCGATCTGTTCCGCGATAACGCGCTGTTCGATGGCAACCACCTGGCGGGGGTGATCGACTTCTACAACGCCTGCTCGGGGCCGATGCTCTACGACCTGGCGATCACCCTAAACGACTGGTGCTCGCACGCAGACGGCAGCCTCGATGGCGCCCGTGCCCGCGCACTGTTGGGCGCTTACGCGGCGCTGCGCCCCTTCACCGCCGCCGAGGTCGAGCTGTGGCCGACCCTGCTGCGAGTGGCCTGCGTGCGCTTCTGGCTGTCACGCCTGATCGCCGCCGAGTCCTTTGCCGGGCAGGATGTATTGATTCACGACCCGAGGGAGTTCGAGCGTCGCCTGGCGCAGCGCCAGCAGGTCGACCTGCCGCTGCCGTTGGCGTTGTAACGCGGATCGCAGCGGCGCCCGGTACGCCCCACGCATGCACGGTGGATGAAAAGAGCGTCATCCACCCTACGTCCGGGTTAGCTACCGGAAACCAACCCCGGCAACTGTTCGGCCAGCTTGGCGTTGTTGATCGGTGCGCGGATGAAACCGCGCTGGGTGCCGTCCGGGCCGAGGATCACCAGGTTGCCGCTGTGGTCGACGGTGTAGTTTTCCTTGCTGGTGTCAGCGGGGATGTAGGGAATGCTCACCGCATTGGCCAGCTTCTGCAGGCTGGCTTCGTCGCCGGTCAGGCCCTGGAAGCCAGCGTCGAAGTAACCCAGGTATTTCTTCAACTGCTGCGGTGTGTCGCGGTGCGGGTCGACGCTGACCAGCACGATGCGCAGGCGCTCGCGGGTTGCCTTGGGTAGCTGGCTCTTGAGTTGGCGCAACTGGGCTAGGGTCGCCGGGCAGATGTCCGGGCAGAAGGTGTAGCCGAAGAACAGCAGCGTCCAATCATCCTTGAGCTGATCCAGCGCGACCGTTTCACCCTCCTGGTTGGTCATGGTCACCGCCGGCAGGGTGCGCGCTTGCGGCAGCAGCACGATACCTGCGTCGAGCAAGGCAGCCGGGTCGCCCTGGCCCTTGCTGCTCAGCACCTTGTTGACGGTCAGACCCAGCACCAGGGCGACAACGGCGACGAGAACGAAAACGGTGATATGGGTGCGGGTCATGAGAGCCTTCAAAGATTGAGTAGCAAGTAGTGATCCAGCAGCAGGGCGATGAACAGCAGGAACAGGTACCAGATACTGTACTTGAAGGTGTTGATCGCCGCATGCGGTCGGCTGTCACGGTACAGCACCCAGGCCCAGTACAGGAAGCGCCCACCGAGCACCAGCGCGCACGCCAGATAGAGCGGCCCGCTCATGTGGATGGCGTAGGGCAGCAGGGTCACGGCGAACATCGCCAGGGTATAGAGCAGGATATGCACCTTGGTGTAGTGCTCGCCATGGGTGACCGGCAGCATGGGAATGTCGGCCTTGGCGTATTCGGCCTTGCGATGGATGGCCAGCGCCCAGAAGTGCGGTGGCGTCCAGGCGAAGATGATCAGCACCAGCAGCAGAGGTTCGGCACCGAGGTGGCCGGTGACCGCGACCCAGCCCAGCAGCGGCGGTGCGGCGCCGGCCAGGCCGCCGATGACGATGTTCTGCGGCGTGGCGCGTTTGAGAAAGCCGGTGTAGATCACCGCGTAGCCGAGCAGCGAGGCCAGGGTCAGCCAGGCAGTCAGGGCGTTGGTGAACACCAGCAGCAGGCTCATGCCGGCAAGGGCCAGCAGCAGCGCGAAGGTCAATGCAGCCAGCGGTGAGACGCGCCCCGTGGTCACCGGGCGTTTGTGCGTGCGCGCCATGATCGCATCGATGCGCCGATCCACCACATGGTTCACCGCCGCCGCCGCCCCGGCGCACAGGCCGATGCCGAGGTTGCCGAACAGCAGTACCGTCCAGGGCACGCCGGCGCGGGTGGCGAGGAACATGCCGACCAGCGAGGTGATCAGCATCAGCAGCACCACCTTGGGTTTGGTCAGCTCCAGATAGTCGCGCCAGGTGGCAGGTTCGTGGTGGGCACGTAGTGCTGTGGCCATGATGATGCTCCTTTTGCGGTTATTTCCCGACCTGAATCAGCCTGGCAGGGACGAGCGGACGTTGCATGGCGGCGCCTTGGCGACCGATGCGCAGGATCGGCGCCGCCGCATGCAGGCGGTAATTGATCAGTACCAGCGTCAGCAGCAACGCGGCGCCACCCGCGTTGTGCGCCACCGCCACCAGCAGCGGCAGGTGCAGCAGCACATTGGCGATGCCCAGGCTGACCTGCGCGGCCAGTGCCAGCAGCACCAGGCCGGCCAGACGCGACAGGTGCGCGACGTGCAGACGCCAGGCCAGTACCAGCAAGGCCAGGGTCACCAGCAAGGCGCCGAGGCGGTGGCTCATGTGGATGGCCGTGCGCGCTTCGCTGTCGAGCTGGCCACCGAGGTAGTTGGGGCCGATGTGCTGGGTGAAATGAAAGCCCTTGCCGAAGTTCATTTCTGGCCACCACTGGCCATGGCAGGTGGGTAGATCGACGCAGGCCACGGCGGCGTAGTTGGAGCTGACCCAGCCACCCAGGGTGATCTGCCCGACCACCAGCAGCAGGCAGGCGGCAGCCAGTGCACGCAATCGCGGCGAGACCTGCAGCGGGGCGAAGCGGCCGCACAGACGCAGGGTGAGCAGGGCCAGCAGGCTCAGGGTGGCGAAACCGCCGAGCAGGTGCGCTGTGACCACCTGCGGCCATAGCTTGAGGGTGACCGTCCACATGCCGAAGGCGGCCTGC
Organism: Pseudomonas sp. NCHU5216; assembly: GCF_052156495.1. Taxonomy (NCBI): domain Bacteria; kingdom Pseudomonadati; phylum Pseudomonadota; class Gammaproteobacteria; order Pseudomonadales; family Pseudomonadaceae; genus Pseudomonas; species Pseudomonas sp. NCHU5216. The sequence continues at coordinate 85,837 of NZ_JBQLIX010000006.1, read as the reverse complement.
ATGATCACCAGGGCGAGGATGGCCAGCGGCAGTTTCAACGGTTGCTGCGGCAGGCTGCGCTGGCGCACGGCCTGTACTGCCAGGGCGAGGATGACCAGGCCGAGCACGCCGGCGAAATAGCGGTGGATCATCTCTGCCCAGCCCTTGGCCACTTCCACCGGCACTTCGGGGAAACGGCTCTCGGCCAGGGCCTGTTTGTGCTCGCTCATGGGCACGCCGAGAAAGCCGTAGCAGCCCGGCCAGTCCGGGCAACCGAGGCCGGCATGGGTCAGGCGAGTGTAGGCGCCGAGCAGCACCACCACGGCGGCGAGCAGGGTGGCGAACAGGGCGAGTCGGTATCCGGGTTTGCTCATGTGTTGTCCTCTTCAAAGGTGGGACACAGGGCTGGCTCAACCGATCAAGGAAATTTTCAGCAGGTAGCGCAGGTCATCGAGAATCGCCTTGCCCTGGCTGCTGGCGTCGTAGCGCAGCACCAGGTTGCCGTGCGGATCCACCAGCCACAGTTGTGCGCCTGACGGAGCCTCGCTGGCCTGCTGGTAGCGGCGGCTGTCGAGGTGGTAGCGGCCCAGTTGCGGATATTCGCGTTGCAGGGTGGCGAGGTAATCGGCGCTCAATGGCTCGCCAGTGGCCAGGCCGTGGCTGGCGCGTGATGTCTCGCGGTTGAGGCCAATCTGGATCTGCCGCGCCAGGTACACCAGGCGCTGGCAGTCGGCTTCACAGGCGCCGGGCGTGGTCACCAGGATCTGCCAGTGCGGCGCCAGTTGGCCCTGCACGCCGAGATCCTCCAGGGTGCGCCCATCGCCGATCAGGGTGCCGTGGTAGGTACGGCTTTCCGGCACCCAGAACTGCCAGCGGTACATGGCGCTGGCCAGCAGCATGGGGCCGAAGACGATGGCCAGCAGAAGCAGCAACTGCAGGCGCCCGCGCCCCTTGCGCGGGGCTTCAGGCAGGGTGATGGCTGGGTGCATGGCGTTTCTCCCGTGCGTTGTGCACACCGAGGTAGATGAACAGGCCGAGCAGCGCCGCCGCCATGGCGAACCACTGCACGGCGTAGCCCTGATGCTTGGCCGGGCTCATGGCCACTACCGGCCAGTCGACCCGGTAGCTGGCCAGGCCGCTGTCCAGGCGCAGCTCCAGCGGTAGGCCACCGCGCCCCAGTTGTTGCCACAGCGCTGCGCTGTCGACCTCGCTGATCAGCCGTGGCCAGCCCCTTTGCGCCGCTGCATTGCCTTGCAGGTGCAAGCCACCGGGCGGGGCGACATAGACCCAGGCGTCGAGCTGGAGCGGGCCATCGGGGGTGCTGTATTGCGGTGCCAGGCGCCGATCCGGCCAGGGCAGCCAGCCACGGTTGAGCAGTACCCAGAGGCCGCTGGGCTGGTCGTAGAAGGGTTGCAGCAGCTCGACACCGGCCTGGCCATCGCGGATGCGGTTGTCCAGCAGCAGGCTGTGCTCGCCATCGAAAAGGCCTTGCAGGCGCACCCGGCGATAGGCCGGGTCGCCAGCCTGCTCGAGCTCCACCAGGCCAACCGGCGCTGCCTGCTGGCGCGCCTGGTAACTGGCCAGCAGTTCGCGCTTTTCCTCGGCGCGTTGCAGTTGCCAGACGCCCAGGCCACAGAGCAGTGGCAGCAGCAGCGCCACCAGAACGCTGGGCAGCCAGCCGGGGCGGAAGGCGCTCATCGGACGTCTCCGTTCGGCATGAGATGGCTGGCTATACTGCAAGGCATCGCCCAATCCCCCCGGAGTCTCGCATGCTCAAGGCCGCGATCGTCCTCATGCTGCTGGCGACCCTCGCCAGCCTGTTCAGTGGCCTGTTCTTCCTGGTCAAGGACGAAGGCCGTGGTACCCGCCTGGTCAATGCCCTGAGCGTGCGCGTCGGGCTGACCGCCATCACCCTCGCCCTGATCGCCTGGGGCTTCTATTCAGGGCAACTGGTGTCGCATGTCACCTGGTAGCGACAAGCTGCAAGCTGCAAGACAAGCGCTGCGACTCACTTGAGGCTTGCAGCTTGCGGCTTGTAGCTGCCTCAAAGCACATAGACGAAGATGAACAACCCCAGCCAGACCACGTCGACGAAGTGCCAGTACCAGGACGCGGCTTCGAAGCCGAAGTGCTTTTCGGCATCGAAGTGACCCTTGTGGATGCGGATCAGCATCACCGTGAGGATCAGCGCACCGAGGGTGACGTGGGCGCCGTGAAAACCAGTGAGCATGAAGAAGGTGGCGCCGTAGATGCCCGAGCCGAGGGTCAGGCCCAGCTTGGTGTAGGCCTCGATGTATTCCTCCACCTGGAAGAACAGGAAGGTCGCGCCGAGCAGGATGGTCGCAGCCAGCCAGGCCTTCAGAGCACCGCGGTTGTTCTTCTTCAAGGCATGGTGGGCGAAGGTCACGGTGACGCTGGACGACACCAGCAGAACGGTGTTGAGCAGCGGCAGGTGCCAGGGGTCGATGACCCCGCTCGGCGGCGGGAACAGCTTGGAATCGGGGTTCTGCAGCAGCGGCCAGCTGTACTCGAAGCCCTCCCAGAGCATGTTGGCGATGCCCTTGTCGCCTTCGCCGCCGAGCCAGGGGCCAGACCAGGCACGGATGTAGAACAGCGCACCGAAGAAGGCGGCGAAGAACATCACCTCGGAGAAGATGAACCAGGTCATGCCCCAGCGGAACGAGCGATCCATCTGCGCGCTGTACAGGCCGCTGCGACTTTCCTTGATCACGTTGCCGAACCAGCCGAACAGCATGTACGCCAGGATCAGCCCGCCGACGAAGAAGATCAGCGGGCCGTTGGAGGTCTCGCGCCCGGCGGACAGGTCATTGAACCAGGTGCCGACCCCGGCGACGCTGGTCAACAGCCCCAGGGTAGCGATGATCGGCCATTTGCTCTGGGCCGGGACGTAGTAGTTTTCGTGACTCGACATCTCATCTCTCCTCAGGGAGCCGCCTGTGCCACGGGCGGTTTGCGCGCGGTGATATCGAACAGGGTGTAACTCAGGGTCAGGTGCCTGACATCCTCGGGCAGGTCGCGGTCGACGATGAAGCGCACCGGCATCTCGATGCGTTCACCGGGTTGCAGCACCTGCTGGGTGAAGCAGAAGCATTCGGTCTTGTGGAAGAAGGCCGCCGCTCGCGCGGGCGAGACGCTGGGGATGGCCTGCGCGGTCATCGGCTCGTCGCTCGGGTTGTAGGCGACGAAGAGCATGTCGCGCGTCTCCCCGGGGTGTACCACCAGGTCGTCGGCTTTCGGCCCGAACTCCCAGACCATGCCGGCGGCGTTGGTGGCGAGGAACTGCACCCGCACCTCGCGCACCGCATCGACCTGCTGCGCGCCCTGATAGGCGCCGGCCGTCTTGCCGTTGATGCCGAAGGCACGGCACATGGCGTCGTAGAACGGCGGCAGGACGAACACCCCGAAGCAGAACATCACCACCACCACCAGCAAGAGGCGGGTGACCAGGCGACGGGTTGCGATGGTTTCGCTCACGGCTCACCTCCTGCCTACTTCACGTCCGGTGGCGTGCTGAAGGTGTGGTAGGGCGCCGGTGATGGCACCGTCCACTCCAGGCCATCGGCGCCGTCCCAGGGCTTGGCCGGGGCCGGTTTGCCGCCACGGATGCACTTGATGACGATGAACAGGAACAGCAACTGGGTGGCGCCGAACAGGAAGGCGCCAATGCTCGACACCATGTTGAAGTTGGCGAACATCAGGTTGTAGTCGGGGATGCGCCGGGGCATGCCGGCCAGGCCGACGAAGTGCATGGGGAAGAACGCCAGGTTCATGCCGACGAAACTGAGCCAGAAATGCAGCTTGGCCAGCACTTCGTCGTACATGTGCCCGGTCCACTTGGGCAGCCAGTAGTAGGCCGAGGCGAAGATGCCGAAGATCGCCCCCGGCACCAGCACGTAGTGGAAGTGCGCCACCACGAAGTAGGTGTCGTGGTACTGGAAGTCCGCCGGGGCGATGGCCAGCATCAGCCCGGAGAAACCGCCGATGGTGAACAGGATGACGAAGGCCACGGCGAACAGCATCGGCGCCTCGAAGGTCAGCGAGCCCTGCCACATGGTGGTCACCCAGTTGAACACCTTCACCCCGGTGGGCACGGCGATCAGCATGGTGGCGTACATGAAGAACAGCTCGCCGGTCAGCGGGATGCCCACGGTGAACATGTGGTGCGCCCAGACGATGAACGAGAGGAAGGCAATGCTCGCCGTGGCGTAGACCATCGAGGTGTAGCCGAACAGCGGTTTGCGCGCGAAGGCCGGGATGATCGAGCTGACCGCACCGAAGGCCGGCAGGATCATGATGTACACCTCGGGGTGGCCGAAGAACCAGAACACGTGCTGGAACAAGACCGGGTCGCCACCGCCGGCGGCGTTGAAGAAGCTGGTGCCGAAGTGAATGTCCATCAGCATCATGGTCACCACGCCGGCCAGCACCGGCATCACCGCGATCAGCAGGAAGGCGGTGATCAGCCAGGTCCAGACGAACAGCGGCATCTTCATCAGGGTCATGCCCGGGGCGCGCAGGTTGAGGATGGTGGCGATCACGTTGATCGCCCCCATGATCGAGCTGATGCCCATGAGGTGGATGGCGAAGATGAAGAAGGTCACCGATTCCGGCGCGTAGGTGGTCGATAGCGGTGCGTAGAAGGTCCAGCCGAAGTTCGGCCCGCCGCCCTCCATGAACAGGGTGCTGACCAGCAGGCCGAAGGCCGCTGGCAGCAGCCAGAAGCTGAAGTTGTTCATGCGGGGCAGGGCCATGTCCGGCGCGCCGATCATCAGCGGGATCATCCAGTTGGCCAGGCCGACGAAGGCCGGCATCACCGCGCCGAAGACCATGATCAGGCCGTGCATGGTGGTCATCTGGTTGAAGAATTCCGGCTGCACGATCTGCAGCCCCGGCTGGAACAGCTCGGCGCGAATCACCATCGCCATCGAGCCGCCGAGCAGGAAGGCACAGAAGCTGAACCACAGGTACATGGTGCCGATGTCCTTGTGGTTGGTGGTCAGCACCCAGCGCATCAGGCCCTTGGCGGGGCCATGGTGGTGGTCAGTATGACCGTGGTCGATCACTGCACTCATGTCCTTACTCCTGCGCCTTGGCGAAGTCGAGAATGTCCTTGGGCGTGACCATGTCACCGACATTGTTGCCCCAGGCGTTGCGCTCGTAGGTGATGATGGCGGCCAGGTCGACCGGCGACAGTTGCTTGCCGAAGGCCGCCATGGCGGTGCCCTGCTTGCCGTGATAGACGATGTCCATATGCCCCTCGGCCGGGCCGGTGGCGATGGCCGAGCCCTTGAGCGCCGGGAACATCGGCGGCAGGCCTTCGCCGGTGGGCTGATGGCAGGAGGCGCAGGTGGTGTTGTAGGCCTTCTCGCCGCGCGCCATCAGTTCTTCCATCGTCCATTCCTTGCTGGTCAGCTCGCGCTCGGCCAGGGCGGCCTGCTTGCGTTCGGCCAGCCAAGCGGCGAAGTCTTCCTTGCTCTTGACCTCGACCACGATGGGCATGAAGCCGTGATCCTTGCCGCACAGCTCGGTGCACTGGCCACGGTAGGTGCCGGGCGCCTCGATGCGCGTCCAGGATTCGTTGATGAAGCCGGGGATGGCGTCCTTCTTCACCGCCAGTGCCGGCACCCACCAGGAATGGATGACATCGGCGGAGGTGATGAGGAAACGCACCTTGGCGCCTACCGGCACCACCAGCGGCTCGTCCACTTCCAGCAGGTAGTGCTCACCTTTGGCCTCGCGGTTGTTGATCTGGCTGCGCGGCGTGGTCAGGTTGCTGAAGAACTCGACATCCTGGCCCAGGTACTTGTAATGCCACTTCCATTGATAGCCGGTGACCTGGATGTCCAGATCCGACTCGGAGGTGTCGTAGATGTCGATCAGGGTCTTGGTCGCGGGGATCGCCATGACCACCAGGATTGCCAGCGGCACCACGGTCCAGAGAATCTCCACCGTGGTGCTTTCATGGAAGTGCGCGGGTTCCTGGCCGGTTGAGCGGCGGTGAATGATCATCGACCAGAACATCGCGCCGAACACGATCACGCCGATCACGACGCAGATCCAGAAGATGGTCATATGCAGGTCGAACACGGAGCGGCTGACCTCGGTGACACCGGGCGCCATGTTCACCGTCCACTGGGCGTGCGCCGAGCTCAATATCAGCCACAGCAAGAGGCCCATCCAGACTCGTGGATGTCGCATCATCGCGGGTTCCCCTCGATATTGTTTTTGTTATCCCGCCGGCTGAGCCGTAGGGCATCTCTAAAAACTACCTGCGTTGCCATCGCTGCGTTAAAAACCGGCTCAAAATGCTCATTTACAACGCGTAAACTCCGCTTTTTCGCCTGTTTGATTCGCTGGCGCTCACCCTTCGGGCCAGCCTTTGGCTGTTACTCCCGTTGGTCGTTGCGCCTTGCGCTGACTGCCTCGCTGACGTTTTTAGAGGTGCCCTTTTGGGTGGGGTCGACTACCACGTGGCGGCATAGTGGCTTGCACGAGCCATACGCCGTCGCGACTACGGCAACTGCTGTCGAAACCTCGTGCCTGAGCCCGTCCGGTTCCATCAGGTACTGCCTTTCGAGTTCGAGTATAGACAGCACCCCCAGGGCCGCAACGTACCGGCCAAGCCAGACGGGCTAGGCGCCGCGAAGGGATGCAGACCACGGACGGCGTGGTCTGGCGCGAATTGCACGGCGTTCTTTATAGCGGGCTCGCATAACTGTGAAGAAGTTATGACAATTGCGTCTTAGCCGGTGCAGGTCGCCAGCTAAGGTTCACCTCCATGTCTTGCCCGCTTCGGAGTCATCATGAATACCGCCGCCATTCGCCAGCTCATTGCCCAGGCTCGCCAGCACGAGGCGACCAGCCAGGCGCTCGCGCAGAGCCTGCAAGCCCGCTTCGAGGGACTGCACCCCGCCATCCGCCTGCCGCACGAGGACGCCCCGGGTGCCCTGACCAATTTCGTCGTCGCCTACATCGACGAGGTGCCGGACGTGCTCGATGCGGCGGCCGAGGTGGCGCGCGAAGCGGGCATCGAGGCGGCGATCAAGCCGGTGCTGAAGATTGCCGAGCAGTTCTTCCTCCAGCCACTGGCGCTGATGGCCGGGCACGAGGGGCTGGATGGCCTGCTCGACGAGGCCTACCTGGCCCACCGCCTGGTGGAGGAGGTGAATGATCGTTACATCGCCCACTTCGGCCAGCCGCTGATCCCGCTGGACACTACCCGCGCCAACCTGATCGCCCACCAACTGATCGGCGAGCCCTTCGCCAATCAGCTCGACGAGGCGGTGCACCATGCCCTGAGCGGCATGCTCGACGACGCCAGCTTCGATCAGCCATCGGTGCAGGCTTACCGCGAGCGCCTGGCCGCGCCGGATACCGCCTCGGCCTGGCAGCGCTGGCCCTGCCTGTCGCGCCAGTTGGGCGTCGACCTGCAGCTTACGGAGCGAGAACCAGTAGCAGCAGCGACAGCGTAAGCAGCGAGCCGAGCGTCGAGTAGAGGATCGCCCGCGACACCAGCGCCGCCTGGCGTTGGTAATACTCGGCCAGCATGAACGGCCCGGTGCCGGTGGGCAGTGCGCTCAGCAGTAACGCGGCGTGTGCCCAGAACGGCGGCAGGTCGAGCAGCACGAAGGCGATGAACCAGGTCACCAAGGGTTGCAGCAGCAGCTTCAGCGCCACCAGCGGCCAGGCGCCTTGGGCCGGGCCGCTCTGCCGCTGTGCCAGGAACAGCCCCAGCGACACCAGCGCGCAGGGCACGGTGGCCGCACCCAGCAGGCGCAGAAACTCGTCCAGCGCGGGCGCCAGTTGCCAGCCGCCCAGCGACCACAGGGAGCCCAGCGCGGGGGCGACCACCAGCGGGTTCTTCAACAGCGCCAGGCTGACCTGAGCAATCGCTCCGCCCAACCCCTTCTGGCTTTGCAGGCCAACCTCGATGCACACCACCGCCAGGGCGAACAGCACGCAGACCACGATCAGCGAGGCGATCAGCGCCGGCGCCATGCCGTCTTCGCCGAGCACCAGCACGCACAGCGGAATGCCGATGTAGCCGGTATTGGCATAGCCGGCGCTGAGCCCGTCGATGCTGGCGTCGACCAGGCTGCCAGTGGTCTTCCAGCGGTACGCCAGGGTGACCAGGAACACCGCCAGGGTGCCGCCACTGAAGGCCAGCAGAAAGCCCGGCTGCCAGATATGCGCCCAGTCGGCCTTGGCCGTGAGGCTGAACAGCAGCGCTGGCAGGCCGAGCCAGACCACGAAGCGGTTCATCTCCGAGGCGGCGGTCGGCCCCAGGCGGTTGCTGCGGCGGCAGACGAAGCCGACCAGGATCAGGCCGAAGATCGGCAGCAGCACGTTGAAAACGGTGGACATCGACAAGGCCATCGGCGCAAAGAGGCCAGAGCCTAGGGGCGTAGGGCGCTCAGGGCAAGCCGCTGGCTGTGATTCGCTGGCCGATGCAGGCGTCTAGCATTGACCTGCCGGGATGCTCCGGCGTTGTGTCGCGCGACTTGGAACAGGCTCTAAGCATGCAAGCGTTGTTGAACGAGATTCTCGATGAAGTCCGCCCGCTGATCGGCCAGGGCAAGGTGGCCGACTACATCCCCGCGCTGGCCAGCGTGGTGCCCGATCAACTGGGTATCGCCGTGTACGGCAACGACGGCCAGTTGCATGTGGCCGGTGATGCGCGCACGCCCTTTTCCATCCAGAGCATTTCCAAGGTGTTCAGCCTGGTGCAGGCCATCGGCCACAGCGGCGAGGCGATCTGGCAGCGCCTGGGCCACGAGCCCTCCGGGCAGCCGTTCAACTCGCTGGTGCAACTGGAGTTCGAGCGGGGCAAGCCGCGCAATCCCTTCATCAATGCCGGCGCGCTGGTGATCTGCGATATCAACCAGTCGCGCTACGCGGCCCCGGCGCTGTCGATGCGCGATTTCGCCCGGCGCCTGTCGGGCAACCCGGAGGTGACGGTGGACAACCATGTCGCCGATTCCGAATACCAGCACCGCGCGCGTAATGCCGCAGCGGCCTACCTGATGCAGGCCTTCGGCAACTTCCACAACGATGTCGAGGCGGTGCTGCGCAGCTATTTCAGTTGCTGCGCGCTGCGCATGAGCTGCGTCGACCTGGCTCGCGCCTTCGGCTTCCTGGCCAACCAGGGCTTCTGCCAGCACAGTGGCGAGCAGGTGCTGTCGGCGCGGCAGAGCAAGCAGGTCAACGCCATCATGGCCACCAGCGGGCTGTACGACGAGGCCGGCAACTTCGCTTACCGCGTCGGCCTGCCGGGCAAGAGCGGCGTCGGCGGCGGCATCGTCGCCGTGGTGCCGGGGCGTTTCAGCGTCTGCGTGTGGTCGCCGGAGCTAAACGCCGCCGGCAACTCCCTGGCTGGCATCAAGGCCCTGGAGCTGCTCAGCGAGCGCATTGGCTGGTCGGTGTTCTGAACGCCGTTGAGGCTCAGAAACGAGCCTGCCAGCGCAGGATCAACGCATGGTTCTGCGCCTTGTCGCCCATTTCGCCGTTGTAGCTCAGTGCCAGGTTCTGCCCGACGCAGAGGCCGAGATCCAGTCCCGCTTCGACCAGCAGGCTGTCGCGATCCAGGGCCGTGCCCTCCACCTCGAAGGCATTGCCGCCGGTGAGGAAGGATTGCCGAGCGCTGCTTTCCAGCTCGCCGAAGGTGTGGCGCCAACCCAGGCTCAGGCGCGGGGTCAGGCTCATGCCGTTGTCCAGGGTGCCGAGGTGGGCCAGGCGCACGCCCAGGCTGCTGCTCAGGTTGTCCTGGTCGTTGCCCTCGACGTGCAGGGCACCGCTGCCGCCGTGCTCGTCGTAGCCTTCGCTGCTGTAGCGCTGGTAGCCGAGGGCGGCGAAGGGCTCGGCCAGCAGGCGTTGATGGGCGGTGCGATAGGCCAGTTCGGCGAAGGCCTGCTGGCTGTTGGCGTCGAAGTCGCCCTTGAGTTTTTCCTGCAGCCCGGCGAAATCGAGGCGGCGCTGGCTGTCGTTGTCATGGCGGCTGTAGGCCGCGCCGAGGCGCAATGCCCAGGGGCCGTCGAGGCGTTGTGCGTATAGACCCAGGTGCAGACTACCGATGTCGTTCTCGGCACCCTGAGTGGCGTCCACCTGGGTCTTGCCGTAGCCGCCCAGCACGCCCAGGCGCCATTGCCCACCGACCGGCCAGTCGGCGCCGATCACCGCTCCGCCGTTGTCCTGGCGAATGTCGCCGGCCACGCTGTCGAGTTTGCCGTGGCTGCCCAGGGCTTGTATCCACAGTCGTGCGGCGGCGTTCGGGTCGTTCAGTTCGCGCGCTTCCTGGGGCACGCCGAGGGCGGCGAGCAACGGCCCGTCTTCGTCCAGTTGTGCGGTTTGCAGGCCGCCGCCGGCTACCTGCTGCATGGCCGCCAGCATGCTGCTGCCCACCTGCGTGCTGCTGGCCAGGGTGGCGCCGGCATTGCTGGCGTTGCTGCTGCCAGCCAGTTGTTCCAGACCGCGCTGCACATCCTGCGCGCTGGCGCCCAGCAAGCGTTGCTGCAAGGCGCTGGCGTTCTGGTTCTGCAGCGCCCTGGCCAGGCTGCGGGTATTGGCATTGCCGGCGAAATCGGCCAGGCCCAGGTCGTTGCGCTGCAGGGTCAGGGTGACGCTGTCGGCGGCGTAGCTCAGGGTCGGGGTAAAAAAGGCCAGGTTGCTGCTGACCGTGGCGAACTGGCCACTGACGCCGGCACCGGCCTGGAGGATCTGATACTGCCGGGACAGGGCATAGTCACCCGGCGCGGCAAGAATGCGCAGGTTGCCGCCGGCCAGGCCGGCGCTGCCATTGACCCGGGTGGCGTCGGCGCTGCTGGGGGTGAGGTGGAAGTCGAAGTTGGCGCCGCTGGCCAGCGTCAGGTTGCCATCCACCTGGCCGCCGCCGAAGCCGGCACCATTGGCGACGCTGACATCGCCGAGAATGCGCCCCTGGTTGTGCAGGCTGCCGCCGAGTACCTGCACGCTGTCGCTGAAGTCGTTGCTGTCGAGCGTCCAGTCGCCTGCGAGCACTTCGAGACGCTCGAAGCCAGTGCTGTTGCCGAAGCTGCCACCCTCGGCGCCATTCAACTGCACCTGGTCGTAGCCGGCGCCGCCGTCGATGCCGCCAATGAAGCGCCCGCCGCCAAGCACCTCCAGGCGGTCGTCACCGGCGCCCAGATCCACCGCCAGGCCATTGCGGCCTTCGATCAGGCCGGCGTTGCTGAGCAGGTCGTCGCCAGCGCCCATCTGTACGGCGGCGCCTGCCGTGGTGCTGCCCAGCTCGTCCACACGGGTGGTGGCGCTGCCGCCCTGGATCACGCCGCCGCTGCGGTTGAACAGCAGATCGTCGAAGTCACCCACCAGGCCGATGGCCGCCTCTTCCTCACCGATGATGCTGCCGGCGTTGTCGATGCGCGCCAGGGTGGCGGCCACGCTGCTGGTGCCACGGCCGCTGGCCACCGCCGTGCCGTTGGCACCGTCGTCGATGAGGATGCCCTTGGACTGGCCGAAGATGCTCGCGCCGCTGGCGTTGATGATGGTGCCGCCACCGGCGGCGATACCATCCGCACCGTTGGGCCGACCGCCGGAGTCCAGGCCACCAGCGCCGAGACCTTCGATGCGGCCATGGTTCTCGATATAGGCCACGCCGTCGATGTCGACGCCATCGCCGTCGCCATTGCTGGTGGTCTGGCCTGCGCCTTCGTGATCGTAGACATTGCCGGCACCGGCGTAACGGCCGCTGATCAGGCCGTAGTTGAACACCACGCCATGGCTGTCGAGGCCGACGCCGGAACCGTTGTTACCGATGATGCGACCGTCTGCATAGTTGATCACCACCGGGTCGGCGATGCGCACGCCGCTGCTGGTCGCGCCATCGACCACCTTGTCGAAGGTCACCCCATTGCCGTCGGCGGAGGTGATGATCAGGCGCTCCAGCCCCAGCAGATTGGCGTCGGGGTTGAATGCCACGGGGTCGCCGCCATCGATGCCATGGCGTGGGCCTTCGATGCTGCCATGGTTGAGGATGGCCACATTGCTGCGGCCATCCTCGATGGCCAGACCATCGGCAGCGGAGTAATCGTTCACGCAGTTCACGTAGCTCGGGCAACTGGTGTTGACCAGGCCCGTGGAAAAGATGCGCCCATAGTTGCTCAGGGTGAAGTTGCTGCCCAGGCGCAGGGCGTCGTTGCCGCTGGAGCTGATCACCGCGTCGCGGTTGCTGGCACTGCCGTTGATGATCTGGTTGCCGCTGCTGCTGTAATTGGCGTCGGCCTTGATCGCCCGCTCACCGTCCACGCTGGCGCCGCTTTGCGAGATGGTGCCCTGGTTGTCGATGAGGTAGTGGCCATTGGCGCGGTTGAGGCGGATGGCGACGTTGCCGGTGGCATCGATCAGGGCGCCAGCGGCGTTGCGCAGGGTGAAGTCGGGGGTGCCGCTGTTGGCGTCGATGGCCCTGGCCGTGCCACTCTGGCTGATGCTGCCAGCGTTGTTCAGCAGCGAGCTGCCGCTGGCCACCGTGACCGCCACTGTGCTGCCGCTGGTTGCCAGGCTGGCCGTCTGCTCCACCGTGCCGGTACCGCTGAGATTCTGTCCGGAGGTTTCCGTACTGCCGGCGGTGATGGTGAAGTCGGCGTGGGCCGGGCTGGCGATCAGAGCCTGCAAGGCCAGCGCAAGGGGAAGTGGACGCAGCAGCGGGTTCATGGCGGGCACCCTTCGTTGGAATAAGAATGGCCAACGAAGATGCCCGGGCGTTATGACGAAATAATGTCCAAAGGCCAGCTAATCAGCAGGCTTGCGCTAGACAGAACCTTTGGATGGCTGCCCCTCAGTCAGCCATTTCCCCGCACAGATCCAGCCCCAGCCAGTGTTCCACCTCGGACTGCGCCAGGCCGCCACCGAGCAGGGCGAACAGCTTGCCCAGCGCCGCTTCGCGGGTCATGCCGCCGCAGGACACCAGGCCGGCTTCGGCCAGGCGGCTGCCGGCCGCGTACACGCCGAACTGCACATGGCCCCGCATGCACTGGCTGATGGCGGCCAGCACCACGCCCTGCTCATGGGCTTCGCGCAACGCCGCCATGAACTCGGCATCGCCGGCCGGGCCGGTGCCGCTGCCATAGCATTCCAGCAGCAGGCCACGAACGCCGCTGGCCACCAGCGCGTGCACCTGGGCGGCTTGCAGGCCGGGGTAGAACGGCAGCACGGCGAGGCTGACCGGCTGGCGCTGCTGGCGGTAGTCGATGGTCGCGTCGATGCTGGCAGCCCGTTCGGCCTGGCGCGTGCGCTGCAGCACCTGGAAGGCGTCGAAGGCATCGCTGCGCAGCTTGGCGCAACGCGCGCCGTGCATCAGTTGGCCGTTGAAATACAGGTGCACGCCGGGTGCCACGCCCTTGTGCAGCGCACGCAGGGCACCGAACAGGTTGGGCCAGGCATCACCATCCGGCACGCCAGCCGGCTGCATGGCGCCAGTGAGCACCACCGGTACCTGCAGGCCGAGCAACAGGAAGCTCAAGGCCGCTGCGCTATAGGCCAGGGTATCGGTGCCATGCAGCACCAGCACGGCGTCGCAGCCGTCGCCTTCGATCGCCTGGACGATGGCATCGCGGATGGCCAGCCAGTGGTGCTGGGTCATGTTGGCGCTGTCGATCAACGGCAGCAGCTCGCGGAACACCCAGTGCGGTAGCTCGGCCGGGTTCTCTTCGCTCTGCCGGGCACGCATGCGCGCCTCGAAACCGGAGGCCGGGGCCAGGCCGTCTGCGCTCATCTTCATGCCGATGGTGCCGCCGGTATACAGCACCAGGAGTTTTTCTGGGGTTGCCATGGGCTTTACTCGGGAAATTCGGGCGATAAAAAAGGGGGCAGCCAGACTGTGTGAAAACTACTGCGCTCGGTCATGCTGCGTTAAAAAACGACTCAAAATGCTCATTTACAACTCGTAAACTGCGCTTTTTCGCCGTTTTTTGCCTTGCCTGACCTTCGCTCGCTACGTTTTCACACGGTCTGTAGCGCCCCCTTCTTCGAGCAGGGGCTGTCAGCGCTGGTGAGCGCGATCACCCAGTTCGGCCTGGTTGACCGACGCCTGTGCCGGGGCATGCCAGGCCTTGGGGTCGAGATCTAGGTCGGCGAACTTCTGCGGATCGAACACCGGCGACTCGACACCGGCCTTGATCTGATCGTCGTAGTCGCGCATCAGACGCAGGCCCACCTTGAACAGCAGCGCCAGGGCGATCAGGTTGCAGATCGCCAGCAGGCCCATGGTCACGTCGGCGAAGGCGAACACGGTGCCCAGATCCTGAACCGAACCCCACAGCACCAGAATCACCACCAGCACGCGGTAGACCAGCACCGGGCCGCGCTTCTCGCTGAAGAAGCCCAGAGCGTTCTCACCCAGGTAGTAGTTGTAGATCAGGGTGGTGAAGACGAACAGCAGCAGGGCGATGCTGATGAAGACGCGGCCCCACTCGCCGACCACGGCAGCGATGGCGGTTTGCGTCAGCACCACGCCAGCCTCTTCCATGCCTGGCTGGTAGACGCCGGAGAGCAGGATGATCAGCGCGGTGCAGGTGCACAGGATCAGGGTGTCGATGAACACGCTCAGCGACTGCACGATGCCCTGTGCAGCCGGGTGCTTGACCTCGGCGACTGCGGCCACGTTCGGCGCGCTGCCCAGACCGGCTTCGTTGGAGAACAGGCCACGCTTGACGCCCATGATGATGGCCGCGCCGATGCCACCGGCGAATGCCGGCTCCAGGCCGAAAGCACTCTTGAGGATCATCGCGAAGGTGGCCGGCACCTCGCTGATGTTCATGCCGATCACCAGCACGGCCATGGCGATGTAGGAGAAGGCCATGACCGGCACCAGCACGTCGGCGAACTGGGCGATGCGCTTGATGCCGCCGAAGATGATCAGGCCGATCACCACGGTCAGGGCGATACCGCTGACCAGGGTCGGTACGCCGAAGGTGTCGTGCAGCGAGCTGGCCACGGTGAAGGACTGTACGGCGTTGAAGCCGAAGCCGAAGGTCACCAGCAGCAGCAACGAGACGACGATGCCCAACCAGCGCTGTTTCAGGCCATGCTGAATGTAGAAGGCCGGGCCGCCACGGTAGCTGCCGTCGGGCTCGCGGCGCTTGTAGAGCTGGGCCAGGGAGCACTCGAAATAGCTGGTGGCCATGCCGACCAGGGCCACCACCCACATCCAGAAGATGGCGCCTGGGCCGCCGAGCATGATCGCCACGGATACCCCGGCGATGTTACCGGCGCCGACGCGGCCGGCCACCGAGAGCATCAGCGCCTGGAACGAGCTGAGCTGCCCCGGCTGGCGCTGGAAGGCCTCGCTGAAGATGCGGAACATGCTGCTGAAGTAGCGGAACTGGACGAAACGTGAGGCGATGGTGAAGAACAGGCCAAGGCCGATCAGCATCACGATCAGCAGCTTGCTCCAGATGAGGTCATTGAGAAGATCGAGCATGGAGGCTTTCTCTCTTGTTGTTCTGAATGGGAAATACGCCTCTCTGGGGCACCTCTAAAAACGCAGGTAGTTTTTAGAGGTGCCCTCTGGGCGGATAGCGGAATGGTTCGCGATAGGAGCCTCATAGGGCAATTTCGCAGGTCGCGGCGAACTGATGCGAGTTGATGCTAGAATCGCGTCACTCGCATCACCTGGGGCGCCCATATGTCCGATTCCCTCGGCAGCAATCTCAAGCTGCTTTGCAGTCATTACCGTTCGATTGCCGAGGTCTGCCGCAAGCTGGCCATCAACCGTGCGCAGTTCAATCGCTACCTGGCCGGGCAGAGTCGACCGACCGCGCATAACCTCAAGCGCATCTGCGATTTCTTCGGCGTCGAGGCCCACGAACTGGCGCTGCCGAGCGAAGCGTTTGCCCGGCTGATGGGCACGCGCCATGGCGAACCACAGTCGAGCCATGGCAGCGACCCATTACTGGAGCTGTTCGAGCCATTGCGCAGCCATGCCAGTTCGCTGGCGCGTTACTGCGGCTACTACTTCGAATATTCCAACTGCATGTCGGTGCCAGGGCAGATCCTACTGTCGCTGGTGCACCTGCGCGAGGAGCGCGGCAGCTACGTGTTCGAGCGCCAGGAACGGCAGGAGCGTGCGCGCGGCGGCGTCGCCGAGGACTGGGTGCGCTGCCGTTACCTGGGGGCCGCCTTCTACCTGCAGGATCGGCTGTTTCTCATCGACTACGAGTCGCTGACCGGCAACGAGATGAGCCAGACCATCCTTATCCCCAGCTTCAAGAGCCATATCACCCGCCTCAATGGCCTGAAGACCGGTGTTTCCAGCGGCGACCGGCGCACCCCGGCCTGCACCCGCGTGGTCTGGCAATACCTGGGCAACGAGATCAACCGGGTCAACGCCTACCGCCAGGTGATGCTCTACGCCCCGGACGACCCGCGCATCGACGACGACATCCGCCAGCGCCTGGGCGGTGTGCAGTTGCGCGATGGGCTGTTCGAGATCGAGTGAGCGGCGGCTACTGGCGCAGGGCCTCCAGGGCTTGTTTTTGCTGGCCTCGGTCATTGAAGTTTTCCGGCGCCAGCCAGCGCTGGAAGGCCTCCCGGCAGCGCGACCACTCGCCATCGATGATGGAGAACCAGGCCGTGTCACGGTTCTTGCCCTTGATTACCCGGTGTTGGCGAAACAGGCCTTCATGGCTGAAGCCGAAGCGTTCGGCCGCTCGCACGGAGCGCCTGTTGGCCGCGTTGCACTTCCATTCCAGACGGCGGTAGCCGAGGTCGTCGAAAGCGTGGCGGGCCAGCAGGTAAACGGCCTCGGTCGCGCCTGCCGTGCGCTGCATTGCCGCGCCGAAGGCGACGTGACCGATCTCGATGCAGCCGTCTTGCGCGGCGATGTTCAGGTAGCTGAACAAGCCCAGGGCGCGGTGGCTGGCCTGATCGACCACGGCATAGAACAGCGGGTCGCGGTGTTCGGCATTGCCCGCCAGCCAGGTATCGAAGGCGGCGCGCTCGCCGAACGGGCCGTAGGGCAGGTAATCCCAAAGCTTCGGATCCGGCCCCTGCAAGGCGTGCCATAAGTCATCGCCATGGCGCGAGGCGGCGAGTGCCTCGAGACGCACGAAACGACCCTGAAGCAGCCGCTGGTCGGGTGTCGGGCATGGTTGCCAGTGGCTCAGATCGTCGGTCATTGGAACAGCTTCCTGTACTGAATGAACCCGGAACGGTCGCCGATGCGGTCGTAGAGCATGCGGCCCTGGTAGTTGGTTTCCTGGGTCAGCCAGTGCACGCGGCTGGCGCCTGCGGCGCGCGCCTGGGCGTAGACATGCTCGATCAGCGCGCGACCCACCCCGCCGCCACGGATGTGCTCGGCGACGAACAGATCCTGCAGGTAGCAGTAATCGCCCGTCGTCCAGCAACTGCGGTGGTAGATGAAGTGCACCAGGCCGACCGCCTCGCCATCCTGCCAGGCCAGTGCGGCTTGCATCGGCTCGTTCGGGTCGAGGAAGCGCTGCCATGTGAGGGCGCTGGTTTCGGCCGCAATCTCGGCCTGATAGAAGCGCTGATAACCCTGCCAGAGCGGCAGCCAGACGGTGTGATCGGCAGCGGTGATGGGGCGGATGTCGAGCATGGGGCTTTCCTTTGGTCTTCAGTCGCTAAGGGGCATGTGCGCTGCCAGTTCCCGTTCGCGCGGGTTGGCTGAAGCGGCCAGGCCATTGCGCACGCCAGCCTGATCGGCCGTCGAGCGGTTCTGGCTGAGCTTCCATTTGCCTTCGAGGCGGCGGATCGGCAGGGCGAAGCCGACGATGGCGCGTAGCATGGCGTCGAGGTAGTCGCGCGGCGCATCGCTGACCGCCCAGGGCTGCGGGCGACCCTGTTCGTGGCGTTCGCTGAGGCGGCTGACCAGTTGCAGCAGGCGTTCGGGCTCGTCGAACACCTCGGCCTGGCCCCAGGCGTGCACGGCGATGTAGTTCCAGGTCGGCACCACCTTGCCGTGCTCGGCCTTGGCCGGATACCAGCCGGGATGCACGTAGGCCTCCGGGCCGCTAAATACCACCAGGGTCTCGGCGCCGTCGGCCAGATCACGCCAGTGCGGGTTGGCGCGAGCGAAGTGGCCGTAAAGCGTGCCGAACTCTCCTTCGCCGGCCTCCAGCAACAGCGGCAGGTGGCTGGCCTGCAAGCCTTGCTGGCCGGCGCTGCTGAGCAGGGCCAGGCCGCTGGCGCGGATCTGCGCGTGCAGCGCTGTCAGATCCTCCTGGCGAAAGGCAGCGGGGCAGTACATGAGGGTTTCTCCTAGCGTGATGAACCCATGCTAGGCAGGATATTGGCCTGACGTAAGATCCATTTCAGATTACTTCGATGGAGCCAATCACCGCTGCCATGGCCAACTCGCCCGCCCTGCCCTTCGATCTTTCCGGCATTCGCCTGCAGCCTGGTCAGGGCCTGGCGCGCCAGCTCTATCAGGCGCTGCGCGAGCGTATCCTCGACGGTCGTCTGGTCGGTGGTACTCGTTTGCCCGCCAGTCGTGAGCTGGCCGGCTTGCTCGGTATTTCGCGCAATACCGTGACCCGCGCCCTCGACCAGCTCTATGCCGAGGGCTATGTGGCCGGGCGGGTGGGTGATGGCACCTATGTCGTCGAGCTGGCGCAACCGCGTCCAGCCTCGCCCGCCGTTGTTGCCACGGCCAACGGCACCCCTGCGCTGCAGCGCTTGCGTGGGCATCATCTGCCGATGCCGGTCGAGGGTGCGCCACGAGCGTTTCGCATCGGTGTGCCAGCCTTCGACCTGTTCCCCTTCGCCACCTGGGCACGCTTGCAGGCGCGCTTCTGGCGCAAGCCTTCGCTGGCGCGCATGGGCTATGGCGACCCCGCCGGCCTGCTGGAACTGCGCGAGCTGATCGCCGCCTACCTGCGCAATGGCCGTGGTCTGGACTGCGACCCCAGGCAGATCGTGCTCACCACGGGTGCGCAGCAGGCCATCAGCCTGTGCGCCCAATTGCTGGTGCAGCCCGGTGAGCGGGTGGCGGTGGAAAACCCCGGCTATCGCGCTGCCGGGCATGCCTTCGCCGTCGCCGGAGCGCAGGTGCGGGGCGTGCCGGTGGATGGTGAAGGCCTGCAGGTCGATGCCCTGCAAGGTGTCGACGATTGCCGGCTGGCCTACCTGACGCCTTCGCACCAGTACCCCAGCGGCGTGACCCTGTCCTTGCCTCGGCGCCTGGCGCTGCTGGAATGGGCCAAGCGTTCGGGTGGCTGGATCATCGAGGACGACTACGATGGCGAATACCGCTACAGCGGCACGCCGCTGGCGCCTCTGGCCGCGCTGGATGCCTTGCAGCGGGTAATCTATGTCGGCACCTTCGGCAAGCTGGCCTTCCCTGCCCTGCGGCTTGGCTACCTGGTGCTGCCGATGGCTCTGGTCGAGGGCTTCAGTCGCCGTCTGGCGCTGGACATGCGTCATCTGGAGATCGGCACCCAGGCGGTGATGGCCGAATTTATCGCGGCCGGGCACTTCCAGCGGCATGTGCGGCGCATGCGCCAGGCCGCGCGGTCGCGGCGCGACACCTTGCTGCGTGAATGGCCGCAGGCGATCCCTGGCGGTGCGCTGTTGCCGGCGGTGGAGGCCGGCCTGCACCTGTGTTTGCGTGTTGATAGCCTGGCCCGTGAGCAGGAATTGGTCAGCGCGGCGCGTGCTGCCGGGGTGGAGATGAACCCGCTGAGCGGTTATTGGCTGCCCGACAGCGAAGTAGCTGAGGACGCCCGCGCCGGGCTGGTGCTGGGTTTTGCTGCTGTGCCCGAGGCGCAGATCGTCGAGGCCGTGCGACGGCTCCGGCAGGCCTGGAAACTTTAGCATTTTAGGGGGGATGCTTGATTGACACCGGATTGGCAATACGGTGTTGGTTATTCGGGTGTCTGTTCCGGATTGCCGCGTTTTTGCTGATGTTTCTGGTTTCGCCCTCCCGAGCTAGGCGCCCCCGCCCTGCTGCGCCGGGGTTCGCTCACTCCATCGCCGTTCCAGAGGCCCGCCGCGGTGGCCCATCGCGGCTCTCGGCTTTGGCATCCTGCGCCGCTCTACCTCCTGCTTCCATGCAGTCGTCGCGACATCCATGTCGCTCAACCTCTTCCACGACGATTCCGTTCGCCCTCCTGGGCGGGCTCTGCACGCGCCTGAACCTGCGGTAACCCAGAATTAGTGCGGAGTGTTTGAGCATGGAGAACCAACCTGCGGTGCGCGCAGCGCACCCTACGGCAGCCACCCTTGAATGGCAGGCAAAAAAAGGGATGGCCGAAGCCATCCCGAAGTGGAGAGGCTGGTGAGGCCTCCTATGAAAATCGTTGTTCAGGCGGCGTTGTCGCTGTTGTAAATCTCGCGATCCAGCTCGTTCTCACTGCGCCCGACCAGGGTGGTGGTCATCAGGTCGCCGGCGACGTTCACCGTGGTGCGCGCCATGTCGAGGATGCGGTCGATGCCGGCGATCAACGCCACGCCTTCCAGCGGCAGGCCCACCGAGCTCAGCACCAGGCCGAGCATGATCAGGCCGGCGCCGGGAATGCCGGCGGTGCCGACCGAGGCCAGGGTGGCGGTCAGAATGATCATCAGGTATTGCCCGGCATTCAGATCGATGCCGAAGCCCTGGGCGATGAACAGCGCCAGCACGCCCTGGTAGATGGCGGTGCCGTCCATGTTGATGGTGGCGCCCACCGGCAGCACGAAGCCGGCCACGCCCTGGGATACGCCGAGGTTCTTGCGTGCACACTCGATGGACACCGGCAGGGTGCCGGAGCTGCTCGAAGTACTGAAGGCCACCGCCAGCGCCGGGGCGATGCCACGGAAGAAGCGCAGCGGGCTGAGGCGTGCCAGGCCACCGATCAGGCCGCCGTAGATCAGCAGCATATGGGCGAGGCTGGCCAGGTAGATCACCCCGATCACCCCGGCCAGCGGCAACAGCACCTCGATGCCGTGGGAGGCGACCACACCGGCGATCAGCGCGAACACGCCGATGGGGGCGAAGCGCATCACCAGGTCGGTGAGCTTGTAGAGCACCTCGGCCAGGCTGTCGAACAGGCGAATCGCCGGGGTCGCCTTCTCGCCTACCAGATTCATGCTCAGGCCGAGGGCGATGGCGAAGACGATGATCTGCAGGATGTTGCCTTCGGCGAAGGCGGTCACCGGGTTGGTCGGCACCAGGCCCACCAGGATCTGTACCAGCGACGGCGCCTGCTTGGCCTGCACATCGCCGCTGGCGACCATGTGCATGCCCTCGCCGGGGCTGAACAGGGTGCCGAACAGCAGGCCGATGCTCACCGCGAAGGCGGTGGTGACCAGGTAGATGGCGATGGTCTTGACGCTGATGCGGCCGAGCTTGGCGCTGTCGCTCATCGAGGTGATGCCCGCCACCAGAGAGACGAAGACCAGCGGCACGATGAGCATTTTGATGGCGTTGAGGAACAACGCGCCGATCGGCATCAGGGCCTCGGCGACGCTCTTGAGCAGCATGCCGACCACCACGCCGAGCACTAGGCCGACGAGGATCTGTTGCCACAGTGGCACGCGGGCGAGAAAAGACTTTGCAGCGGGGTTCTGATTCATGTGGGTTGTCACCTGGATTGTCGTTGTTGTGATGCCGTCTGAGCGGCCTTGGTGCTATTGCCATGGAAACGAACACGCCGCCCTTGCGGCGGCGTGTGTCATGCGCGTGCTCAGCCCTGCAGCGGAACCAGGCGCGGGGCGATCATGTTCTCGGGGCGCAGGATGTCGTCGAGGGTGGCGTCATCCAGCAGTTTTTCCTCGCGCACCAGCTCCAGCACGCCGCGTCCGCTTTCCAGCGCGACCTTGGCGATACGGGTGGCGTTCTCGTAGCCGATGTAGGGGTTGAGCGCGGTGACCAGGCCGATGGAGTTCTCCATCAGCGCGCGGCAATGCGCTTCGTTGGCGGTGATGCCGTCGATGCACAGCTCGCGCAGCATATCCATGGCGCGGGTCAGCAGGCGGATCGAGTCGAAGATCTTGTAGGCGATCAGCGGCTCCATCACGTTCAACTGCAGTTGACCGCCCTCGGCAGCGATGGTCAGCGCCAGGTCGTTGCCGATCACCTCGAAGGCCACCTGGTTGACCGCCTCGGGGATCACCGGGTTGACCTTGCCCGGCATGATCGAGCTGCCCGGCTGACGCGCCGGCAGGTTGATCTCGTTGATGCCGGTGCGCGGGCCGCTGGACAGCAGGCGCAGGTCGTTGCAGATCTTCGACAGTTTCACCGCGGTGCGCTTGAGCATGCCGGAGAACAGCACGAAGGCGCCCATGTCGCTGGTGGCCTCGACCAGGTCG
Source organism: Pseudomonas sp. NCHU5216 (assembly GCF_052156495.1). Taxonomy (NCBI): domain Bacteria; kingdom Pseudomonadati; phylum Pseudomonadota; class Gammaproteobacteria; order Pseudomonadales; family Pseudomonadaceae; genus Pseudomonas; species Pseudomonas sp. NCHU5216. The sequence goes on along the minus strand of NZ_JBQLIX010000006.1, from coordinate 63,559 downwards.
GCGGCCGGCTTGACCGGGTGGCCGCTGATCACGCCCAGGCGATTGACCGCCAGGGCCTGGTATTTCGGGTCGGCGTTGATGCCGGTGCCGATGGCGGTACCGCCCAGGTTGACTTCGTGCAGCAGGGTCGGGGCGAGCATCTTCAGGTGCTGCAGGTCTTCGCCGAGGGTGGTGGCGAAGGCGTGGAATTCCTGACCGAGGGTCATCGGTACGGCGTCCTGCAACTGGGTGCGGCCCATCTTCAGCACATGACCGAACTCCAGGCCCTTGGCTGCCAGCGCCTGGATCAGCTTGTCCAGTGCGTTGAGCAGGCTTTCATGGCCGAGCAGCAGGCCCAGGCGGATGGCGGTCGGGTAGGCGTCGTTGGTCGACTGCGCCATGTTCACGTCGTTGTTCGGGTGCAGGTACTGGTACTCGCCCTTCTCATGACCCATGGCTTCCAGGGCGACGTTGGCGATCACCTCGTTGGCGTTCATGTTGGTCGAGGTGCCGGCACCGCCCTGGATCATGTCCACCACGAACTGATCATGGAACTCACCCTGGATGATGCGGGCACAAGCGGTGCTGATCGCCGTGTGCTTGGCGGCGGAGAGGTGGCCCAGCTCACGGTTGGCGTCGGCTGCGGCCTGCTTGACCATGGCCAGCGCGATCACCAGCTTGGGGTAGTGCGACAGGGTCACACCGGACAGGCGGAAGTTCTGCACCGCACGCAGGGTCTGGATGCCGTAGTAGGCATCGGCGGGGACTTCGAGGGTACCAAGCAGGTCTTTTTCGACGCGGAAGGATGCAGCAGCGGACATGATGAGACAGACTCTCTGGGAGATACGGCAAGTGCCGCGATGCCTATAGATTAAGGTTTTCGGCGGAGTGCGGGCCAATGCCGTTGTTTGCTGCCCTATGCATGATCGGCATAATGTCCATGTGACGTTCGCTTGCATTTGGACGTACCACGTAGCCCGGATGCAATCCGGGAATGCCCATTCGAGCCCCGGATTGCATCCGGGCTACGCGCTGTGGGAGGGGCTTCAACCACGACTGCTCGCCGCTGAAGCCCCTCCCAAGGTTCGCGCCCTATCTATCGGGTCAATCCTCCGGAGCCTGCAATGAACCTGGAAACCAAATGGCTGGAAGACTTCGTCACCCTGGCCGCCACCCGCAGCTTCTCCCAGGCCGCCGAGAAGCGCTTCGTTACCCAGCCCGCATTCAGCCGGCGCATTCGTAGCCTCGAAGCCATGCTCGGGCTGACCCTGGTGGATCGCTCCTGCACCCCCATCGAGCTGACCGAGGCCGGGCGGCTGTTTCTGGTCACCGCACGCAGCCTGGTGGAGCAGCTCGGCGAGGTGGTGCGCCATCTGCATAATCTGGAAGGCCAGCAGGGCGAAGTGCTGCAGATCGCTGCTGCGCACTCGCTGACCCTCGGCTTCTTCCCGCAATGGATCGCCGACCTGCGCCGCGACGGCCTGCCACTCAACACCCGCCTGGTGGCGACCAACGTCGGCGAGGCGGTGCACTCACTGCGCGAAGGTGCTTGCGACCTGATCCTCGCCTACTACGACCCGGACGCCGCCCTGCAGATGGACCCGCAGATCTTCCCCTCCCTGCACCTGGGCACCACCGCCATGCTGCCGGTGTGCGCCACCGATGAGCGTGGCGCGCCGCTGTTCGACCTCGACAGCGGCCAGAGCATCCCCTTGCTGGCCTACACGGCTGGCGCCTTCCTCGGTCGTTCGGTCAACCTGCTGCTGCGCCAACGCGTGCTGCGCTCCACCACCGTGTACGAAACCGCCATGGCCGACAGCCTCAAGAGCATGGCCCTGCAGGGCATGGGCGTGACCTGGGTGCCACGGCTGTCGGTAAGCGGCGAACTGGCCCGTGGCGAACTGGCCATATGCGGCGGCGAACACTGGCAGATTCCCCTGGAAATCCGCCTGTACCGCTGTGCCCTGGTGCGCAAGGCGGCGGTGCGCTTGCTCTGGCGCAAGTTGGAGGCGGGAAAGTAGCCGAGCGCGCGAGCTGCCCTTGCGCTCCTTACTCACAGATGGCAACGCCGTCTCAGCTACGTAGCCTGGGTTGAGCGCAGCGAAACCCGGGAGCCAGCCGTTGATGGGTTTCGCGTTGCTCTACCCATCCTACGAAGTTGTGGTTCCTGCAAACGACGAAGGCGTTGAAAATGCGTGTATGTGCGCGACTAAGCTAGAGAGTCGATGATGACATCCACGAGAAGCGGTCTTCGGGTCGTCGCTGCAATGGAGGCTTGCAAGGGCCTTGCTTCGCTCCTGGTCGCGCTTGGCCTGCATGAGCTGGCGGGGCGCAATCTGCAGCAGATGGCTGAGGCGCTGGTCAGCCATGCGCATCTGAACCCTGCCAGCCACTGGCCCGGTATTTTCATCCACGCCGTGAGTGCCTTGCCCGATATCGACCTGACCCTGCTGGCCTTCGGCGCGCTCGCCTACACCGTGATTCGCCTGATCGAGGCCTATGGCCTGTGGAAGGGGCTGGTCTGGACGCAATGGTTCGCCCTGGCCAGCGGGGCGATCTATCTGCCGTTCGAGGTCTATGAGCTGGTTGCCCGCCCCAGCCTGCTGAGCCTGGCCGTGCTCATGGTCAATCTGATCGTGGTGGGCTATATGGCCGTGGTGCTGCGCAGCGAGCGGCAGGTGCGCCCGGCATCCTTGCCTGGCGCGGCTCAGGTCAACGAGCTGCGCAAGAACCTGTAGGAGCGAATTCATTCGTGATCACGATCAGCCAGGGCGGTAAACCCTATCGCGAATGAATTTAACGAAGGCGTGCGCCTATTGGGCGCCTCTAAAAACGTAGGCGAGGCAGCCAGCACAAGGCAAAAACAAGCGAAAAAGCGGAGTTTACGAGTTGTAAATGAGCATTTTGAGCTTGTTTTTAACGCAGTGATGGCCACGCAGGTAGTTTTTAGAGGTGCCCTATTCGTTCTGACCGGCCTTGGCGGGCCCTTGGGCATGGGCTTTCCACAGGCTGGCGTGGGTTGCGTTCGGTGCATCCCAGCGCACATGGGCCTGGATGATCTGTTGCGCCTGTGCTTCGTTGCCGACCAGCTTGAGAACCTCCTCGGGAGTGCTGTCGCCCATGCCACTGAGAATATGGCGCGTGGCGCCACCGGTCTTGCTGCTGATGGACTCGGGCGGGTCGGTGAAGAAGAAGTCGGCACGGGCGTCGAGCCAGCGCGGCGCGCCGAGAAAGCGTGGCTCTTCCTCGGCGGCGTTGCCGTATGAGGCCGTCCAGGCAACCAGCGGGCTGGCGCCGGCGATGTTGTAGACGTAATGCAGCCCTGGGTTGCCCAGGCTGGGCTTGAAGCTTTCGATCAACTGACCATCTAGGGTACGAGCGCTCACCTGGGTGTTGGGGGTGAACTCGGTCTTGAGCTCGGTGGACGAGTAGGGCCCAACCACCGCGCTCTGCTTGCCGATGCGTACCTGTACGCTGGTACCCAGGCCGTTGTACACCGCGACTCGGGTGTCCACGCCGGTCAGGCTGCCGAAGCCGAGCACGGCACCGACGATCAGCGCCGCCACCAGCAAGCGCATGCTGGTGGCGAAGGCGCCATCGGCAATCTGGAAGCGATCCCACCAATCCAGCTTCAACTGGCGCTTGCGCTCCTGCCCGGGCAGGAGCACGGCATAACGTTGCGGCGTGCGGGAAGGTGTCGGTGCTGCTTCGGGCTGGCTGTCTTGCCGCAGGTGGCGAGCCAGTTCGGCTTCGCTGTGCAGCAACTGCTCCAGGGTGGCGCTGCACAGGCCGGATAGCTGGGCGGCGAGGCTGTTGCCCCAGCCATCGATCACCTGCATCCACTCGTTGACGTTGTCGGTGCTCGCCTGCGGCAAGGTGAAGTCTTCCAGCGAGGCTGCCCAGGAGTCGATGCCCAGACGCTTCAGCAGCGGCTCATCGAGCACCACGAGCTGTTTGTCTTCGTGGATGGCTGCCATCACCCGATGCAGCGCGTTGGCCGTTTGCAGCAGGCGCTTGAGTTCGCGGGAGCTGACCTTGCCATCGGCCAGCACCACGGCGGTCACGTTGGCGAGCAGGCCCTGCGCATCGCGCAGGTCGGCCAGGCTGTGTTCGGCATAGTGCAGCACTTCGATCAGGCCGATCAGGTAGGCCGGCCAGCCGTTGCCGAAGCGTTCGGCGATGGCCAGGTGAGTGGCCCGGCAGCGCCGATCATGATCGAGGATCTCCTGGCGCAGGGCTTCGGTTTCTTCCTTGACCTGCTCGATCAGGCGCGGCAGGTCGCGACGGGCAACGCTGCTGCCACGAAACACGATGCTGCCACCAGAGGCCTTGTAGACCTTGTCCCGCAGTGCTTGCAGCATGCCGCGCTCTTCTTCCAGGGCGCGCAACTGGTGGAGCTGCTGGCTTAGGCTGGGCGGATAGAGGGCCTGCAACGCGCCGTGCAGATCGGTGATGGGTGCCGAGTTCTGATAGAGCTCGGCGGCTTGCTCGGCGTGGCGCGTCAGGCTGCGGCCGAGGTAGGCGCCCTGGTAGTCGGGGGCGTATTGCAGCATGTCGTAGCGGTCGGCCAGGTTGCGCAGGGATTCTTCCAGGGTGACGGGCTCGAGCTGCGCGCCGTGGAAGAAGTCACTGGTCAGGCGCTGGCGCAGCGCCGTCGGCTCGTCGAACAATACCCAGGCGCTGCGCTCGTCGTGCGGAGCGGGCAGGTACAGGCGCTTGGCATTCTCTTCGCGATCGCTGTTGGCCGGGTGGGTCGACCACATCTGCGGCGGCTGGGCGAAGCCGGAAACGAACACGCGGTGCTGCTCTGGAGCGTCGCTGGAGCGCGGCGGCACCTTGCCATAGCTGGGGTCGTTGAGAATCTGCGTGACCCTCTCCAGCACCTGGGTCTGGATGCTGAACAGATCCTGCACCGAGCGGCCTTGCTGGTATTCGGCGTTGGCGAAGGCCAGGGTGCGATCCCAGGCTTCGTCGGCGGCTTGCAGCTTGTGCAGGGCATGCACCAGTTCGTCGCTACCGGTCAGGGAGACTGCGACCAGATCGGCCTGGAACTCCATCTGCCGCGACAGCGCGCGTTGCGCCAGCACCACCAGGCGGAACAGGGTGTCGAGCAGCGAGCGGATCGACCAGACGACCAACGACAGCAGCCAGCCGATCCAGGCGATGCGCAGGTCGAACTTCGACAGCACGCGCAGCAGCTTGTCCAGGGCGTCACGCTTGCTGATGATGTGCGAGGCGATCTGCTGGGCGATATAGACCCAACTGCCGATGGCCATGGAGCGCTGGGCGAAGTGGCCGAACTCGTGGGCCAGCACCGCCTTGAATTCGCTCAGAGTGAGGATGTTGACCAGAGGCAGGCCGATCTCCAGGTTCTTGCGCGACGGGAACAGCAGGTTGAGCACCGACAGGTCATAGAACACCGCCGCATTGACTCGCGCCGAGAGGTATACGCGATGCGGCCGTGGTGCACCGGCTTCATCGGCCAGGCGGTAGAGAAAGGCGAAGAGCTGCGGTTGTTCTTCAGGGCGCAGTTCCACATGGTTCGGCGTGCCGCCGCGCTCGACGAAGAACAGCGCCTTGAGCATGAACACGCAGAGGAAGGCGGAGCAACCGCCCACCAGGAAGTGCACCAGGGCTTCTTCGCTGCCGGCCAGACCACTGTTGATCAGGCGCCAGGCGGTCCAGCCGAACCAGCCGGCCAAGGCGAAATACAGCGCGACGAACAAGGCCAGGCTGCCGACGGCGAGCCACGCTTGGCGTTTGTAGAGGGAGCTGGGGCGGGTCAGGTTTGCCGGCACATCGCTGGGCCCGGCGGGGTAGAGATTGTCCATATCGTGTCCTCGTCTCGAAGCGTTAACGGCGTTCAAGGGCTTCCATTGCACAGGGGGATCGCTGGGCGAGAGTGTCGATCAGTTGGAGACGCCAGTCCAGTGGCAGTAATGTGACATGGCCAGTATTTCTGCAGCACCTATTCGTTGGTTGGGCAGGTAGGGCACATGCGCTGGCCAAGCTGTCGCGGCTAAAGCCCCTCCCACAAAGTGAGGCCATCTGTAGGAGGGGCTTTAGCACGCAGCCTGGGTAGAGCACAGCGAAACCCGGGGTCGGCTGATGGGTTTCGCGTTGCTCTACCCATCCTACGGGGTTGGGTCATTCCTACTTTCTGTGTCCGTTGCGGTCTTCGTAGTTGCCAGTGCTGCCCGGTATGACGCGGAGCGTCACGAACGCAGGTGCCCACGCAGGGCGTGGGCAGCATCGGTAGAAGTGCGTTACATGCCCGACTTGATCGAGGTCCATGCCCGTGTGCGTACGCGTTCGATCTTCTGCGGCAGCGGTTGCACCACGTACAGTGATTTCTGCATCTCCGGCGTCGGGGTCAGGTCAGGGTCGGCGGCGATCTCCTTGCTCACCAGCTTCATGCCGGGCACGTTGGGGTTGGGGTAACCGAGAAAATCGCTGATCGGTGCAATCACTTTCGGGTCGAGCAGGTAGTTGATGAAGGCGTGGGCCTCGTCGACGTTCTGCGCGCTCTTGGGGATGGCCCAGGTGTCGAACCAGATCGGCGCGCCCTCCTTGGGCAGGCGCCAGTTGATCTTCACCCCATTGCCCGCTTCCTTGGCGCGGTTGGCGAACTGGTAGAAGCTGCCGGAGTAACCGATGGCCACGCAGATGTCGCCGTTGGCGATATCGGTCATGTACTTGGCGGAATGGAAGTAGGTGACGTAGGGGCGCACCTTGAGCAGCAGCTCGGTGACCTCGTCATAGTCGGCCGGGTTGGTGCTGTTGGGGTCGAGCCCCAGATAATGCAAGGCGATGGGGATGATCTCGCTGGGCGAGTCGAGCATGGCCACGCCGCAGGATTTCAGCTTCTCCATGTTTTCCGGCTTGAACACCAGATCCCAGCTATCGACCGGGGCATTGTCGCCGAGCGCGGCCTTGACCTTGTCCGGGTTGTAGCCGATCAGCACGGTGCCGTACATGTAGGGCACGCCATGCTGGTTGCCCGGGTCGTTCTTCTCCAGCAGCTTGAGCAGCGCAGGGTCGAGGTTCTTCCAGTTGGGGATCTTCGATTTGTCCAGCTTGGCGAATACGCCGGCCTTGATCTGGGTTTCGAGGAACTGGTTGGAGGGGATCACCAGGTCGTAGCCGGAGTTGCCGGTGAGCAGCTTGGCCTCCAGCGCCTCGTTGGTCTCGAAGGTATCCCAGGTGATCCGGGTGCCGGTTTCCTTCTGGAAGTCCTTGGGCACGGACGGCAGGATGTAGTCGGCCCAGTTGTACACGCGCAGCTCCTTGGCCTGCACCGCACCGCTGAGCAGGGTGGCGCCACACAAGGCGGCGCCGAGCATCTGTTGGATGGCTTTCATCGTTTCTCACCCCTGAAGTGTCGTTGTTGGTCTTTTGTTAGGGTGGATCGGGGCGCGTAGCTGACGCCTTATCCGTCCACCGTTGCAATGCCAGGTCTGACGCCCGGTGCATGGAGAAGCGCCAGTTACGCGCCCTCGAACCCTTCCAGCACGTTCACTGCATTGATGCCGATGGCCTCGACCGCGTAACCGCCTTCCATGATGAATAGCGTCGGCAGGCCCAGCGCGGCGATGCGCTTGCCCATGGCCAGGTAGTCCGGGCTGTCGAGCTTGAACTGCGATATCGGGTCTTCCATGTAGGTGTCCACACCCAGCGATACCACCAACACCTCGGCGCCGTAGTCGGCGATGCGCTGGCAGGCCTGCTGCAGTGCTGCGTTCCAGGTTTCCCAAGTGCTGCCCATGGGCAATGGGTAATTGAAGTTGTAGCCCTCGCCGGCGCCCTCGCCCAGTTCGTCGGCGTAACCGAGGAAGAACGGGAATTCCTCGGCCGGGTCGCCATGGATCGAGGCGAACAGCACGTCGCTGCGCTGGTAGAAGATGTCCTGGGTGCCGTTGCCGTGGTGGTAGTCGACATCGAGGATGGCCACCTTCTTGCGGCCCTGGTCGAGGAAGGCCTGGGCGGCGATGGCGGCGTTGTTCAGGTAACAGTAGCCACCCATCACGTCGCCCGCGGCATGGTGGCCTGGCGGCCGACACAGGGCGAAGGCGCTGTGGGCACCGGCGGCGATCTCGGCCTGGGCGCTGAGCGCCACCTGCGCGGCGCTGTAGGCGGCCTGCCAGGTGCCGGCGGTGATCGGTGCGCCGCCATCGAAGCTGTAGTAGCCGAGCTGGCCGTGCAGGTCGTTGGGGATCATCCGCCGCAGGGTGCGCGCCGGCCAGGTGAAGGGCAGCAGGTCGCCCTTGCCGCCCTGCGCCTGCCAACGCGCCCAGGCGCCCTGGAAGAATTCCAGGTAGGCCTTGCTGTGGATGCGCTCGATGGGCGCCAGGCCGAAGTCCCTGGGTGCACGGACTTCGCCGAGCTGGCGATCCTTGACCCGCGCGAGGACATGGTCGGCGCGCAGCGGCATCTCGAAGCAGGGCAGCAGTTGCCCGTCGATCAGCTCGCATTTGCCATGGTGCAGGTGGTGGTCGTCACTGTAGTAAGTGAGCATGCAAAGCGCTCCAGGCTCGTTGTTATGCCTGCATTGTTCGTTCGTCGCGCCGCGCTGGAGAACGCTGCTAATGGCCAAAAGGGGATCGAAATGGCCAAATTGCACGGACACAGGCATGCTCGCCGGCAAGATGTAACCGGGTGTGAGGCTTAAGCTTTCGTTAAGCCTGGGCGCTGAAGGTGACGGCTCCGTTCCCTATCAGGAGCTTCACCATGCGTCGTCTTTTGCTCGTTTCCGCCCTGTTGGCCTGCGCCGCCCCGGCCTTCGCCAAGACCGAATGCACCACCGCCGAGCGCTCCACCTGGCAAGACCCCGAGCAGTTCCAGGCCAAGCTCGTGGCCGATGGCTACAAGATCAACAAGTTCAAGGTCACCGACGGCAACTGCTACGAGATCTACGGCTTCGACAAGGAAGGCCGCAAGGTGGAGATCTACCACGACCCGGTCAGCGGCAAGGCCGTGAAGAGCGAGATCGAAGACTGACCCTAGCCTGGCGCCGGGCGGAAGAGTTCCAGTGGCAACAGCCTGCTAGGTCGTGGCTGCAGAACCGCAACGTGCAGGCGGAGTAGTGAGCTTCACCTGTGGGAGGCGCTTTAGCGGCGAGCCTTTATCGCGGTTGAAGCCGCTCCCACGGTGATCGCCCGTAGCCCGGATGCAATCCGGGGAAGAGGTGCCGGATATTCCCGGATTACATCCGGGCTATGCGCGAAAGCGACTTGGCGCTACGCCGCTCCAGCGCTGGAAGGCATGGCGAAAGCTGGCGGTCTCGCTGAAGCCGAGCACCTCGGCAATGCGGTACACCGGCCATTGCTCTTCGCTGAGCAAGGCCTTGGCGCGCTCGAAGCGCAACTCGTCGAGCAGGCCCTGATAACTGGTACCCAGCTCCTGCAGGTGACGACGCAAGGTACGCGGCGAGCAGTGCATCTGCTGCGCCAGGTTCTCCAGCCCCGGGGGCTCGGCCAGTTGTGCGGCGAGCAATTGGCGCACCCGCTGCAGCCAGGCCTGGCGGCTACTGAACTCGGCGTTCTGGCGACGGCAGCGCTCGATCATGGCGCCATGGGTGACGCTGTCGGCCAGCGGCAGGCGGCGTTCCAGGAGCGCTGCGGGGAAGGCGAAGGCGTTGGCGCTGGCGGCGAAGAGCAGCGTACAGGGAAAGCTGTCGGCGTAGCGCGCGGCATAGCCTGGGCGCGGGTGGCGAAAGCACGCCTGGCTGACGGGCAATGGCTGGCCGAGCAACTCATCGCAGGTGAGCTTCATCGACGCCAGGCACATCTCCACGTTGAAAGCTTCCAGCGCCGCGCGGTCGCGATAGTCGCTGGCGCGTATCCAGGCCAGATCGCCGTCCACCAACAGCTCCAGGCGGAAGTAGGTACCGAGCAACGCCGGGTATTGCAGCAGCAGGCGCAAGGCGTCACCAAGGGTATCAGCCGACAGCGCGGCGTAACCAAGCAGCCCATAGGAGGAAACGTGCAGGCTGCGCCCCAGATCCAGCCCCAGATCGGCGCGCAGAGCCAGGGCGTTGGCACACACCTGCAGCTCCTGCACTCGGGTGATGCGTGCGTCGGGGTTGTCCAGATCGGCCGCACCAATTCCGCTCCCGGCCAGCAACTGCGGGCGCAGCTCGGGCTGGTCGGCGAAACGTTGCAGGATCAGGGAAACCACATGCAGGGTCGTCAGCGGGGCATGCAACATGATGCGTTCCGTTTGCGCAGGTCAGCAAAAGAACGCAAGAAGCATGCCGCCGCTATGGACTTCAGGCTGCCAGCAACTACTCAGCGATTGCGCAGAATGGCGTTGATGAAGTCACCCTGGTTGGCTTCATCTGCACGGGTGGTGAACTGCAGCCGGCCGTCCTTCTCCTGAAGCTTCAGCCGTTCGCCGAAGCGGCAGTCGACACCCTTCAGGGTCTTGGCTTCGGCCTTGTAGCGATCGTCCTTTTCGCACAGGTAGGCCATCTGATTGACCACCTCGCCGCAGAAGCTCGGCACGCTGAGGCCGATCAGTTGTTCGTCGCTGAGCGCGCTCCAGTCCACCTTTGTCGCCAGCGGCGTGTCGCAGGCCTTGGAGGCTTCGCTGTCCATCTCTTGCAGGCGGGCACTGTAGTCGGTCACGCGCTGCTTGCGGTCGAAGGCGGCCAGGTGCGCCTGCACGCCGTCCTTTTGCTGTTTTTCATAGAGGGCAAGCAGGTCGGCGGTTTTCAGCGCCTTGCTCTTTTCTTCGTCATAGCTGAGCTCGAAGCCCTGGGTATCGGGCAGGTTGAGCTGGTAGCTTTCGCCGCCCCAGGCGCGACGCTTGTTCAGCAGGTTGTAGTCGCGACCGTCGAGGCGGATACCGTAATCACGCTGCTCGTTACCCAGCTCCTGCACCTCGGTGAGGAACACCACTTCATCAAGCGGATGGTTGATGCCGCTCACCTGTACCAGAGCCTGCTTGCCGTCAGCGGACGGGGCCAGGGCCAGGCTGACGCCCTTGCCGGCATCGAACACTTGCGGATGTTTGGCCAGTTCGAGAGCGCTTACCTGGAGGGAGAGCAGCGAGAGGGCGAAAAAGGGTAACGCATGTTTCATGAGTGGCACGTCCTTGTACGGATGAGGGGTGGCCAGTATAGGCAGCCGTCTGCCGGCATTCTGTGCGCTCCTCCTCGTCCGCTTTGTAGGAAAAGTGCCAATCCTTGGCGCTTTCCCCCGCAAGCGTCAGAAGCTCAATACCACGCGCCCTTCGATCTGGCCTTGGCGCATCTGATCGAGAATGCCGTTGATGTTGTCCAGGCTGTCGCTGTGCACTGTGGCCTTGACCAGACCCTCGCCGGCGAAATCCAGCGCTTCCTGCAGGTCTGCGCGGGTTCCGACGATGGAGCCGGTGATGTGGATGGCCTTGAGCACCACATCGAAGATAGGCGTGGGGAAGTCACCTGGCGGCAGGCCGACCAGGGCCACCGTGCCATGGCGCCGCGCCATGCCGATGGCCTGGCCGAAGGCCGCGTTGGAGACCGCCGTGACCAGCACGCCATGAGCACCGCCGATATCCCGTTGCACCACCTCGGCCGGGTTCTCCTTGCGCGCATTGATGGTGACGCTGGCGCCGAGTTTGCGTGCCAGCTCCAGCTTGGCATCATCGACATCCACTGCGATGACATGCAGGCCCATGGCGCGGGCGTACTGCACGGCGACGTGGCCGAGGCCGCCGATGCCGGAGATCGCCACCCACTGGCCTGGGCGGGCCTTGGTTTCCTTGAGCCCTTTGTACACAGTCACCCCTGCGCAGAGGATCGGTGCGATTTCCAGGAACTCGACGTTCTTCGGCAGAATGCCGACGTAGTTGGGGTCGGCCAGCACGTATTCCGCATAGCCGCCGTTGATCGAGTAGCCGGTGTTCTGCTGGCTTTCGCAGAGGGTTTCCCAGCCGGTCAAGCAGTGTTCGCAGCAGCCGCAAGCGCTGTACAGCCAGGGCACGCCGACCCGGTCGCCTTCCTTCACACGGGTCACGCCGCTGCCGACTGCCGCCACGTAGCCGACCCCCTCATGGCCGGGAATGAACGGCAGACTGGGCTTCACCGGCCAGTCGCCCTCGGCGGCGTGCAGGTCGGTATGGCATACGCCCGACGCTTCGATCTTCACCAGAATCTGCCCCGGGCCTGGCAGCGGCGTCTTCACCTCCTCGATACGCAGCGGCTGCCCGAAGGCGTGGACGACGGCGGCTTTCATGGTCTGGTTCATGCGCTGTTCCTCTTGCATGCGAGTGTCTGACCAGTGTGCGCCTGTGCTGCACCTGGGCATTGCTCCAGAGCAAGGTTTGGGTGATTTCCCGGCGCGCAGCCGTTGGCGTGACAAACGGTCATGGGCAATGCCCGCCCGCCGTGGCTTTGCGTTATACTGCGCGGCCTTCGGCCGGCAACGCCCGGCCAACCGAATCATCACAAGCCACGCTGGCCTGCCCGCGTGGCTTGTTGGTTTTTGACGCGCCCTGCTGGGCACACCTATGACGCGCCGCATGGCGCCCGAGATGAAGAGGCACGACGATGAGCGCACTGGTTGGCGTGATCATGGGCTCCAAGTCCGATTGGTCCACCCTTAGCCACACCGCCGAAATGCTGGACCGGCTGGGCATTCCCCACGAGGTCAAGGTGGTGTCCGCCCACCGCACCCCGGATTTGCTGTTCCAGTACGCCGAAGAGGCTGAGGCCCGTGGCATCCAGGTGATCATCGCCGGTGCCGGTGGCGCGGCCCACCTGCCGGGCATGTGCGCGGCCAAGACCCACCTGCCGGTGCTTGGCGTGCCGGTGCAGTCGTCCATGCTCTCGGGCGTCGACTCGCTGCTATCGATCGTGCAGATGCCGGCTGGCGTGCCGGTCGCCACCCTGGCCATCGGCAAGGCTGGCGCGGCCAATGCTGCCCTGCTCGCGGCGAGCATCCTCGGCCATCAGCACCCGCAATTCCATGCCGCGCTCAAGCAGTTCCGCCAGGATCAGACCGAGACCGTGCTGAACAATCCGGACCCGCGCGAGGCCTGAAGCCTATTCCATCCGGGGCTGCGACACGGTGCATCTGCACGCTGTCCGCTGCTCGGAATGCTTATTTACCGGCGTAAACTCCGCTTCCTGCGCTGCGGGCAGCGTTCAACTGCTTGGTCTCGCCACCTGCTGAAAAGGGGCTTTGTTATGAAAATCGGTGTGATCGGTGGCGGCCAGTTGGGCCGCATGATGGCCCTGGCGGGCACCCCGCTGGGCATGAGCTTCGCCTTCCTTGACCCGGCGCCGGACGCCTGCGCCCAGGCCCTCGGCGAGCATATCCGCGCCGACTACGGTGACCAGGATCACCTGCGGCAACTGGCTGACGAGGTGGATCTGGTCACCTTCGAGTTCGAGAGCGTGCCGGCGGAAACCGTGGCCTTCCTCTCGCAGTTCGTGCCGGTCTATCCCTCTGCCGAGGCGCTGCGCATTGCCCGCGACCGCTGGTTCGAGAAGTCCATGTTCCGCGAACTGGGCATTCCCACGCCGGAGTTCGCCGACATCCAGTCGCAGGCCGACCTCGACGCGGCGGTCGCCAGTATCGGCCTGCCGGCGGTAATGAAGACCCGCACCCTGGGCTACGACGGCAAGGGCCAGAAGGTGCTGCGCAAGCCGGAAGACGTCACTGGCGCCTTCGCCGAACTGGGCAGCGTGCCGTGCATCCTCGAAGGCTTCGTGCCCTTCACTGGCGAGGTGTCGCTGATCGCCGTGCGCGCCCGTGATGGCGAAACCCGTTTCTACCCGCTGGTGCACAACACCCACGACAGCGGCATCCTCGCCCTGTCCATCGCCAGCACCGCGCACCCGCTGCAGGCGCTGGCCGAGGATTACGTCGGCCGTGTGCTGGACAGGCTCGATTACGTCGGCGTGCTGGCTTTCGAGTTCTTCGAGGTGGACGGCGGCCTCAAGGCCAACGAGATCGCCCCGCGCGTGCACAACTCCGGGCACTGGACCATCGAAGGCGCCGAGTGCAGCCAGTTCGAGAACCACCTGCGCGCTGTCGCCGGCCTGCCGCTCGGTTCCACCGCCAAGCTGGGCGAAAGCGCCATGCTCAACTTCATCGGTGAAGTGCCGCCGGTGGAGCAGGTCATCGCCATTGCCGACTGCCACCTGCACCACTACGGCAAAGCCTTCAAGGCCGGGCGCAAGGTCGGCCATGCCACGCTGCGCAGCGCTGATCGTGCCGGCCTCGCTGTCGCCATCGAAGCCGTGCAGGCCTTGATCGCAAAAGGCTGAGCTGGCGTTTTGCGACTACGCTCTTGAATGACTGTGGTCGTTCAAGAGCTCCGCCATGAAGCGCTTAGCCGCGTTCCTGCCTCTGCTGTTCGCCCTGACCTGCAGTGCTGCGCAGGACGTGCTGCGTGTGGACTTTCGCGAGCGCACGCCGGAAATGCGTGTGGTCGACGGCATGCCCAGTGGCCCGTTGATCAGCGTGCTGGAAACCGCGGCCCAACGCGTCGGTGTCGAGCTGCATTGGCGCCAGGCCCCCTTCCTGCGCAGCCTCGAAGATCTTCGCTCCGGGCGTATCGACCTGGTGCCACGGGTATTGGTCACCGAACAGCGCCGCGCGTATGTTCATTACCTGCCCAGCATCGGCAATCAGCCGCTGCACATTCGCTTCGTCGTGCGCCCCGGCCAGGAAGCCAACCTGAATCGTTACGAAGATCTCTACGCGCTGGCCCTTGGGGTCAAACGTGGTACGGCCTATTTCGAGCCGTTCGACAGCGATGACCAACTCGGGCGCATCTACGCCAGCGACGATACGCAACTGGCGGCCATGTTCCGCGCCGGCCGTCTGGACGCCATCGCCGTGCTCGACCGGATCCCCATGGAAGCGCAGTTCGAGGCCATGGAGTTTAGCGACTACAGCTATGCCCATTATGTTCACCGGCAGGTACTGGGCAACCACTTCGGCGCCTCGCTCGAGCGTTACCGCAGTGACCGACGCCAACTCTATGACCGCCTGGGTGCGGAGCTGGAACATATGCGTGAGGCGGGCGAAGTGGCGCTGATCTATCGCCGTCATGGCGTTGCGCCACCTGGTGAAGCGAACTGACCTGCCGTTGGCCTGTCCCATACAGGGCCTGCCGCTCTTGAGGGCACCTCTAAAAACGTAGGCGAGGCAGGCAGCGCAAGGCAAAAATAGGCGAAGAAGCGCAGTTTACGTGTTGTAAATGAGCATTCTGAGTCTGTTTTTAACGCCGCGATGGCAACGCAGGTAGTTTTTAGAGGTGCCCTTTAGCGGCCTTATCAAGGAGACATGTAATGAGCATCATCGGCACCATTTTCATCGGCCTGATCGTCGGTCTGGTTGCACGCTTTCTCAAACCCGGCGATGACAGCATGGGTTGGATCATGACCATCCTGCTCGGCATCGGTGGCTCCATTGCTGCCACCTACGGTGGCCAGGCGCTGGGTATCTACCAGGCCGGCCAGGCAGCCGGTTTCATCGGCGCAGTGATCGGCGCCATCGTTCTGCTGGTAATCTACGGCGCGATCAAGAAGGGCTGACCCGCCCTCCTGCGCAGGAGCCGGTACGCCGGCTCTCGCTTACCGCCGCCACGAGATCCCCCACACCATGCGCCACCTGCTGCTCGTTCTACTGCTATTCACCGGCCTGGCCCGTGCCGAACTGCCGGAAACCGACTGGCTCGACCTCATGCCCCCGGATGACCGCAAGGCCCTCGAAGAGATGCCCGAGATCAGCCATGACACTCCCGAAGGGGACAGCACCTTCTACAGCAAGGGCGGCCTGCGCCAGCAGGACAAGAACCTGCCAGCGGTGATGTACTCGGCCAAGACCGTCGCCGCGCTGGATGGCAAGGCCATCCGCTTGGGCGGCTACCCCGTACCGCTGGAAAACGACGCCAAAGGCAATAGCACCCTGTTCTTCCTGGTGCCCTACCCCGGCGCCTGCATCCACGTCCCGCCACCACCGCCCAACCAACTGGTGCTGGTGCGCTACCCCAAGGGCATTCCGCTCGACGACATCTACGCGCCCATCTGGGTAAGCGGCACGCTCAAGGTGGAGAAGATCAGCAATGATCTGGCCGACGCCGCCTACGCCCTGGATGCCAGCGAAGTGCGCCTGGTAACCGACGAAGACCTTTAACCCCTGCTATCCCTGCGCGGCTCTGAACGAAAAGTCGTCGAGCGAAGGTCAGGCGAGGCAAAAACGGGTGAGGAAGCGGAGTTTACGAGCTGTAAATGAGCATTCCGAACCCGTTTTTAACGAAGCATCACCGAGCGCAGGCACTTTTCGTACAAAGCCTAGGAGTTCCAGCATGAAAGCTGTTTTCTTGATGTTGCTGTGCCTGCTGTCCACCGCTGCACTGGCCCTGGAGCCCGGCGAGCGCCTAGCACCCTGGACGCTGCTGGATCAGTTCGACGCCCCCTACACCCTGAACGACAAAACCCACATCCTGCTGGTCGCCCGCGACATGGACGGCGCCAAGCTGGTCAACGCCGCCCTGGAAGGCAAACCCAAGGGCTACTTGGACGAGCGCCAGGCGGTGTTCCTCGCCGATATCAGCCGCATGCCCAGCATCATCGCCACCCTCTTCGCCCTGCCGAAGATGCGCGACTACAACTACCGCATCCTCCTCGACCGCGACGCCCGCATCGCCCCGCGCTACCCGGCTGGCGAGGGCGAAGTGCTGTGGCTGCAGTTGGAGGATGGGAAGTTGGTTGAGGAGAAGGTGTTCAAGGAGGCGGGGGCTTTGCAGCAGGCATTGGCCGCAAAACGGCCCTGACCGCCACGCGCTACTTTCTCTCCAGTACGCGCGGCGGAATCCTGGCCTGTTTCTGAGCGGCGAGCATCTTCTCATGATACTGGCCGTAGGCTTCCCGGGCCTGAGCTCGCTCGCCCAGCGCCCAGTAGGCATCCGCCAGGTTGAGGTAGGCGACGATCCTGTCCGGGTGCTTGCGGGTGATGTGCCCCAGCAGTTCCACCGCCTCCGGGTAATGACCGGCCTGCTCGAACAGAAAGCCCAGGTCATTCGACCAGCCGACCCTTTGCGGAAAGTAGTATTTCTCGACGATGTAATTGCCGGGATCGCAGTCGCCATCCTCGTCACCAGAGAGGAAGTAGCCGACCAGGGTTTTCAGTTCCTGTGCATTACCCGCCTTGTAAGCCTTCAGGGCGGCGTCGAAATTGCTGGCGACCGCCTCGGGCATCAGTTTCTCCGCCGTGCTGGCCGATGTCTGGTGCGCCAGGCGCAACGCCCTCAGCGTGCCGAAGGCGCGGCTACCATCGAAGTCGGCGATCGACGTGGCGCCAAGGGCCTTGCTGTCCATGGCATAGCTGCTCAATAGCGACTGGTCGCACTGGATGTCGTTCTCGTTGAGCAGGATCTGGGTCAGGTCGAAGGACTTCGTGGCGCCGTCGTACCTGAATTTCAGGTTGAAGTTGTAAGCGCCGTTGCCCTCTTCACGGGTGATCAGCAGCAGGTAATCCCCGGCCTGGGTGGTGGGCGAAAGCAGGACATGGCGCTCGCCCTGCAGATCGATGGCCGTTGCCCTGGCCTGGTGCTCGGCGAGCAGCTCCGCCATGTAGCCGTCGTAGCTTTTGGGCGAGTATTCGTTCTCGATACCCGGCAGGGCATTGTCCGTGTCGAGCACCACCTTGCCTGCACGGTTGGTGATCTGCAGGCGCTGGGCACCTGCGTTACCCTCGGCGATGCGTAGCTCCTGCAATGCGGACAGGCCTTCGGGCCGCATCGTTTCGGCGTGGGCCAGGGCACCGGCCAGCATCAGCAGGGAGGTGAGCGCGAAACGCGGCAGGCTCGATTCATTTTGCATTTTTCAGTATCCCGTAAATGAACTCGAAGTTCTCTCTGCGCTTGTCGTAGCTCTTGGTGTGGAGGTTCACGATCTTGGTGATCTCGTCCGTGTGATCCGTGCTGTTGCCTGACTTCGCATTCAGGCTTTGCCATTCCCAGAAGCCCAGGGCTGTCAGCAAGCCGTACTTGGTTTCCAGCACCTGGTTCGGGTTGGCGACGATATTGATGTTTTCGTTGGGAATCTTGGCTTTGAGCAGGTTTTCCACCGCCTTGTAGTTTTCTTTCCAAGTGAGCTGAATGAAACCTTTACCCTTATAAGAAAGCCCTTCCGCGCAGCCCCCAGGGGTCAGATGAAAGTTCTGCCCGGGCACGCTGCAGCAGTAGATGCGCTTAGCGATTTCATCTTCCTGCGGCAGTTGCGAGTAGGCATATTTATTTATGACCCTGTAGCTGCTCTTCGCGCTGGCGGGAAGGGCGTTGTACTGCTGTATCGAGATACGTTTGTAGCCCAGCTCGTCCGCTTCCTGTGGGTAGGTATTGAAATACCTGCCGAACAGGCTACGCAGCGCAGTCGTCGAATACCACAGGTCCTCTTCCTTGCCTACGAGCGCGTCGCCCACTTCGGCTTTGACCTGGGCGAAGAACTGGGAAACCCGCTCTGGCGTGTTGACCTCGAACAACCCTGCGTACTTGTTGAACAGTGTCCGCACTTCTTCCCGTACGGCCTCCTGGGAAGACGGGAAGATTTTCTTCATATTCTCGACGCTGATCAGTTCGGAACTCGAAGCCGAGAGGTTGTGCATGATTACCAAGTTGATCGGCTGCAAGTGCCAGGCCTTGCCGGCCGCGTCGAGCTCCAAGCTACCGGCGACATCACTCCACCAGCTCAGGGTCTGGATGCGTTTCTTCTCTTCGGCCCAGTCCTGGTTGGGGTCGTCGGGAGCGTGACCCATCAGTTCGTCAAGTTCGTCCCAGCGCGCCGCGTCCCAGAACCACTCGCTGTCGTGGCGCGTGACGAGCTGCGAGATGGATTGCGCATGCCAGGGCTTTTCCAGTGCTGCCTTGACTTCTTCGGCGGTCATCTTTCCATCGCGGTTGGTGTCGATGATGTCGTAGAGACGGCTGCGCACCGGGCCTTTGTCGGACTGGTCGATGGCGCCCTGGTAGCTGGCCTGTTCATCCTCGGAGAGGCGGCGAGCTGCATTGAGGTAATAGGCCAGCCCCGAACTGGGGGGATCGGCGTCTTCGAGAAAATCGAAGCCTTCCCATTCCCACGGGCTGTGGCGGGTGGTGATCAGTTCCTGCTCCGCCAGCCAGCCGTTGATCGGCTTGCCGTCCTTGTCGGCCAGCAGATCGTCGAGCCGCCACCAGCGGACTTCGGGGGTTTCGCCGCTTGCCGTCTTGCTGGCCGGAATCTTGATCCGGGCCTCGGCCGGCAGCGCATCCAGCAGGCTCTGCGGCAGGATCAGGTCGACGTCGATCTGGGTACCTTCATCGCTTAGTTTCGGCGGGTTGTCGCTCTTGATGTCATCGCGGTGCGCAATGAGTTTGCTGGCCCCGGCGTGGATCTTGAGCAGGCTCTTTTCCTCGTCCGGCAGGCTCTGCGCCCAGGTGCGGCTCTGGCTGACGAACGCCGGCACGTCTTCGCAACTGAAGACCTCCAGGTGCAGCAATTCCTGAGGCGAGCCGTCGCTCTGATTCTGGTACTTGCCGACATGGCCGATCAGGTCGCCGGCCTTGATTGGCACGGGCGGATCGAGAAGCACCACCGAGCCCGTGGCCTTGGGCTGCGATTGAGACGTCAGGAAGGAAGACGCGACATAGCCCGGCAGGCTGCCGTCCTCCTTTGGCGTGAGGGCGGGCTGGTCATTGCCACCGATCACCTGTTCGAGCTTGAGGAAGGCGCCCTCGCCCGAGGCGCGAATCTGGGCGCCCTTGCTGAGCTTGCCGATAATCGAGGCATTGCTGCGGGCTTCGGCCCTGACATTGAGTTCGCCGCTGCGAGTGTTGACCGTATAGATACCGGCACCCCAGAAGGTCGGTCGCACCAGCTTCTCGTCCTGGCGGTAGTCCTTCCAGCACTTGAGGTGCATGTACAGGCTGTAGAGGGTCAGCTTCGGCGGCTTGGGTTTCGACTCGTCAGTGGTTGCCGGGGCCTTGGGCTGCAGCGTATGCCTGACCAGGACGAAGCCGGTGGAAAACGGCGCCCTGATCTGCAGTGGTGGCCGGCCGGCATAGGTGCTGACGGGATACTCGTCATCGATGCGATAAGCGACCACTTCACCATGGGTGATGCAGTTGACGCGGCTCTGATCGAAGGCTTCGCTGGTGCCCTTGTCCAGGTGGATACCGCCGTGCCACAGGCCGTTTCCACCGATGGGGTAGAACCCGGCCTTGGCCTTGCTCAAGGCGGTCAGGTGTTGCAGCGCATGGCCGGCAGACGCGGTGCACGGGTAGCACCAGTCCCCCTTGGCAGCGTTTTCTTCTCCACCGCCGGCGTTCGGCTTTTCCTCGTCCGGGTTGAGGGTGCCATTGACCATGTCGGCGATGTAGCGTTTGAAGTCGGCTTCCTCAAGTTCGGCATGCACGTGAATCGCATAGCTCTGTGCCCCGGTCCGTCCCGTTCCGGCCTGCACGCCGATGTGTTGGCCGTAGCTGATGGCGTCGCCATCCTTGACCTTGAAGGCCGGGTCGAGGTGCAGAACCTGCCCGAGCAGCTTGCCATTGCTGGGAGCATCGAAAATCTTCAGCGTGCCGTAGGCGCGGTTGGTCTTGGCATAGCCGGCCAGAGGGCTGGGAACGGGGATGGAGCGGTTGCTGCCATCGACTAGCAGCACGAAGTCCTTCTTGATCAGAGTACGGCCGCCGACGCGGCGTACCTCTTCGAGCTGACCGCTGATGGTCGCGTAGTCGCGGTTCGGTTCGCGCCCTGCAGATGGGTGGTGCTTGGCGAGATCCTCGTAGCGATTGACGTTCTCGGTGCGGCTGCCAACACTTTCGACGATTTTGTAGCGACGCCTTGTCATGTCTTGTCCTGGGTATTAAACGTATTGAACGGTCAGAGGCCGCAAGCCGCTCCGAAGGTCTTGTAGGTCTCTGTCTTGCCGCCTGCCTCGAAAGCAAGGTCGACGTAGCGGTCATCCGACTCGTTGTATTCGGTCTGGTTGAACTGCCTGAGTATGGTGAGCGTGGCGCTCATGTCGGCCCGGGCGTAGGCCGCACGAGTCTCGGTGATATCGGTCTGCTGCAGCTCCTGGATGGAACCGTCGATCTTGACGAACAGCACCTCATCGATTTCCACGGCGATCGGCTGGGCGTCGGGCAATGCGCGGTACTGCTCATCGGCGGGCAGCAGCGCGCACCGGTAGTTCTCGATACCGCCCCCTTCCAGATACTGGGTCAGGGCTTCCTCGTAGGTGATGGGTTCGAGCTCGAGGGCGGCGCAACCCGCCAGGTATCCGCAGGACAGGATGCACAGCATTACCCGGCCGGCGGTGTATTGCAGAGAGCGTTTCTTCATCCTCTTATTCATCGCTTGGTTCAGCCCGAAAAGTTTATGGTTCTCTTCACTTTCTTGCTGGGGTTGAGCAGGTTGGCGAATGCCTGCTCCAACAAACTCCCCGCCTTGTCACTATCCGCCGCGCCTGGCAGTACGGGCGGTTTGATGCCGATGCCTGAGCCCTTGCCCGGTGAGCCGCCGGCGTTGAGTCTGGCCAATGGGCCGCTGATGGTGATGCCGCCAGGGTCGAGCTTGATAAAGCTGCCGCCGGCCTTGATGGTCAGTTCGATGCCGGCTTCGATGACCATTTTCTGCCCGGCCTTCAGATGAATCTCGCGGCCGGCCTTGGTCAGTTGCGCGGTGCCGAGTTTGATGTGCTGGTCGGTGCCTACCGTCAGGTGATCCTGCGGTTTGACTTCCACCTTGCGCTCGGCGGTGACGGTGAGGTGTTCCTCGGCCAGCAGTTCGGTGTAGCTGTTCTTTTCCACTGTGTCGTGGCGTTCGTTGCCGACGCGGATCTTCTGGTCGTGCTCGATGTTCTCGTCCCAGTCACGCTGGGCGTGCAGGTAGATCTGCTCGGCGCCCTTGCGATCCTCGATGCGCAGTTCGTTGTAGCCACCACCGCCGGGGCTGCTGAGGGTTTTGAAGACGCTGCGGGTCTTGTTCGCCGGCAGGTCGTAGGGCACCACGTGTTCGGCGTGGTACAGGCAGCCGGTGACCAGCGGCTGGTCGGGGTCGCCTTCGAGGAAGGTGACCAGTACCTCCATGCCGATGCGCGGGATGGTGATGGCACCATAGCGATCACCCGCCCAGCTCGAACTGACGCGCAGCCAGCAGCTTGTCTTGTCGTCGGCCTGGCCTTCACGATCCCAGAAGAATTGCACCTTCACCCGGCCATATTGGTCGCAGTGGATTTCTTCGCCGGCAGGGCCGGTGACCACGGCGGTCTGGCTGGCCAGCACCTTGGGTTTGGGGTGTTTCAGCGGCGGGCGGAAGGGCACGTCCCAGGGGGTGGCGAGGAAGCGGTTGCGGTAGCCTTGGTGAAAGTCGGTGTCGCTCTTGTCCCCCTCTCCCCAAAGGGGCGAGGGAGCCGTTCGGCGCAGGGCTGAATCACTGGTGATGGACTCTTCCAGCACCTGCGGCTGTTTGCCTTCATGAATGACTTCGGTAAGTAGCCACAGGGCGTTCCATTCGCGTTGTGGGTGTTCGGAGATTTCCAGCAGGTGGCCGCTGACCAGGCGCGGTTGGTCGCTCTTGCCTTGCAGTTGCTGGTAGTCGCTGCGGTGGCGTTCCAGGGCGCGTTTGGCCAGGTGCTTGCCGCGTGTGCGGTCGGTGTAGCGGCCAGGATAGTCATAGTCTTCCAGGGCGGGCAGGTGGTCGAGCTCGCCGGCCTTATCGCCCTGGTAGGTGGCTTCCAGCAGCAGGCGCGGTTGCTCGAAGTCGTAGTCGCGGCGGGTGGTGCGCCGGGTGCGGGTTTCCAGACGCAGGGCCAGGCGCTTGAGCACCGGGTCGTCGGCGGTCATGCCGCTGTCCTGAATGTAAGGCGTGGGCCGGCCCAGCTTGGCGAAGGCGCTCTGGTCGTCGCCGAACACCAGCACATGGCCGCTTTCGCTATGGCGGAAGTGGTAGTGGATACCTTCCTCTTCGCACAGGCGCTGGACGAAGTGCAGGTCGCTCTCGTCGTACTGCACGCAGTAGTCGCGTTCGGGGTAGACGGTGGGGCCGAGCTGGAACTCGTAGCGGCCCTGGACGATGCCGTGTTCTTCCAGCACCTGGGCGACGATCTGCGGCACGCTCAGGTGCTGGAAGATGCGCTGGTTGGTGCGGTATTCGAGCAGCTTGAGCTGCGGCACGAGGCTCAGGCGGTAGCGGGTCAGGCGTTTGCCGGACTCGCCCTGCTCGGCGCGGTGGATGATGCCGTGGATGCCATCGCCATTAGGGCTGAAGGCGAGAAAGGCACGCTGTTGCAGCAGGGCCTTGAGGTCGAGGTCGGGGCGCTCGCTGATCAGTTCCACGTCGAAGCGGTAGAGCTGGCTGACGGCCTCTCGTCCGTTGAATTCGAGCACCTGCAGGTCGTGCTCGACACCCTCGATGTTCAGGCTGAAATGGGTTTCGTTGGCCGGGTTGAACATGTGCGTATCCTTTCGAGTGAGTCCGTTTTCAACTGCCTGTCATGCCTTGCCCAGCCAGCGTTGCAGACGCGAAGCCGGTGGCCGGCGAAAGGCCTCGAGCAGCGCGTTGCAATCGATCTGCCGCTGGCTTTCCTCGAAGGCCAGCGCGGTGCGCAGGGCCTGCCAGCAGTGCTGGGGCACCTGCGCCGGGCGTTGCAGGTGCTTGTCCAGTTCCATGCTCCTGGCCTGCTTGGCACTCAGGCGGCGGAACGGGTGTTGCCCGCTGGCCAGTTCCACCAGCACGCAGGCCACCGCGTAGACATCGGCGGCGGCCGACAGCGCGGCGCCTTCGAGCAGTTCCAGTGCGGCGTAGCGGGGCGTCCAGGCGGCGATGCGATTGCGGCACAGGCGTGGCAGGCCGGGCAGCAGGCCTTCCACCGGCTGACCGAGACCATAATCGAACAGGCGCAGGCCGTCGTCGGCCAGCATCACATTGCTGGGCTTCAGATCACCGTGCAGCACGCCCAGTTCATGGGAGTAGGCCAGCGCGTCGAGCAGGGGGATGGCGATATCGCGCAGTTCTTCCCAGCTCAGGCCTTCGGGGCGCTCGCAGAGCAGTTGATCCAGGGTCAGGCCACGCATCAGCTCCAGGGTGATGAAGGCGCGTTGGCAGGCCGTGTCCACCTCGAAGCCGAACAGGCGCACCACGTGGCGGTGGTTGAGCCGCGAGGTGAGGGCGAACTCGCTGTAGAGCAGAGCGTTGGCGTCCGGGTACTCGGCGAAGTCGTCGCTGAGGGTTTTCAGCGCGACGTAGGGTTCGGGATCGCCGAACTGTTCGCGCAGCAGGTCGCGGGCACGGTACACCGCGCCCATGCCGCCGACGCCGAGCAGGCGCTCGATCTTGTAGCGCCCGCCGAGTACGTCCGGCAGCTCGCCCGGCGCCTGGCGCGGGGTTGCGCGCTCGGCGGGCTTGGCAGCGGTGGCGGCCAGGGCGAAGTAGGTGAGGTTGCTGGCTTCGGCGGATTCGGTCATCGGCGGATTACCACGGCGCTGATGTTGTCACGGGCTGGGCCGTCGAGCGCGTGCTGGAACAGGCGCTCCACGGCCAGGTGCGGCGAAGGCAGGTTGAGGCAGGCGCCCAGTGTGTCGGCGGAAACGCCCTGGTAGAGCCCGTCGCTGCACAGCAAAAAGACATCGCCGGGCAGCACGTCGAGTTCGAGAATGTCCAGTTGTAGGGTTTCGCTGGCGCCAATGGCGCGGGTCAAGGCATGGGCCGCCGGGTGGCGCGCGGCCTCCTGCGGCGCCAGGCCCTGTTCGTCGATCAATTGCTGCACCAAGGAATGGTCGCGGCTCAGTTGGTACAGCCGCGCGCCACGCCAGAGGTAGCAGCGGCTGTCGCCGGCCCAGACACAGGCGGCACGGTCGTCCTCCAGCAGCAGGGCGACCACTGTGGTGCCGATCACCGTGTCGGTGCGTTCGGCGGTCACCGTCAGTTCCTGGCCGAGGCGATGGTTGAGGCGATGCAGGCACTGGCGCAGGTTCACCAGGCGTTCTGCCAGGCCGCCATCGCGTGGCAACTCGGCCAAATGCTCGACCACCAGGCGGCTGGCCAGGGCACCGTTCTGGTGCCCGCCCATGCCATCGGCCACCACCCACAGGCCCTGCTCGGGCAGGGCCAGGAAGGCGTCCTCGTTGCGCGCGCGCACCTTGCCGGTGTCGGTGCGCGCGGCGCTGCGCCAGGCGTTGGCAACAGCGCTCATCAGAGCGTCGCCGGCAACTTGAAGCTGCGCAGCAGGCCGATGTCGAACGGATTCGGCGAACGCTGGCTGTGCAGCAGGTAGTTGGCATGCAAGCCCCCAAGGTTGGCCTTGAGGATCAGCACGTCACGCCCGCTGTGGTAGTCCACGTCCATCAGGTCGAGCAGGCGGAACAGCGACCAGGGGCCGGTGTTCTTCTCGATGCCGACACGGCGCCCGCCCAGTTCCTCGACCACCAGGCTGGTGCGATCCTCGCCACCCGCTGCTGGCCAACGGAAGGCGGTGGCGACGATCGGACCGTGGCGGTATTCCAGTTCCTGATTGCCGAAGCGGAAGTCGGCGCGGCTCAGGCTGGAGTCCAGCGAGTAGGGCTCGAGCTTGAACAGCACCTGCGGCTCGGCCGGGTTCTCGGCGAAGAAGCTGCGGCGGATCACCTGGGCGCGGCTCATCTGCAGGAGGAACTCGCGCGACAGCGGCAGACCACGGCCATCGACGCGACGCAGGCGGTATTCGTCGGCACTGCCGCTGACGAAGGCGCGCAGGTACTGGTCGAAGAAGCGCTCGGCGATGCCCTGGGCCTTGAAGAACTCGCGGAAGTCGGCCACCGCCACGTCGCTCTCGCTGTGCGCGGCGAACGGGTAGCGCTGCTTCAGCGAGTTGTCGTAGGCGGCGTACAGCTCGCTCTGGTAGCGCTGGTTGAGGAAGTGGTAAGCATCGTTCAACACCAGCGTCCAGCTATCCTCGGCCAGCAGTGCCAACCAGTTGCCCACCGGCTGCGGCAGACGCGCGGCGGCGCTGCGCACCTGGTTGATGGCGTCACGCTTGCCAGCCATGCGCGCCTTGGCCATCTCGAACGCGGCCTGGTCGCTGGCACCGGCGTTGGCCAGGCTGGCCAGTTGCCGTTGCAGCTCGTCCAGTGCCTGCATGCCGGCTGCCAGGTCGACACCGGCACCGCCGTTGTCGTCGAGCAGCTTGTGCAGACTCTCGAAGCGGCGCTCCAGGGTCTTGCGCGCGGTGTCCGGGGTGTTCTTGGCCAGGGCTTGCTGAGCCTGTTCGGCGGCGGCGCTGGCCAGCTTGGCCGCCTTGCCCAGCTTGCCCTTGGCACCTTCCAGCGCATCGGCGGCAGCCCCTGCATCATCGGCGGCTTCGGCCAGGCCCTTGAAGCGGGTGTTGTCGCGAATTTCCACCAGCAGTTGCAGCAACGGCGAGTTGGCGGCGGTCAGGCCATTGAGCATGGCGGCACCGCGCCCGGCACTGCCGATGGGCTCCAGGCTGAGCTGGGCGATGGCCTCGCCCCAGTAGTTGCCGTAGTCGCGGAAGTACAGTTGCTCCAGCTCCACCATCAGGCGGCTGAGGTCGCCGGCGCTGAGGGTTTCGCCTTCGCCCAGTACCCAGTTGTCGCGCAGGATCTCGCGCACCAGGCTGCCGCCCTGGGCGGTGAAGGTCTTGCTGTAGCCGCTCTGGGTGTAGAAGCCGGGGATGGCGTAGTCGCTGCCGTTGATCAGCCCGGCCTGCGGGCCGAGCTTCTGGCTCAGACGGTAGTCCGGCAGGCTGCGTGCCTGCTCGCGGAGCATGCGATAGACTACGTTGGCCAGCGACTCGCTGCGCAGTACCTGGCGTGCCTGGGCCACCAGTTGCGCATTGAGCGCATAGGGGGCGAACGGCTCGCTCAGCAGACGCGCGAAGTGGGTGTTCAGGCCATGCTGCGCCAGGCTGTTGCCGGTGTAACGCACCGACCAGTCGGCGGCCACCCATTCCTTGAGGAAGTCGGGGTCGCGGCGTTCTTCCAGGTTGAGCATCAGGTAGGCGCGCAGGCTGCCGAGCAGGCGCTCGCGATCACCCAGGTTGGCGCGGATCTGCGCCTCCAGTTGCCGGGCCACGCGTGGCAGCAGGAGGTTTTCCAGCTCGGCACGGTAGGTCGAGTACACCGGCGGGTTGACCGCCTCACCCTGGAACAGGCCAGTGCGTTGCAGGTAGGAAACGTCACCCTTGGGCGGGAACACCTGGGTGGCGGCGTAGCTGCTGTCCAGCGCCTTGAGCACTTGCAGGGCATCGTCCTGCGGGTTGATCGAGTCGTGCTCCTGGGTGAGTTTCTGGGCGATGTCACGCAGCTCTTCCAGGCGCCCATGGTTGGCCGAGAAGCCGGTGGCCCAGAGCACGCCGAACACGGCCAGGACGACGAAGGCGGTGGCGTACATGGCGCGCTGGCCCCAGTCGATCCGGCGTACTTCCTTCTGATCCAGGCCAGCCAGTTCCGACTCGGGGAAGATCACCCGGCTGAGCAGATGGTTGATGAAGCGCGCACGGCCCGTGCGGAAGGTGGGCAGGGCGCTGTCGGTCAGGCCGATGTTGCGGCCGATGCCGGCGGTCAACGGGTCGAGTTGTTCGTTCAGTTGTGGCGCGCTGGTCAGGTAGAAGCCGCGCAGCTTGCTGGCACGCTGGTAGCGGTTGCCGGCGAAGGCCAGTTCGATGAACAGGCACAGGCGCTCACCGATCAGGCCGAGCTGGTGCGGGAAGTCGAGGATGCGGCCACGGCGCTGGGTGTCGCGCTCCTGGTGCATGCGCAGGATCACCTGGCTGTTGAGGCGGCGCAGCAGTTCCTCGAACTCCTGGCGTACCACGGCCACGTCGCTGGGGTTCTGCTCCTTGCGGAAGCTGGCGCCGAGCACCTGCTCGCTTTCCTCACGCGAGAGCTGGTCGAAGAACTCGTCGAAGCCCAGCACCTTGTCGGCTTTGCTCAGCACCAGGTAGACCGGCACGTCGGCACCGAGGCGCTGATGGATTTCATGCAGGCGTTGGCGGGCCTGGCGGGCCAGGGTTTCCAGCTCCACTTCGCTGCCGCCCAGCAGGTACTCGACCGGGATGTTCACCAGTACGCCATTGAGCGGACGCGCACGGCGTTGGCGCAGCAGACCGAGCAGGGTATTCCAGCCGCTGCTGTCGACCTGCGCGTCAGGCTGGGTGAGGTAACGGCCAGCGGTGTCGATCAGCACCGCGTGGTCGGCGAAGTACCAGTCGGCGTAACGGGTGCCGGAGACGTCCTTGGTCAGGCGCTGGCTCTCGCCACGGTTGAGCGGGAAGTCCAGGCCGGAGAAGTCCAGCAGGCTGGTCTTGCCGCTGCCTTGCGGGCCGAGCAGCAGGTACCAGGGCAGGTCGTTGCGCCATTTCTCGCTACGGCCACGGTACAGGCTTGAGCGCTTGAGGGTGCGCAGGGCGTCCTTGAAGCGGTGGCGCAGCTCGGCCTGCTCCTCGTTGACCTGCTCCTCGCGGCGCAGGCGCTCCTGGGCGTCGGCGTCGTTCTCGGCGGCCTTCTTGCGCGCGGTGGCACGCCAACTGGCGAAGACCATGGCCAGACCCCAGAGCAGGAAGATCAGGCTGATGGTCAGCAGGCGGCTGGTGGCCGACTCCCAGAACTTGTAGTCGTTGACCGCCAGCAGCGGGCCGACGAACCACACCAGCAGGGCGAGCACCAGCACCAGGCACAGGCTCCAGACCCAGGTCTTGCGGAAAAAGGCGCCTAATTTGGCGAAAAAGCTCTTCATTTCACGTCATCCATGCTGACACCCGAGGCCGGGTCGAGTTGCTGATACGGCTTGAGGACGGTGTCGCGCTGCTCGCCCAGTACCCAGGCGAAGCCGGCATACATCATCACCAGGCACATCAGGGTGAACAGGGCCACCAGCCACCAGGGCACGATGCGCACCAGGCGTCGACGGGTGTCCTTGAGGCCCTGCCAGTGCGGCGACACCTCGCGCGGCACGTCGCCACGCAACTGGCGAATCTGCCGGTAGAGGCTGTCGCGCACCGCTTCCAGTTCCAGCATGCCGCGCTGCAGCACGCGGTACTTGCCCTCGAAACCGAGCGACAGGCACAGGTACATCAGCTCCAGCATCGGCAGGTGCTTGACCGGGTTGCGCGACAGGCGTTCGAGCAACTGGAAGAACTTCTCGCCGCCGAAGGTCTCGTTGTGGAAGGAGGACAGCAGGCTCATCTGCGACCACTGGCTCTCGTTGCCCCAGGGGGTGGTCACCACCGCCTCGTCGACCACGGTGCACAGCACGTAGCGCGCGGCCATCACCTGGCTGCTCTCGGCGCCATCCTGCAGGGCGCGGTGCTCGAACACCTTGATCTCGCGGGTCAGGCGCTGGTTGAGGGCGTCCAGATCCTCGCTCTCGAAGCTGTGCTTGAGGCGCACCACTTCCGAGAGCAGCGAGGAGGCCGCGGCCACCAACGGGTTGAGACTGATGTTGAAGCTCTCCGCCGGGCGCAGGCGTGCGGCGAAGATCATGCGCTCTTCGAGCTGCTCGAATTTCGGCGGCGCGCTGAAGTCGGTCAGCGGACTTTCGGCGCGGGCTTCGCCCTTGCGGTTGAGGATGACGGTCTTGTCATCCTGGCCGTATTCCATTTCCTTGGTTGTCATGGTCAGTTCCTGATCGCCCAGAATTTCAGCTCAAGCCCGGAGAACTCGCCGGACACGTGGAAGGCAAAGCCGCCGGAGCGTTCCAACTGCGCCAGCTCTTCGGAGCTGAGCTCCAAGGCGAAGTAGGTCTTGCCCGAGTGGAAGGGGATCTGCCGGGGTGCCACCGGCAACGGTTTGACCTTGATCCCCGGCAGGTGCAGGTTGACCAGTTGGCGGATGCGCTCCACCGGGCCGACCTTGAGGTGCGCCGGCAGACGCTGGCGCAGCTCCTCGGAGTCGCACTGGGCGCTGGCCGCGAGCACGAAGCTGGAGGTGCCGAGCAGCTTGTGGTCGTGCAGCGGCGCCACCTGGATGCCGTACTGGCGTTGTTGCAGGAGCATCTCGATGGCGTGCTGTTCGAGCACCATCGACAGCACCTGGCGGATGGCGTCCATCAGCTTGCGGAAGCTCAGGCCCTGGTCGCTGTGCAGGTAGCGGCCCTCCAGGCGCGGGCGTTTGCTTTCGCTGGAGAAGGTAGCCAGCTCGCCGAGCAGGCCGACCAGCTCGCGGTAGATCTGCTCCGGGTGCACCTGCTCGACGCCCAGGTGATGACGCAGGATCGGCTCGTAGCGGTTGATCAACTGCAGCATCATGAAGTCACCGACCTCGGCGCCGCCCACCTTGCCGGTGGCGCGGATACGCTCGGCGAGGATGTCGCCACGGTGGGCGAGCATGCTGATCACTTCCTTGAGGCAGCTCAGCAGGTAGCCGGAAGCCTGGAAGTTGACGTAGGTGGGGGTGAATTCCGGGTCGAGGCTGATCACCCCGTCCGGGGTGGTGTCGAGCACGTCGCACAGCTTGAGTTTGACGTAAGCCTGGTCGTTCTGCTGCTCGCCGAGCAGAAGGCGGAAATCCGGGCGGCCGGTGCTGACCTGGCTGACGCTGCTGTCGCCAGCGTTGCAGTCGGCCACTTCTTCGTCGAAGGCGACATAGCGGGCCAGTACGTCCTTCTGCTCCGAGCGACGGCTCTCGATGTGGTTGCCGGTGACCAGCGGCAGCGCCAGGTACACCGGGGTATTGCCGGTGTTCGGTGGCACGTCCAGGCCCAGCGGCTCGCGCTCGACGCCGAGGTCGAAGAGGCTGCCGTCGGGCAGCACGCCGCTGGCCTTGCTCACCACCAGCTTGCCCATGTTGAGGAATTGCCGGTCGATCTCCAGCTCGAAGAAACCCCAGGCATAGCTGGCCAGCTTCTGCGTGCGCACCTTGAGCTGGTGATCGAGATAGCGATCGTTCTGCTGGAAGTGCTGCGGGCGCAGCAGCATGCCTTCCTGCCAGATGACTTTGTGCTGGCTCATTGTGCCTGCTCCTGCTCGTCATCGAGGCTGCGGATGCCGCGCTCGTCCAGGCTCAGATTGGCCTGATTGCGCTCCAGCGCCTCCACCGGGATGACGTAGCGCCAGCTGGCCTCCGGCAGGTCGCGGTAGGCAGCCAGTACGCCGACGTAACGGCTGCCTTCCTCTACCGTGAGCTTGAGCTCGCGGGTTTCACCCGGGCGCAGCTCCAGTTCCTCGAAGGCCACCAGGTCAGGTGCCAGGGCTTCCTTGGGGCGCTGGTAGAGGGAGAAGAAGTCGGCGTTCTCGAAGGCCACCGGGTGCTTGAGCTCCATCAGGCGTACCACGATGGGCGAGGGCCTGCCGTTGAGGTCCGGGTTGAGCTGGTCGCTACCGGCCAGGCTCAGATCCAGTTTGGTCAGCTTGGAGTAGGGCGACAGCGCGGAGCAGCCGGCGAGGGTCAGCAGCGCGGCGGCGAGCGCCAGGGAAAGCAAGCGAGGCATGGGCATCATCCTTGAAGGTCGGTATTGAGGGTGGCGATCAGGCGAACCTGCTCTTCGTAGGCGCTGGCGAAGTCGCGGGCGAACAGGCGGTCGCTCCAGTCGTCGTTCTTTTCCAGCGCGGTGTGCAGGCGACGATAGGCGCGCCAGCGGCTGCCATCGGTGGCGATCAGCGGTTTGCGGCCCTCGCGCTCGAAGCGCAGGGTCAGTTGCTCGGGGGCCAGTTGTTCGAGCATGCCCTTGACCGCCGCGCGGCTGGCGGCCAGCAGCGCCACCTGATGCGCCTGCAGGTCACGGAAGCTGCGGCTGATGGCCTGCTCGGCCGGCAGTTGCCCGGCCTTACCGCCGCGCAGCAGGACGCTGAGGGTTTCGCTGGTATCCAGGCCGTGCTTGAGCGGGTTGTTGCCGGCGCTCTGCACCGTGGTCAGGGCCAGGCGCAGTTCGTTCTTCAGTTCGCTGCGGGTGCGCAGGGCCTGTTGCAGGCTGCCGACGCTCTGCTTGAGCAGCTTCGCGGCGTTCAGTGCCAGGGCCTGGCGGGCTTCTTCGTCGAGGTCGTCGAGGCGCACGCCGAGGGCGTCGGCGAACTTCTCCCAGAACGTCGGCGGCAGGCGCTCGGGTTCCGGGGCAGGTTTTGGCTGCGGTGCTGGGGTCGGCATCACCAGCTCGGGCACCAGCAGGTTTTCCTCGTCGATCTGCGCATAGTCACGCTGTTGCGCCTGAGCATTGCTGGGGCGCAGCACGGCGGTCAGGTCGTCCACCTCGGCGTAGACGCGCTCCTGTTGCTCCAGTGCAGTGATCGGGTCGAGATCGAGAAAGGCATCATCGGGGATGATGCTACCGGCCGCCTGTGGCAGGCCGATATCGCCCTCGAACATGGCCGGGTCGCGGATCAGTCGCGCGCGTATCTCGAAATCGCCCAGGCAGTACACGCTGCCGTGTTCGATACGCTGTGGGCGCCCCTTGGCCAGGCTGGCGCCGCTGTCCTTGAGGGATATGCCATTGCTGCTGGTATCGGTCAGGTAGAAGGCGCCATCGCGATAGCTCACTTCCGCGTGCCGGCTGGAGATGACCCGCTTGCGATCTGGGATCACCCAGTCGCATTCCTCGGCACGGCCGATCACGCCACCGGCCTGCTTGAAGGTCTTGGTGGTCATCAGACCTGGCACGAACTGCTGCGCGCTGACCACATCGAATACCAGTTCCATGGTGAACCTACTCCTTGCGGTCAGTGGCCGCGTTTTTCTGCTTGAGGGTCGCCCAGCGGGCGGTATTGGTCGTCGCTGAACTTGTAGTTGCCTGCGCAGCCGGCCAGGACGATGGCCAGGGCCAGCAGGACGGCGGTTCGGTAGCGATGCTGCATGGAATGCGCTCCTTGGGTGGTCGTGGAAGGAAGATGGGCGGACATGCTCAGACCTCGCTCGGACTGATCTTCAGCCGCTGCATGCGGTACAGCAGGGTGCGCCGGGGCAGGCCCAGCTCGTTGGCGGCGCTGGTCTGGTTGCCACGGTTCTTGCGCAGGCAGTCGAGCAGCAGGTTGCGCTCGAGACGATCCATGCGCTCACGCAGGCTCAGCGGTGTGGTTTCGACGTAGGGGCTCTGCTCCAGGTTGAAGTGCTCGGGCAGCAGCTCGCCGCCTTCGCACAGCAGCACCGCACGTTCCACCAGGCCCTTGAGTTCGCGCACGTTGCCGGGGAAGGCGTAGCCGGCCAGATGCTCCAGCGCGGCGTCGCTCCAGCGGCAGGCGTCGCGCTGCAGCAGGCTGCTGGCGGTACTGGCGAAATGGCGGGCGAGCAGCAGGATGTCTTCGCCACGCTGGCGCAGCGGCGGCAGCTCGATGGGGAAGTTGGACAGGCGATAGAACAGGTCTTCGCGGAAGCGCCCGTCCTCGACATGCTTGCGCAGTTCCTGATGGGTGGCGGCGATGATGCGCACGTCCACCTTGTGCGTCTCGTTGCTGCCCAGCGGGCGCACTTCGCCTTCCTGCAGCACGCGCAGCAGCTTGGCCTGCAGGGCCAGCGGCATGTCGCCGATCTCGTCGAGGAACAGGGTGCCGCCATTGGCGATGTCGAACAGGCCGGGTTTGTCGCTATCGGCGCCGGTGAAGGCCCCCTTGCGGTAACCGAACAGCTCGCTTTCCAGCAGGTTCTCCGGCAGGGCCGCGCAGTTCTGCACCACGAAGGCCTTGCTGCGCCGCGAACCACAATCGTGGATGGCGCGGGCGACCAGTTCCTTGCCGGTGCCGGTCTCGCCGGTGACCAGCACGCTGACCGGGCTGTGCAGCACCTTGCCGATCAGTTGGTAGACCTGCTGGATGGCCTGGCTCTGGCCGAGCAGGCCGTAGCCGCTGGCGCAGGACGTGGCCACGCTCGGCGCGGTTAGTTCATCGTTCGCCGGGGTGCGCAGGCGTTGCAGCAGTTGCAGTTGCGCCAGGGCGAAACTGCCCAGATGAGCGAACGAGGCGACAAAACCCTGCAGCTCGCGCGGGCCATGGCTGGCCACCAGCAGCAGGCCACGGCAGTGGCCTTCGGCGTTGCTCAGCGGCAGGCACAGCAGGCTACGCCAGGTGGTGCCCTCGGGCAGGCAGTCGATGGCGTGCAGGCTGCTGTCGAGTTCCTCGATGCACAGCGGCTGGTTCTGGCACAGGCAGTACTGCAGCAAGTGCTCGCCATCGTAGTCGCTGGGCAGGCTGGCGGCAGTACGCGCTTGCAGCGTGCCGTCCAGCCACTCGGCGCTGAGGGTCAGGCGGGTGTTGGTGTGATCCAGCAGGTAGAGCTGACCCAGCTCGCAGTCGGCCAGCTCGGCCGCGGCGCGCACCAGCTCGGCGAGCAGACGCTCGCTGCTGGCCGCGCCGGCCAGTTCGGCGTAGCGCTGCAGCAGGGCCTCGGCGTAGCGCAGCGGCTGCGGGATTGCGGCGAACATCGGCGTCATCTCAGGCGAACTCGCAGATCACGGTGGAATCGGCATCCAGCGTGGCGTGCACGCGCTGCAGGCTTTCGCCAGCGGCCATGGCGTCGAGCAGGCGGTCGACCACCAGCGGTTGCAGGTGCTGGTCGATCAGATGATCGATCAGGCGCGCGCCGCTGTCGCCATGGGTGCAGCGCTCGGCCAGATGCTCGACCAGGCCGTCGCAGTGGCTGAAGGCCAACTGACGGCGGGCCAAACGCTCGCCGAAACGGGCCAGCTTGAGGCCCACCAACTGGCGCAGCAGGTCAGCGTCCATGGGGTAGTAAGGCACCACGCGCATGCGCCCGAGCAGGGCCGGCTTGAAGTGTTGCGACAGTTGCGGGCGGATGGCCAGCTCCAGATCCTCGGCAGCCGGGCGCTCGCCGCCAGCGCAGAGGCTGGCGATGCGATCGCTGGCCAGGTTGCTGGTCATCAGGATCAGGGTGTTGCGGAAGTTGATCTCACGCCCTTCGCCGTCGTTGGCCACGCCCTTGTCGAAGATCTGGTAGAAGACGTTCATCACATCCGGATCGGCCTTTTCCACCTCGTCGAGGAGGATCACCGAGTAGGGCTTCTGCCGCACCGCTTCGGTGAGCATGCCGCCTTCGCCATAACCGACGTAGCCGGGCGGCGCACCGATCAGGCGCGAGACGGTGTGCTTCTCCTGGAACTCGGACATGTTGATCACGGTGAGGAAGCGCTCGCCGCCGTACAGCAGGTCGGCCAGGGCCAGGGCGGTTTCGGTCTTGCCGACGCCGCTGGGGCCGACCAGGAGGAACACGCCGACTGGTGCATCGGGTTTGTTGAGGCCGGCGGCGGTAGCGCGCATGGCCTTGTCCAGCGCCTGGATCGCTTGCTCCTGACCACGCACGCGCTGGCGCAGATCCTCGGCGAAGGTGATGACCTTGGTGTTGTGCTCGCGGGCCAGTTGGCTCAGTGGCACGCCCGTCCAGTGGCTGATCACCTCGGCCACCAGGCGCGGGCAAACCTCGAAGCTGACCAGGCGCTCGCTGGCCTGGGCAGCGGCCAACTCGGCCTGGATGGCGCGTAGCTCGGTTTCCAGTTCTTCCAGGCTCGGGCGCGGTTCGTCGCCGGGCTCTTCGTCGCCCGGCAGACGCGCGGCGGCGCATTGCTTGCGTTGTTCCAGCAGACGTTCGGCCAGCTCGCGCTGCACGGCCCAGCGGGTTTCCACCTGCTCCAGTTCGGCACGGGCGGCGACCAGGCGCTCTTCCAACGCATCCAGCGCCTCGTGGTCGATGCTCAGGCCGGCATCCAGGTCGCGGCGCATGGCCTCGCCCTGGCGCTCACCTTCGGCGATCTCGCCGCGCAGACGCTCCAGCGCCTCGGGTGCGGCAGCCAGGCTGATGCGCACGCGGGCGCAGGCGGTGTCGAGCACGTCCACCGCCTTGTCCGGGAGTTGCCGGCCTGCCAGGTAACGTGCCGACAGCTCGGCGGCGGCGACCACCGCATCGTCACGCAGGTAGATGCCATGGCTCTTCTCGTACACCGGCGCCAGGCCACGGAGGATGGTCACTGCCTCCTCCACGGTGGGCTCGTGCAGTTGTACCGGCTGGAAGCGGCGGGCCAGGGCCGGATCCTTCTCGAAGTACTTCTTGTATTCGCTCCAGGTGGTGGCGGCGATGGTGCGCAGCTCGCCACGGGCCAGGGCGGGCTTGAGCAGGTTGGCGGCGTCGCCGCTGCCGGCCTGGCCACCGGCACCGATCAGGGTGTGGGCTTCGTCGATGAACAGGATGATCGGCTTGGGCGAGGCTTTGACCTCGTCGATCACACCTTGCAGGCGACGCTCGAACTCGCCCTTGACGCTGGCGCCGGCCTGCAGCAGGCCGAGATCCAGGCACAGCAGTTCGACGCCCTTGAGCACCTGCGGCACCTCGCCATTGGCGATGCGCAGGGCCAGGCCTTCGACGATGGCGGTCTTGCCGACACCGGCCTCGCCGACCACGATGGGGTTGTTCTTGCGCCGACGGGCGAGGATGTCGACCATCTGGCGGATCGCGCCATCGCGGCACAGCACCGGGTCGAGCTTGCCGTCGCGGGCCTGCTGGGTGAAGTTGTGGGTGAAGCGCGCCAGGTTGGATTCACCACCCGCTGCCGGCTTGCCACCTGCGGCCTGCGGCTGCTGGCTGAGGGCGAAGTCGCGCAGGCGTTCGGCGTTGAGCTTGCCCAGCAGTGCCTGGTAGCGGCTGCCGGCGTAGCGCATGGGGTTGCGCAGCAGGGCGAGGATCAGCGCAGCCTGGTCGATCTGGCTGGCACCCAGCTCCAGGTTGGCCACCAGCAGGGCATCCTGCAGCCACTGCACCAGCTCGGCGGAAAACACCGGGTTGCGCGATTCGCTGTGTTCGCCGCGCGGCTGCAGGGCCTGGGCCAGCTCGCCAGCGTCCAGTTCGGCATCCTGCAGCGCGCGTGCCAGCAGGCTTTCCGGGCGCTCCAGCAGGCCCAGCAGCAGGTCTTCGACGAGAATCTTGTTGCCGCCGCGTACCACGCAGCGCTCGGCGGCCATCTCCAGATCGCGTTTGCTCGCGGCGTCCAGGGCTTGAACCAGTTGTTGCAGATCGACGTTGATCATTTCATCTTCCTTAATGTGTTTTGCTGCCGAGCGTGACCAAGCCGTCGGCGTTTTCACGGCCGAGCCAGGTCGTCCACCCTAACAGGCAGGGATTTTCTTCGCCGATGCGCAGGTCACGAATTTCGTCTTGGCGCAGTTCCAGGCGGATGTCGTAGTCCAGCGGATCGCGCAGGGTGAAGCGCACCAGCGCGCACAGCGGCTGGTAACCCGTGCCGATCGGCAGGAACTCGTGAAAGCGCGTCCAGCCGAGCTGGCGCACGTGAATACGGAATTTGCCGCCGCGGTCGCGCACATGCTCGCCGAGCACGGTGTCTTCGCCGAGGCGGCTGTTGGCGAGGCCGAGGCGATTGCGCTGTTCCTCCAGCACGGTGACCTGGCGTTCCAGGCACTGCTCGATGAATAGCTCGGCATGCTTGAAGTAGTAACGCAGCACCGACTCGATCAGCGCCGCCGAATGGGCACGCAGGCTGAGCAGGCCGAGGTAGGGCAGCAGGCGTTTCCAGTTCAGTTCCTGCGCCTGGCGGATCTGCTCGCTGCCGAGGCCGATCAGGGCGAACAGATGCGCCGAGAAGGCGTCCACTGCACCGCTCTGGAAGCATGCGCGATAGCGGTACTTCTTCCAGATCGGCAGCAGCAGGCGCTGCAGGCGGTTGTTGAACAGGTCGAGGAAATCGCGGGTCGGGTTGCCGTCCTCGCTGTCGCCCAGGGCCTGTTCGCTGTAGAACGCCGGCAGCGGCGAGCCGCCGCCGAACAGGCCGACCAGATTGACGCGCATGCGCGCGCGCAGCTCGCCGTGTTCCTCGAAGAACTGCACGCGGTCGATGTCGCTACCCGGGAAGCCCAGGCTCGGGTTGGCCTGGAACTCCAGATGCTCGTAGAGGCGCTCCTCATCCAGATGCGGATGGGCCGCTGCAAGGCGCTCGAGCACCAGCTGTACGGCCTGGAACAGGCTGTACTCGCGGATACCCCGGCTGAGCCGATTCAGAGCAGGGGCTGTTGCCCCATGCGTGGCGTCCATTTGTACGACTCTCCCTGTGTACTCTGTACGTGCAGCTCGTGGTAGCTGTTGAGACTGGCGTAGAGGGCGAAAAATTCATTGAGCACCGAGGCGAAGAGGAACAGATCGCCCTCACCCAGGTAGCCTTCCGGGTTCATGACCAGCTCGGTACGCACGCCACGCACCGGCAGGCCGCGGTGCAGGCGGTCGACATGGCGGTGGCCGATGCTCTTGAGGCCGCCGAGCAGGCGTTTGCTGACGCGCTCGGCATGCTGGTCGTAGTAGCGCGGCAGGTCGTAGGTCTCGAGGATCACCTTGAGCGCCTCGACGTTGGCCAGCGACAGGTAGTTCAGCGACATGTTGGAAATCAGCTTCCACAGGAAGTCGCGGTGCAGCGGCGGTGCATAGCTCGGGGTGACCGCGCTGATGTTGCGGAAGCTGAGAAAGTCCGGGGTGTCTTCGCTGGGCAGGCAGATATCGCCCAGGCGCAACTGGCGTGGCAGGTTCTGGTTGGTGCAGGTCAGCTCGATGGAGAGCGTCTCGTGTTGCTCGAGGTTGTACAGGCCGAAGCTGAGCCAGGTCTCCAGGCCTTCGCCGAGCATCGACGGCTGTTGGCGCACGCTGTAGTGCGGGCGCGCCACCGGCACGTCGAAGCTGGGGTCGTGCTCGAACGACTCGAACGGCACGTACTCCTCGTAGCCCATGCCACCCGGCTTCCAGCCGGTCACGCAGTCCACCGAGAACACCCCGCAGTGTTGCGAGTCGTATTCGGCGGGCAGCAGCAGGTACTGATCCTGCTTGCCGTCGAGGCGGATCGGGATGGCGTCGTGCTTGAACAGGTTGACCACCGGCGTGCAGTACAGGCGCACGTTTTCCAGGGTCGGGCGGATGCGTTGCACGCCGGCCTTGTGGATATCGAAACGCAACTCCAGGCCGCGTGCCTGCTTGAGCAGATCCTCGGGCAGGCCGTTGATGGCATTCAGGCCGAGCAGGTCGACGAAGAGGAATTTCTCCTGGAAGGCGAAATACTCCTGCAGGTAGCGGTAGCCACGGAAGGTGTTCAGCGGGTAGGGGATCAGCGCCTCGTCCTCGGCGAAGCCCACCGGCTGCACCTGCTCGGGCTTGAGCTGCAGCGTGCCGAGGGTCTGGCCGAAGGCATCCTGCATCGGCTTGCCGGCGGCATCGAGCAGCACCACCTGGATGCCGCCGAGGTTACGCAGCAGTGCCAGGTAGAGCATCTGGCCGATATAACGCTCGCCGGCCAGGTGCAGGCGCAGCTTGTTCAGGCCGATCTCGCCGATATGGCCGTCGGCTGTCATCCCTAGGCGCAGGCTGAGCAGGGCACCGTCGCCCTTGACCGAATAATCCAGACCGTTCAGTGCCAGCGGCAGCACCTCGGTGGGGAAGCAGGTACGAAAACGGCAGGTAACGTCCTCGACCGGCTTGGCCTCCACCGGCGTACCCCGTGCCACCGGCAGTGCCGGCCCGGGCCGAGTCAGCGGGTCGAACTGGATCATGCTGAAGGCCGGCAGTGGGCGCATGTAGTTCGGCCACAGCAGGTGCATCAGCGAATGGGTCAGCTCCGGCAGCTCGTCGTCGAGCTTCTGCCGCAGGCGCCCGGTGAGGAAGGCAAAGCCTTCGAGCAGGCGCTCGACATCCGGATCACGCCCGGCCTGACCAAGGAAAGGTGCCAGCGCCGGGCTGCGCTCGGCGAAGCGCTTGCCCAGTTGGCGCAGGGCCGTGAGTTCGCTTTGGTAGTAGTGGTTGAAAGACATCTATCTATCCTTGATCAGTCGGAGCCATTGGCGGGTTCAGCCAAATACTCGATCCATTCATCGCTGGCCTCGTGTTGCTTCAGATAGGCCATGCGTACTTCACCTGGTGCGTGTAGCCAAAAGGCATTCCAGATATTTTCCCACCAGTATTCCAGGCTGCCCTGCTTGCTCATGATCGCCTCGATGGGTGCCATGTTTGGAAAGGCAAACCAAGGTGCTGGAGGCGCCTTGAAGGTCGCGTCGAGCCTTTCGAGAAACCTCTGTGAGTTGGTGATCAGCTCGATGATCAAGCCGTTGAATTCTTCGCGTGCAGAGAGCTTCAGCAACTCTCCGTCTTTATTCGCCAGCTCAGCAACCTGCTCCAATTCGATGTTCGTGTGGCCAAATCGCTCTGCGATCAGATCACGAAGTAGCTGAATCTCAGCTTCAGTGATCATCAGGACGCAGTAATGCGTTGCAGAGGCTTGTTCACCGATGAAGACCTTGCGTGGATAGGCCGCCAACGACGTTTTCAATTCAGGTGACATGGTCATCAGGCAGGCACCTGGTTAAGGAAATAGGTACCTGCAACGTGCAGCGCCGGAACAACCAAAAGCCCAACGAATGCCATGAATTGATAGGGCGTTGTATTACGCACATTCTCAAAAAGCCCAAGGATTGCAGTCACAAAGCAGTAGACGGCCAATAGCCCAAACAGATCGCTGTCAGCAACAGTAGCTAGGTAACCGGAAGTGTTTGTGCTTGGCATTTTATTGGTCTCTGACTCTACTTAATTAACGTCGATTGGAGTGCTGTTTTGGTTCTCCAGTCGAAGTTGCTTACCACTATTCAGTTCGACAGTATCCCCACCGTAGTAACCAAGGAAATCACTATTAGTCAGGCTTTTTTCCTGCTCGTTTAACCAACCTTTGGCCCAAAGATTCCCATTCTCGTAGCGAATTTCGAGAAAGTAATGTGGCGGATCGGCTTTAGTGATTTCAAAAAATGCGCCACCGTCTACGCCGCCGCTCCAGTGAGCATTTGGGTGATCGCGTAGTGCTTCTGGTTTAATCACTATCGGCTCCCACTGAATAAAGAAGACCGCCAAAACTGTCACGGCTAGCAATAGTGCTATGCCTGCCAGAGATATCCATTTCAGAGCTTTCAATCTGAAAGCTCCAAATTGTCGCTTGCGTAGTCGTACTCAAGGTCAGGGTTGCTGAACTGGAACTGCTTCATATAGGCGCTAGGAATCACAACAGGTGGGCGGAAAGGACTATCTAAGCCGATGTGATCGACCAGGTCTGCTACAAACGTCATACAGTTGTGGTTACCAAGATCATATGGCTGTCGCTCAGGGTCCGCGTTCTCAGCCTCCTTTGCCTTGAGCCAGGCAAGGGCTTGGTCGAATATTTGACCACGCAATACGACTCCTGCAATTCGGCCTGACTGTCCGTGATTAGCGGAAACCACTCGCAGAGTTTTCTTCAGGGAGGATTCGGTGATCATTCCGCCCTTTAAAGCCACATCTGGGATCCTCCCGGAGCGGGTCTTTCCATTTGGCCCATAGCGGCCGTATTCGTAATACTTGGTGAGCCCAGTTTTTCCATTAACGATCAATACTCCCGCATGGCCCAGATAAGGAGCTTTCTGTGCGGGAATTGTTATTTTTCGGCCAAAAATCTCAGCTTCATAACCATCAATGTGAATCAAGTAGTCAGGAAAGACTACCGGAATAACGAAGTCTTCCTGCCCGACCAAGTATAGCTGTGCAGGGCTTTGATCCTGAGCCGGGGTTGTCTTTACTGTGCCGAGTGGAATTGCTGCTTCAGTCATCCCATTCGCCCCGCAATATCCAGCCCGGCTTTACAGAAAAGGCAACCGATTGGGGTATATCTTTCTTGCCTAAACACCGTGTCAAGCCGTTTGCATCCGTCGTACCATGAACCTCAATGCCATCTTCCAAGGTGGCGATATAGGCCATGTTCTTCATCGGTGTACCGCTTGCCTGGTCAAGCAATTGAATGCAGATATCGAATCCCTTAGTGAGCAACGGCTGAGGAGGTATAAACGCCGCCCCTCCGCCGCTAGTCCCGATAATCACCGTCCCCGACCCACTCACCACCACATTGCCGTGACTCCCCACACTGCCCACCACCGCCGCCGGCTTGCCGTTGATCAACACGGTGGGAATCACCGCGCCGGACATGGCGCCGCCGCAGGCGGAAGGGTCACCCATGCGCGCAGCCGGCAGGCTGTCGAACAGCACGTCGGGCGAGCCGACGGCGATCGGGTTGGTGCCGTGGCCGGGAATCGGGCAGGCGGTGGGGTCGCTCAGGCGGGCGGCGGGTTTACCGGACATGTGAGGCTCCTGGGTTGACGTTGACCTGACCGCTGCCATCCAGGCTCGCGGAGAAACTGACCTGGCGCTTGATGCCGTCCATTTCCAACATGGCGTCGATGGCGAAGGCCTGACGCAATGGGTCATGGGTGCGCGGCAGGGATATCACCCGCACCTGGGTCAGTCTCGGTTCGTACGCTTCGATGAAGCGTTCGATGGCGATACGCGCCTGCTGCAGCGAGTCGTGCAGCGACAGGCGCATATCGTTCAAATCGGGCAACCCGTAGTCGGGCAGCGTTTGCACACTGCCCGCACGGGTGCTGAGCATCTTGGCCAGATGGGCAGCCACCGAGGCCATGGCGGCGACCTCGCGGCTCCAGCCGGCACGTTGGCCGGCCTCGCCACCGAGGCGCTCGAACAGGCTGCCGTATCCGTTCATCGATGCTTATTCCTTGTCCAGCTTGCCAACCAGCGACAGGGTGAAGTCGGCACCCATGTACTTGAAGTGCGGGCGCACGTTCAGGCTGACGCGGTACCAGCCCGGCTCGCCTTCGACATCGCTGACGATGACCTGGGCGGCGCGCAGCGGACGACGGCTACGCACTTCGGAGCTGGGGTTCTCCTGGTCGGCCACGTACTGGCGGATCCACTTGTTGAGTTCCAGCTCGAGGTCGGTACGTTCCTTCCAGGCACCGATCTGCTCGCGCTGCAGCACTTTCAGGTAGTGAGCCAGGCGGTTGACGATGAACATGTAGGGCAGCTGGGTGCCCAGCTTGTAGTTCAGCTCGGCGGTCTTGCCTTCTTCGC
The DNA here is from genome assembly GCF_052156495.1 of Pseudomonas sp. NCHU5216. Lineage (NCBI taxonomy): Bacteria > Pseudomonadati > Pseudomonadota > Gammaproteobacteria > Pseudomonadales > Pseudomonadaceae > Pseudomonas > Pseudomonas sp. NCHU5216. The sequence goes on along the minus strand of NZ_JBQLIX010000006.1, from coordinate 20,752 downwards.
TGATGCCGAAGAACTTCGGCTTCTGCGCGGAGTTGGCGGAGAAGAACGCGGCGTTGTCGCTGCCCTTGCGCATGGTCAGGGCGATGAAGCCTTCTTCGGCCAGCTCGTACTCGCGGCGGTCGGAGACCAGCACTTCGGTCGGGATCTTGGTTTCGATCTCGCCCATGCTCTCGAAATGGTGCAGCGGCAGGTCTTCCACCGCGCCACCGCTCTGCGGGCCGATGATGTTCGGGCACCAGCGGAACTTGGCGAAGCTGTCGGTCAGACGGCTGGCGAAGGCGTAGGCGGTGTTGCCCCACAGGTAGTGCTCGTGGCTGTTGGCCACGTTTTCCTTGTAGACGAAGGTCTTCACCGGGTTGTCTTCCGGGTCGTACGGGTTGCGCAGGAGGAAGCGCGGTACGGTCAGGCCGACGTAACGGGCGTCTTCCTGCTCGCGGAAGCTCTGCCACTTGGTGAATTGCGGGCCCTCGAAGTGGTCTTTCAGATCCTTCAGATCCGGCAGGCCGGTGAAGGTCTCCAGGCCGAAGAATTTCGGGCCGGCAGCGGCGATGAACGGCGCGTGGGACATGCAGGCCACCGAGGCGACGTACTGCAGGGTCTTGACGTCCGGAGCGCTCGGATCGAAGAAGTAGTTGGCGATCAGGGCGCCGACCGGCTGGCCACCGAACTGGCCGTACTCGGCGGTGTAGATGTGCTTGTACAGGCCGGACTGAACGATTTCCGGGCTGTCCTCGAAGTCATCGAGCAGATCCTGCTTGGAGGCGTTGAGGATCTCCAGCTTGATGTTTTCGCGGAAGTTGGTGCGATCCACCAGCAGCTTGAGGCCGCGCCAGGAGGATTCCAGGGCCTGGAACTGCTCGTGGTGGAGGATTTCGTCCATCTGCCGGCTGAGCTTGGCGTCGATCTCCGCGATCATGCGGTCGACCATGGCCTTCTTCACCGGCTCGTTTTCGTTCTGCGGCTTGAGCAGCTCTTCGATGAAGGCCGACACGCCACGCTTGGCGATGTCGTAGGCTTCGTCGTCGGGCGTCAGCTTGGTTTCCGCGATGATGCGGTCGAGGATGCCGAGGTCGGCGGCGCTTTGGCTGCTTTCTACGGCTGCGCTAGTCGTGCTCATGGATATGCGTCCTTGTCAGTTGAGTATCAGGAGTCGAGCTTGTCTTTGGCGGCCAGGCCCAGTTCGCCGAGCACGCGGTCACGCGAGTCGTCGTCGGAGAGCACGCTCTCGATGGCCTTGCGGAAGGCCGGGGCGTTGCCCAGCGGGCCTTTCAGGGCGACCAGGGCGTCGCGCAGCTCCATCAGTTTCTTCAGCTCCGGCACCTGCTCGACCAGGTTGGCGGGGTTGAAGTCCTTCATGGAGTTGATCTTCAGTTGCACGGCCAGCTCGTCGTCGGTCTCTTCGTCCTGCAGACGGTTCGGCACGGCGAAGGTCAGGTTCAGTTCCTGCTTGGCCAGCACTTCATCGAAGCTGTTCTTGTCGATGCTGATGGGTTTGCGGTCTTCGATCTTGCGATCGTCGGCACGCTGGGTGAAATCGCCGAGCACCATGAGCTTCAGGGGCAGTTCGATTTCTTCCTGGGCGCCGCCGGTGGCGGGTTTGAAGGTGACGTTGATGCGTTCCTTGGGGGCTACCGAGCCTTCTTTGGCCATGGGTGTTCTCCTTTGCGTTTATGGCCCGGAGGCCTTTGGTTGGGCGTATTGGCGCCTTAGTCCAGCACCACCTCGAGGTCGAGGTGGCACAACCTGCGATAGATCTCGTCCTTGCTGTCGCGCACCGCATGGTTCTGCGGCAGTAGCTCGCAGCAGTTGTGCAGCAGACGCAGCACATCGAGGGCGAGATCGGGTTCCCACTCGCCGAGGCCGGAGGCCTGCAGCGTCTGGTCGAGCGATTCGAGTTGGGTCTTGGCCAGGTCGTACTTCTTCGCGGCGAAGCACAGACGGGCCAGGGTCAGTTGCCAGAAGAAGCGTTCGCGGCCACCACGGGCGCGTGACATGCCTTGCTTGAGCTGTTGCACGGCGGCTTTCAGGCCGTCCTTGCGCAGGTCGGGCAGCACTTTTTGCAGGGCTTCTTCCCAGGGGGGCGTGGCGCCCTGCTCGTTGGCGGCGGGCTTCTTCTCCACTTCCGGTGCCTGCAGGTGCGGCAGCACATGGGCGCCGATCCAGGCACGGGTTTCGGCATCGGCGAACGGTACACCGTCGTGGAAACGCAGTTCGTCCAGGCCGGGCACGCGCTGCAGGAACAGGGCGAGCTGGATTTCCACTTCACGCATGGCCTGTTCTGCCTTGAGCTCCTGCAGGCATTCCCAGACCAGGCGCTGGCCGTCGAGCCAGAACGGCGCACGGGCGATGCTGGCTTCCAGGTCGGCGAGCAGATCGGCGTAGGCGCCCTGGGCGAAGCGTTCCTTGTACGAGGCCAGCTTGTCGGCCGGCAGGCCGCGCAGGGCGGTGATCTGCTCGGCGTTACGCTCGGGCAGCGATTCGATGGGCAGCCATAGCAGGGTGCGCGCTAGGCGCAGTGGCTTGAGATCGGTGGCCTTGTTCTTCAGCCACCAGGCGCACAGCGGCCGGGCGGCGTCCTGCTGGGTGCGCAGGGCCTTGTGCGCATCTTTCTCGCTTTCGATGGGGCCGCTGCCGGTAATGATCTGGGTGGCGACCTGCTTGACCTGGGCGATGGCGGCGCCCACGGCGCCGGGCTCGGCCTGGCCCTGGCTGGCGCGCTTGATCTGTTCATCGAGACGACGGCACAGCGGCAGCAGCAGCGGCGAGTCTTCGCCAAGATGAGCGGAAAGGCTGGCTTCGAGGCCGTGCAGGTGCTCGGCCAGGCGGCGGAACAGCGGCAATTGCTCGCTGATTGGCACGTGATCGGCCAATGCCTGTTCCAGGCGTGGCAGCAGCCAGTTGATGGCGGCGGCGCGGGTACGTGCCTTGCGTGGGTGCAGTTCGTGCCAGTGATGCTCGCAGAGGTAGTGCAGCAGATTCAGGCCGGCCTGCAGGCCGGCGAAGGATTCGCGCTGGAACAGGCCCCAGGTCAGCCAGGTGGCGGCACGCAGATCCTTGGACTGGGTGGTCAGCAGATTCTCGCTGCCTTCGCGCACTTTCTGCCAGTCGATGCCGCCGGTGTCATGCAGCGATGAGGCTTTGCCCAGTTCGGTTTCCAGCATTTCGTATTCGCTGGAATAACGCACATCCTCACCTGCAAAGTTGCCCTCGATAATAGGCGTCTTGGCGAGGTTGAGATAATGAGCGGTCAGCTTGCTGGAGTATGTCATTCCATGACTCGACTATTGAAAGTGGGCAACTTAGACGGAACTACAAGTTGCCATCAAGATGATGGCAAAGCGCCGTTTTGCGCAACTTTTTGCGCAGTCGTTTGTGCAACAACTTGCGCAAGATCCTTATGGGTTGGGCATCCTAGCCCCATGAGCGGAGGTGGGCAACCATCCAAAGTGTGATATGCATAACATTCAGCGATATCTATCGAATTATTGCAGGCGACTCGTTCAGGCATGTTGCACATGCACTTGGAGCAATCCGTTATCGATGTTTTGCCTTTCAGAAAACATATCGGATGCATGTAAGAAATAACTTACTGGCAAATTAGTGGCGCATCACATTTGCTGGCTTTCTGATATTGCCGTTTGTGATGCCGGCCGCTGTTTTCATGCGGGCTTTATGCAAGGGCGGCCGGCGAGGGTGAGCAGGTTTCAGGCGTCGAGCGGTGCGCTGTGAAGGCGTAATTCCAGACGGTGCCGTTCGTCGGGTTGTAGCTGCAACATGTCTTCGAGCAGGTTGGCCGTTTCGATGCACAGCATGCCCTGCCAGGCGTCATCGGCGAATTGCGACAGGCGTCTGGCCTTGTCGATCCAGGGGTTCCACAGCACCGCGGAGTGCGAACCCCGGGCGTCGAGGTGGATGCGCCGCTGCCAGAGCGGGTCGACGATGCTCAGGCGCTCAGATGTGCCGAGGTAGATGCGATCCACCTCACCGCTGAAAGTCGCTGGGCCGTCCTGTTGCAGTTCGCGCCAGTCCTGCAGCGTATCGATGTAGCGGCAGCCCTGCAGCCCCTCGACGTGCACCTGGCGGATGTCGCTGACGGCGAAGTAGCTGTGCAGCGCCTGACTCAGGGCCAGGAGCGTGTCGCTGCGGTTGTGGGTTTCCAGGCTCATGCTCAGATCTTCACCGAGGCGCACGATGAAGGTCAGGCCGACATCGCGGGGCCAGCCGGGCAGGGGCGCCTCGCGCGTGTCGTAGGCGAAGCGCAGGGTTGCTGCGTCAGCCTCTTCGTTGATACCCAGCAGCTCCCAGTCTCGCGCCCGCACCAGGCCATGGGCTGGCGGCTGGTCATGGTGATAGTGAGCCTGCACCGCCTGCGGGTTGCGCCGCAGGTCACCGAACCAGGGCCAGCAGATCGGCACGCCGCCGCGCACGCTCTGCCCGCGCTGATAGGCGGCCTCGGGACTGAGCCAGATCAGGGGCGGCTGCCCGTCCTGGGCATAGCTGAGGATTTGCGCGCCCTGCTGCGCCAGCAGCAATTCGCTGCCTGCGCAACGGATGCGCCAGCAGGTCAGTTGATCCAGTTCCAGGCATTCGACTTGAGGGCTGCTCATGACGCGTCTCGCTTTGCTGAATGGGGTATGGGGAAATGAAACGCCCGTCACAAGGACGGGCGTTTCGAGCTCCTTGCCAGCCTTTATGACCTAGTTGCCGTAGACCTGTTCCGGCAGCCAGGTGATCAGCCCAGGGAATACATAGGCAATCACCAGCAGCACTATCTGGATCAGGATGAACGGCACCACGCCCTTGTAGATGGTGCTGGTGGCCACGCTGGCAGGCGTTACCCCGCGCAGGTAGAACAGGGCGAAGCCGAAGGGTGGGGTGAGGAAGGAGGTCTGCAGGTTCAGCGCGATCATCACCCCCAGCCAGATCGGATCCAGGCCCATGGCCAGCAGCACCGGGCCGACGATCGGCACCACCACGAAGGTGATCTCGATGAAGTCGAGGATGAAGCCGAGCAGGAAGATCACCAGCATCACCACGAAGAAGGCGCCGAGCACGCCGCCGGGTAGCTGGGCGAACACGTCCTCGATCAGCACTTCGCCGCCAAAGCCGCGGAACACCAGGGAGAACAGCGAGGCGCCGATCAGGATCATGAAGACCATGGCGCTGATCTCGGTAGTGCCGTAAGCCACTTCCTTTAGCTGACCGAAGTTCAGCTTGTTCTTGCTCAGGGCCAGCAGCATGGCACCGACGGCGCCCAACGCAGCGGCTTCGGTGGGGGTGGCGTAACCGGCGAGGATCGAGCCGAGCACTGCACCGATCAGAATCAGCGGCGGAATCAGTGCCTTGGCCAGCTTGCCCCATTCGATCGGGCCGAGCTCTTCCTGCGGCAGCGCCGGCAGCTTCTTCGGCTGGAAGATGGCGACGAAGATGATGTAGGCGATGTACAGACCGACCAGCAGCAGGCCAGGCAGCAGCGCACCGACGAACAGATCGCCGACCGACACGGTCTTGGGCGAGAAGATGCCCATTTTCAGTTGCGCCTGCTGATAGGCGCTGGACATCACGTCGCCCAGCAGCACCAGGACGATGGACGGCGGGATGATCTGCCCCAGGGTGCCGGTAGCCGCCAGGGTGCCGGTGGAGATGGCCGGATCGTAACCGCGGCGCAGCATGGTCGGCAGCGCCAGCAGGCCCATGGTCACCACGGTGGCGCCGACGATGCCGGTGCTGGCGGCGAGCAGGGCGCCGACCACGCACACCGAGATCGCCAGGCCGCCGCGCAGAGTGCCGAACAGGCGCGACATGGATTCGAGCAGATCCTCGGCCACCCGTGAGCGTTCCAGCATCACCCCCATGAACACGAACAGCGGCACGGCCAGCATGGTCTGGTTGTTCATGATGCCGAACAGACGGTTCGGCAGAGCGCTGAGGTAGCCGGCATCGAAGGTGCCGGTGAGCGCGCCGATACCGGCGAACAGCAGGGAGACACCGGCCAGGGTGAAGGCCACCGGAAAACCGGCCATCAGGGCCGCGCAGATGCTGACGAACAGCAGAATCGCCATCAACTCAGCCATGTTTCACCTCCACAGCCGGCAGGCGACCGCTGACCACGTAGAGCGCCTTGATGGCGTTGGACAGCCCCTGCAGCACCAGGCTGACCACCAGCACCAGGATGATGCTCTTCTGCAGATAGACGAAGTGCAGGCCGCCGGACTCGCTGGAGGCCTCGTGGGTGGCCCAGGAGTTGGCGACGTAGTCCCAACTGGCCCAGCCGAGGAACAGGCTTACCGGCAGCAGGAACAAGAGGGTGCCGAGCAGATCCACCAGGGCCTGCCGACGACCGCTGAATTTCTGATAGAAGATGTCCACACGCACGTGGCCGTTGCGTTGTAGCACCCAGGAGGCCGCGCCCATGAAGACCAGGGCGTGGGCGTACAGCACCGACTCCTGCAGGGCGGTGGCGCCAATGCCGAAACCGTAGCGCAGCACCACGACGATGGCCGTACCGATCACCAGGAACAGGGTCAGCCAGGCGCAGGCCTTGCCGAGCCCGGCGTTGAGACTGTCGATCAGGGATGCAAGAGCGAGGGGAAGTGAAGGCTTGTCGGACATAGTGAGTCCTTTATCGTTATTGGAAGGAGGCAGGGCGTAGGTCGCACGCCATGACACGCACGCCCTTGTGAGGCGCCGGCCGGCGATTCTAGGCAGGCTGCCGGCCCGGCAGCAATGCCCATGCAACTTTAGTCGTAGCGACTAGGCTTGAGAGTCACTTGGCCCTATGTTAATCAAGCCCGGTCTGCCGTCGGCGATCCCGTGGTCAGACCAATACAACAACAAGGAGCATTGCATGAAACGTCGCGACATACTCGCCGCAGCAGGTGTGGGCCTTGCGGCCACCGCGCTGGTGGGCTGCAAAGAAGAAGCGAAGAGTGGCGCACCCCAAGAGGGTTCCAGCTCGCAGACCTTCACCTGGAAGATGGTCACCTCCTGGCCGAAGAACTTCCCGGGCGTCGGCGTGGGGGCCGAGCGCTTCGCCAAGCTGGTCGATGAAATGAGCAATGGCCGCCTGAAGGTCAAGGTCTATGCCGCTGGCGAACTGGTACCGGCGCTGGAAGTGTTCGACGCCGTATCGCGCGGCACCGCGGAAATGGGCCATGGCGCACCCTATTACTGGAAAGGCAAGGTGCCGGCCGCGCAGTTCTTCTGCGCCCTGCCGTTCGGCCCCAACGCCCAGGAAATGAACGCCTGGCTGAATTACGGCGGCGGTCAGCAGCTCTGGGAAGAGGTGTACAAGCCGTTCGGCGTGCTGCCGATGGCCTGTGGCAACACCGGCGTACAGACCGCCGGCTGGTTCAACAAGGAAATCAACTCGGTCGACGACTTCAAGGGCCTGAAGATGCGCACCCCGGGCCTGGGCGGCGAAGTGCTGACCAAGATGGGTGGCACCGTGGTCAACATGCCGGCCGGCGAGATCTTCACCGCCATGCAGACCGGCGCCATCGATGCCACCGAGTGGATCGGCCCGTACAACGACCTGGCCCTGGGCCTGCACAAGGCGGCCAAGTACTACTACACCCCGGGTTGGCAGGAGCCGAGCGTGCTGTTCGAGCTGGACGTCAACCTCAAGGCCTGGGAAACCCTGCCGGCCGACCTCAAGGCCATCGTTCGCGCCGCCGCGCGTGACGTCAACGCCGACATGCTCGACGACTACAACGCCAAGAACATGGAGGCCATGGAGCAGCTCAAGGCCGAAGGTGTGGAAGTCCGTCGCCTGCCGGACGAGGTGCTGGCGCGCCTCAAGGAAGTGGCGGCCGAAGTGGTCGAGACCAGCGCCGCTGCCGATCCGGCCGCCGCCAAGGTCTGGGCGCAGCAGAAGGCCTACCTGCAACGTCTGTACGACTATGCGGAAGTAGCAGACAAGGATATCTACAACATCCGCGGCTAAGCGTTCGTTGCACAGCAAAATGCCGGCTCTTCAGCCGGCGTTTTCGTTAGCATTCCCGGGTTGCGCGCCGGCTGTCAGCCGCGGCGTGGCGGCACCGGGCGGGTGCGGCCGCTGCCATCTATGGCGACGAAGACGAACACCGCCTCGGTAACCTTGCGCCACTCGTTGGACAGCGGGTCGTCGCTCCACACCTCGACCATCATCTGGATCGAGCTGCGCCCCACTTCCAGCGTCTGGGTATAGAACGAAAGCTGCGCGCCCACCGCCACCGGCACCAGAAAGGCCATGCGGTCGATGGCCACCGTGGCCACGCGGCCACCGGCGACCTTGCTGGCCATGGCCGTGCCGGCGAGATCCATCTGCGACACCAGCCAACCGCCGTAAATGTCGCCGAAACCATTGGTCTCGCGCGGCAGCGCGGTGATCTGCAGGGCCAGGTCGCCCTGAGGGATCGGATCTTCCTGTTCGTAGTCGTTCATGGCTCGAGACTCACGGCGCGGTTGTTGGTCTGGGCGCGAACCCTGGCGGTAGAAGGCTTGGCGAGTATAACGGCTGAGCGGGCGGTGAGCGACCATTGCGGCGTAGAGGCGCTTGGCTGAAGCGCAGCGCTCGGGTAAAACGCACGACCCTGCAAGCGGCCATCGGGCAGGATGCCTTGAAGCTTGCTCGGCGTTGTTTTTTATCTATTTGATTTTAAAGGCTTTGTGTAAAAACCAAGTCTGGCACGGGCAGTGCAATCTTTCTGTCAAACGCCTCCAGAACCGGGGCGTAGAGCGTCAAACACAAGACTCATGGCCCTCGCGGGCCGCCTTGAACCGCAATACTTGAGGAGAACTGCCATGCTGAGCTGGGCACTGACCTTTCTGATCATCGCCATCGTCGCTGCCGTACTGGGCTTCGGGGGTATCGCCGGCACCGCTGCGGGTATCGCCAAGATCCTGTTCGTGGTCTTCCTGGTACTGTTCGTCATCTCCTTCTTCATAGGCCGTCGCCCGCGCATGTAAGGAGGACGCGATGCAGACACTTCACGCCTTGGTCGCCGCCCTGCTTCTGGGCGGCGCCGTGGCGGCTCACGCCGCCGACCGTGACGCCATGTTCCAGCCCAGCGAGCTGCTCGGCAGCGACAGCGAGTACCGCGAAGCCTGGCAGGACATGGTCGAAGATGAAAAACGCCTGCCGGAGTGGGTGATGAACCTCAGTGGCACTTCCACGCCCATGCAGGCCGTGGACAGCGAAGAGGGACGCTTCCTCGTCGGCCAGGTCTGCGAGGCGCACAACTGCTTCAACCAGCGCGTCTACGTGGCCTTCGACTGGGACAAGGACGATGCCTACGCGCTCTACGTGCAAGTGCCTGATGGCCTGCCAGAGGATCGCGCGCCGAGCGAGCATGCCAGCCTGCGTTGGCTGGGTGAGCCGGACGAGGAAGTGCGCAAGCTGCTGCAGGAGCAGCTAAGCAGCGATCCCAACTGGTTCTGAGCCCGTCTGATCACCCGCAGCAGCGAACTCATTGACCAATGAGCCGTGGCGGTGGCGCTGCTTGCGCCCCATCGCCACGGCTGTCGCGCTATCATCCCCGGCCAGTGCAACGAGGGGGTGAGGCATGCTCAACGGCCTGTGGCTGAGCTTTTTCCTGATAGCCGCGGTGGCGGGATTTTCCCGCTGGCTGATCGGCGACGATCCGAGCGTGTTCGCCGCCATGGTCGAGGCGCTGTTCGCCATGGCCAAGCTGTCGGTCGAGGTCATGGTGCTGCTGTTCGGCACCATGACGCTATGGCTCGGTCTGCTGCGCATCGCCGAGCAGGCCGGCCTGGTCGACTTGCTGGCGCGCCTGCTCGGCCCGCTGTTCGCTCGCCTGATGCCGGAGGTGCCACGCGGCCATCCGGCGCTGGGGCTGATCACCATGAACTTCGCCGCCAATGGCCTGGGCCTGGACAATGCCGCCACGCCCATCGGCCTCAAGGCCATGCGCAGCCTGCAGGAGCTCAATCCCAACAAGCTGGTGGCGAGCAACGCGCAGATTCTCTTTCTGGTACTCAATGCCTCGTCGTTGACCCTGCTGCCGGTGTCGATCTTCATGTACCGGGTGCAGCAGGGCGCCGAGGATCCGACCCTGGTGTTCCTGCCGATCCTGCTCGCCACCAGTGCATCGAGCGTGGTCGGCCTGCTGTCGGTGGCGCTGATGCAGCGCCTGCGCCTGTGGGATCCGGTGGTGCTGGCTTACCTGGTGCCGGGTGCCTTGCTGCTCGGCGGCTTCATGACGTTGCTGGCCGGGCTCAGTGCCACGGCGCTGGCGGCACTGTCATCGCTGCTGGGTAACCTGACGCTGTTCTGCGTGATCCTCGCCTTCGTGCTTATCGGCGCGCTGCGCCGTGTCGCGGTCTACGAGCAGTTCATCGAAGGCGCACGCGAAGGCTTCGACATCGCCAAGAGCCTGCTGCCCTATCTGGTGGCCATGCTCTGCGCCATCGGCGTGCTACGTGCCTCCGGCGCGCTGGAATTCGGCCTCGACGGCATCCGCTGGCTGGTGGATCTGCTGGGCTGGGACACGCGCTTCGTCGATGCCCTGCCCACCGCGCTGGTCAAGCCGTTCTCAGGCAGCGCGGCACGCGCCATGCTGATCGAAACCATGCAGGCGCAGGGCGTCGACAGCTTCGCCGCCCTGGCCGCCGCCACCATCCAGGGCAGCACGGAAACCACCTTCTACGTGCTGGCCGTGTACTTCGGTGCGGTGGGCATCCAGCGTGCTCGCCACGCCGTGGGTTGCGCCCTGCTGGCCGAACTGGCCGGGGTGATTGCGGCGATCTCGGTGACCTACTGGTTCTTCGGCTGAGGGACGTGCTCGCCGCGGCGCGATTACAGGCGCGGCGGGGAAGCCGGGCGGGCTGGTGGCTAGCGGAGCCCGCCCGGCCAGGCAGGTCAGCTATCGCCGAGGCGGAAGCCGACCTTGAGGGTGACCTGATAGTGACCGACCTTGCCGCCTTCGATATGGCCGCGGGTGCTCACCACCTCGAACCAGTCCATGTTGCGCACGCTCTTGGCGCATTCGGCCAGCGCGTTGTCGATGGCGTCTTCGATACTGCTGCGGGACGAACCGACGAGTTCGATCATCTTGTAGGTGTGGTGGTCGGTCATGGATGGACTCCTGCGTCTTGGGGTGTCTTCTTCAGACTAGCTCGCTACGCATAAGTGTCATCGACCGCTACCTCGGCCTCAGAACTGCACTCTATAGGCTGGGGTGAAGGGGCGCTCATGTCACCCAGTCGGGCATTGATCCAGTTGACGCCTTCCTCGATCCCGCCAAAGGGGTAGAGGTGCCAGCCGATGCGGCCCAGTTGCCTGCCGCCCAGCCCAGCCTGCAACTGATCCCAGTAGCGCTCGGCACCCACACGCTGCATCAGGTTGGTGATCGACAAGCCATAGCGACGCAGGATGGAGGCAGAGGTTGCCACGCCGAACTGGCGGGCGAAGCGCAGCAGCTTGCCGACATCGGCCGGGCCGGGCACGCCGATGCGCACCGGGGTGTCGATGCCCTGCTGGCGCAATTGCTCGATCCAGCGCACCACTGCCTCGGCGTCGAAGCCGAACTGCGTGGTGATCTCCACGGCGCAACCGGCTTCACGGAGAAAATCCAGCTTCCATTTCAGCGCGCGCATGAGTTCGTCCCTGGCGATCTTCGGGTGCCCTTCCGGGTAACCGGTGATCACCACCTGCTCGATGCCGTGGCGCTCCAGCACGCCGCTGACCAGCAGCGCCAGGGAGTCCTGATAGGGCCCGGCTGGCGTGTTCGGGTCACCGCCGACGAACATGAAGCGCTTGGGCGCTGCCTGGGCGATCAGCGCGCCGATCAGTTCGTCGCGATCCGCCTCGGAGCGTAACCGGCGTGAGGAAATGATCGGTACCGGCTCGGCGCCGCAGGCACGGATGACCTTCGCCGCATGGATGCGCTGGGCATGGTCTTCGTTGCCGAGAAAGGCAATGTTGATCGGCGTGCCAGCCGGTATCGCCGCCTTCGCCTGCTCGACTTCATGGATGCCCTTGCCGGTCACTTCCAGCGTATAGGGGGTGAAATTGCTGCACGGGTTGGACATCGATGCCTCGTCTGAACCGGCCAGGCCGCTGAGCGAAAGGAAAGTCCGACGATGCTAGCAACCGACCTCGTCCGCCGCGTCGCTGGTTACGTCACGCCGTGCCGCAGAGGCGACCAGGTGGTCAATCCGGAGCTGCTGCCAACTCTTTCGTCAGCCAGCGCGCCAGCCGCTCGCTGCGCGGATCGGCGCGGCGCGTCCATAGCGCCAGGCAGCCGCTGGTTTCGACGAAGCCCCAGGGCGCGACCAGGCGCCCGGCGTGCAGGTCGTCGGCCACCAGGGTCTGCGGCGCGATGGCCACACCCAGCCCGGCAGCGGCGGCCTCCAGCAGATAGTAAAGATGCTCGAATCCCTGGCCCATTTGCAGCCGCTCGGGCGCCAGCCCCCGGGCGTGCGCCCACTGCGGCCAGGCCTGCGGGCGCGAGGTGGTGTGCAGCAGTGGCTCGGCATACAGCGTATCGGCACTGGCGGCGCTCAGTTGCGCATGATTGGCATAGCGCGGGCTGAGCACCGGGCCGATGCGCTCAGGCGCCAGCTCGAACACCTGCATGTCGCTGGGCCAGGGCGGGTCGGCAAACAGCAGGGTGGCGTCCACTTCAGCGCTGCGCGGATCCAGCTCGCCCTGGCTGGCCGATAGCTGCAGGCGCAAATCCGGCAGCTCACGCTGCAGGCGATCCAGACGTGGAATGAACCAGCGCGCCAGCAGGCTGCCCGAGCAACCGAGGACGAAGGGGCGTTGCTCGGTTTCGCGGCGCAGCTCGGCGCAGACGCTACTCAGGCGCTCGAAGCACTCGCTGCTGACATCACGCAGGCGCAGCCCGGCATCGGTGAGTTTCACGCCGCGCCCGTCCTTGTCGAACAGGTTCAGGCCAAGCTGTTCTTCCAATGCACGAATCTGCCGGCTGATGGCGCCATGGGTGACGTGCAGCTCTTCACCAGCCTTGCTGATGCTTTGCAGGCGGGCGGCGGCCTCGAAGGCGCGCAGGGCGTTGAGCGGCGGTAGTTCTCGGCTCATGGCTCATACCGCCAGGCGTGGCAGAAAGCTGGTGTCCACGCTGTAATGTCGAGGATCTTCCGGATCGACCATGACCCGCAGGCACTCTTCCTGGATGAACGGTCGGGGGTCGAACCAGAGATCTTCGCTATAGAAAACGTGCATGGCTCCGCTCTCCGGGTTGTGCCACTGACAGACCAACTGCCAGGCCGGTACATCGTTGAGTGTGGAAAAAGGATTGCGCCGGACGTCGACGAATTTCGCCTGAACAGCCTGGGCTCTGCTTTCAAGGCGCTTGACTCGCCTGTTGGAAAAGGAGTCAGGCATCAGCAGGAAGGATCCGACCAGGCAGAAGAAGAGGCCGACTGCGCCCAGTATCAGGCTGATGAACCAGTTCTGCGTGAAGCTATCGATATGAGCGTTCTCCGGCTGCAGCGGGTCATAGAACAAGTCCACCACTTCACCCATGGCATAACCGGGGCGGCTGCACACCTCGCCGGTGAAGCGGGTGAGCTCACCTTGGCGTGGGGAAAATTCGACCACTGGGCAGCCTCTTCCCATCACTGCAACCACCTCTCCGGTCGTTCGTAGCATCTGCTCCTCTGCATTCCATCTGTGAATCTGGAGCAGCAGAGCAAACAGAATGAAAATTCCACCCAGCACAGGGAAAGTCCATAACCAGCGGTCATTCATACAATTCTTCCATGATTGATATGTGAGAAAATATCACGTTTCAAGGCAAATAAATCGGTTTTTAGGCGTGCTTTCGAGCCTTACACTGGCGCCATTGTCTGACTAACCAATGGATGACTGCCATGTCTGGTTCACAGAATTCCTTCCGCACCGGCCCCGACGCCCGCGGCCTGTTCGGCCGCTTCGGTGGCCAGTTCGTCGCCGAAACCCTGATGCCGCTGATCAACTCGTTGGCCGCCGAATACGAGAAGGCCAAGAATGATCCGGCCTTCCTCGAAGAGCTGGCCTACTTCCAGCGCGACTACATTGGCCGCGCCAGCCCGCTGTACCATGCCGAGCGTCTCTCCGAGCACTTCGGCGGGGCGAAGATCTACCTCAAGCGCGAAGACCTCAACCACACCGGCGCGCACAAGATCAACAACTGCATCGGCCAGATCCTCCTGGCCAAGCGCATGGGCAAGCAACGCATCATCGCCGAGACCGGCGCCGGCATGCACGGCGTGGCCACCGCCACCGTGGCCGCGCGCTTCGGCATGCAGTGCGTGGTGTACATGGGCACCACCGACATCGATCGCCAGCAGGCCAACGTCTTCCGCATGAAGCTGCTCGGCGCCGAGGTGATCCCGGTCACCGCCGGCACCGGCACCCTCAAGGACGCCATGAACGAGGCCCTGCGCGACTGGGTGACCAACGTTCACAACACCTTCTACCTGATCGGCACCGCTGCCGGCCCACACCCGTACCCGGCCATGGTGCGCGACTTCCAGTCGGTGATCGGCAACGAAGTGCGTGAGCAGATCCTGGACAAGGAAGGGCGCCTGCCCGACTCGCTGGTGGCCTGCATCGGCGGTGGCTCCAACGCCATCGGCCTGTTCCACCCCTTCCTCGATGACCAGGGCGTGCAGATCGTCGGCGTCGAGGCAGCCGGTCACGGCATCGACACCGGCAAGCATGCCGCGAGCATGGCCGGTGGCGCGCCAGGCGTGCTGCACGGCAACCGCACCTTCCTGCTGCAGGACGAGGACGGCCAGATCACCGATGCCCACTCGATTTCCGCCGGCCTCGACTACCCCGGCGTCGGCCCCGAGCACGCCTGGTTGCACGAGATCAAGCGCGTCGAGTACGTGCCGATCAGCGATGACGAAGCCCTCGAAGCTTTCCACCAGTGCTGCCGCCTGGAAGGCATCATCCCGGCCCTGGAAAGCGCCCACGCGCTGGCCGAAGCCTTCAAACGCGCACCCAAGCTGCCCAAGGATCACCTGATGGTGATCAACCTGTCCGGTCGTGGCGACAAGGACATGCAGACCGTGATGCACCACATGCAGGATAACCAGGAGAAGCACGCATGAGCCGCCTGCAGAACCGTTTCGCCGAACTGAAAGCGGAAAACCGCGCCGCGCTGGTGACCTTCATCACCGCCGGTGACCCCGACTACGCCACCTCGCTGAGCATCCTCAAGGGCCTGCCGGACGCTGGCGCTGACGTGATCGAGCTGGGCATGCCCTTTACCGACCCGATGGCCGACGGCCCGGCCATCCAGCTCGCCAACATCCGCGCGCTGGCTGGCAAGCAGGGCATGCAGCAGACGCTGCAGATGGTGCGCGAATTCCGCGCAGGCAACCAGAGCACACCGCTGGTGCTGATGGGCTACTACAACCCCATCTTCGTCTACGGCGTGGAGCGCTTCATCGCTGATGCCAAAGAGGCCGGCGTCGACGGCCTGATCGTGGTCGACCTGCCGCCGGAGCACAACGACGAGCTGTGCGAACCGGCGCAGAGCGCAGGCATGGACTTCATCCGCCTGACCACGCCGACCACCGATGACGACCGCCTGCCCACCGTGCTGGCTGGCAGCTCCGGGTTCGTCTACTACGTGTCGGTGGCGGGCGTGACCGGCGCTGGCGCGGCGACCATGGATCATGTCGAAGAAGCCGTAACTCGCCTGCGCCGCCATACCGACCTGCCCGTGTGCATCGGCTTCGGCATCCGCACCCCGCAGCACGCCGCCGAAGTGGCCAAGCGCGCCGAGGGCGCGGTGGTCGGCTCGGCGCTGATCGACAAGATCGCCGAAGCGAAGAGCCCGCAGCAGGCCATCGACGGCGTGCTCGGCCTGTGCCGCGAACTGGCCGAGGGTGTGCGCAGCGCGCGTCGCTGATACCCGCTCTGGCATACGAAAAAGCCGCTGGCGGAGCGATCCGTCAGCGGCTTTTTCATGGCTTTGTAGCCTGGGTCGAGCGTAGCGAAACCCAGGAATTGCTTGATGGGTTTCGCGAAGCTCTACCCATCCTACGACTTCATGCTGGCCAAACCATCGCCATGGCCTTCTGTACTTCAGGCAGAAGTGCGTCGGTAGCCGCAACCAACTCTGCCAGCAGCGGCTCATCCACGTCCATATACCCTTCGTATTCAGCCAAATTGCGTCGGTCATGGCACAGCGCAAACAGGCGCACTTGTGCCTTGCTGACGGCAAGCGTGTGCGTCAGGCACTGGAACACCAGATAGCGGCGGTCGGAGCGATAGCCCTGCAGGCGCAATGCAGTCAGAGCCAGTGCGTGGGCGGCGTTGTAGGCGAGGTCGAAGCGGCTGGCGAATGATAGCGCGGAATGCTTTGCGTCCTGCAGGCGATCGATGGCCGAACGCAGCAGTCCTTCGCATTCCTTGCGGTCTGGCGCTTCGGCCTTGAGGTTGCCCGTGCGCACCAGATTGTCCAGATTGTCGTTACTGCCCATGTTCGGTTCCCTCCGGGTCGTGGCCGATCAGCTCGATCTTGTCCTGCTGCGCCACCCGCAATACGAAGCTGTTGCCAGCGGCTTTCCTCGCCAGCCAATCGCTCGGAGTGTATAGCGTCGGGTTGATGGTGCGTCCCAGTTGCGCCTCGACCGGCAGCAAGAGCTCCATCACTCCGGCGTAGCTGAGGCCATCGCCAATCAGCATCAGGTCGATATCGCTATCGGCATGTTCACTGCCCTTGGCCAGCGAACCATAGACGAATGCCCACGTCAGTTGTCCGGCCAGCGTCGCGAGTGCCTCACGCAGCGGCGCACCGATACCGAAGGTCTTGCGCACGATGCCTTGCAGCTCGGCATAGATCGGGCAGTTCGGATTGGCCTGGTAGTGGGTCTGGTTGCCCTGGTGGCTCATGGTCAGGATGCCCGCCTGCTGCAGGCGCTCCAGCTCACGCATCAGGCTGCCTTTGCCGACTTGCGCGTGGCGGGCGATTTCATTGGTATAGAAGCTCTGCTCCGGCTTGCCATAAAGCAGGCCCAATACCTTGCGCTGGGTGCCGGTGAACAGCGCCTCGCTTAATGAAAGCTTTGGCATAGAAGATCCATTGAGTCCCAATCAGGGAACGATAAGTCCTTATTTGGGACTCTTCAATGTTCTTTCATCGAGAATGCAGCCTGCACCACCATGATCACGCCGCAGGCGTGCCCTATTCACCCGCGCCAGCCCGCTTGAGCAACTGCTTGCAACGCTCGGACAGGTGCACCACACGCAGGTGCTTGCCGGCGCGTTCGTAGCGTTCACGCAGGGTCTTCAGCGCAGCGATGGCCGAGTAGTCGACGAAGCTCAGGTGGCGGCAGTCCAGGGTCACCTGCTGCGGGTCGTCGGCCGGGTCGAACTGGGCCAGGAAGGTGGTGCAGGAGGCGAAGAACAAGGTGCCGTGGGCGCGGTACAGCTTGCTGCCGTCGGCCTGCATATCGCTGTCGGCGTACAGCTCGCGGGCGTGCTGCCAGGCGAAGTTGAGCGCGGCGATGACGATGCCACAGAGCACCGCCGTAGCCAGGTCGGTGGCCACGGTGATGGCGGTCACCGCGACGATCACCAGCACGTCGTTGGCCGGCACCTTGCCGGCCACCCGCAGCGAGCCCCAGGCGAAGGTCTGCTGCGCCACCACGAACATCACCCCCACCAGCGCGGCCAGCGGAATACGCTCGATCAGCGGCGAGAGGAACAGCACGAAGAGCAGGATCATCACCCCGGCGACCACACCGGAGAGCCGCCCACGCCCACCCGAGCTGAGGTTGATCACGGTCTGGCCGATCATCGCGCAGCCGCCCATGCCGCCGAACAGGCCGGAGGTCATGTTGGCCACGCCAAGGGCCACGCATTCGCGATCCGGGTGGCCGCGGGTGGCGGTGATCTCGTCGGTCAGGTTCAGCGTCAGCAGGGTTTCCAGCAGGCCGACCAGGGCCATCAGCACGGCGTAGGGGGTGATGATGGCCAGGGTTTCCAGGTTCCAGGGAATGTCCGGCAGCATCAGGTTCGGCAGGCCACCGGCGATATGCGCCATGTCGCCGAGGGTGTGGGTCGGCAGGTCGAGCGCATAAACCAGCGCACCGATGCCGAGGATCGCCACCAGCGCTGGCGGCACCGCGCGGGTCAGGCGCGGCAGCAGGTAGACGACGACCATGGTCAGCGCCACCAGGCCCAGCATCAGGTACAGCGCCTTGCCCTGCAGCCAGTGGCCGTCATGCTGGAAGTGCTCGAGCTGGGCCAGGGCGATGATGATGGCCAGGCCGTTGACGAAGCCGAGCATCACCGGGTGCGGCACCATGCGGATCAGCTTGCCCAGGCGCAACAGACCGAACCCCAGCATGATCAGGCCACCCAGCAGCACCGTGGCCAGCAGGTACTGCGCGCCGTGCTGCACCACCAGGGCGACGATCACCACGGCCATCGAACCGGCGGCACCGGAGATCATCCCCGGCCGGCCGCCGAACAGGGCGGTGAGGGTGCAGATGATGAAGGCGCCATACAGGCCCATCAGCGGGTTGACCTGGGCCACCAGGGCGAAGGCGATGCACTCGGGCACCAGGGCGAAGGAGGAGGTCAGGCCGGCCAGCAGGTCGGCGCGCAAGCTTGCAGGTTTCATGAGCAGGTGCGGGTCGCTAGAAGGGCGCGCATGGTAACCCCCGAGTCCGCTGGCGGCCACCCGTCATGTGTCTGGCTCTCGACAATCGCCTCTCGGTGGACAACGCTTTTGTTCACCAGCGGGATCGCCAGGTGGTGGACGGGTGAAGCGTCGTCCACCCTACGCATGATGACCACAACGAACAGGAGACGCCTGATGAGCAAGAATCTGCTGATTACCGGCGCAAGCCGTGGCATCGGCCGTGCCACCGCCCTGCTGGCCGCCGCGCAGGGCTGGACGGTCGGCATCAACTACCGCAGCGACCGTGCTGCTGCCGATGAGGTGGTGGCGCGGATAGCCGCCTTGGGCGGCAAGGCTGTCGCCATACCTGGCGATGTGGCGGTCGAAGAGGAGGTTCAACGCCTGTTCGCGGCCATGGACGCGCTCGGCCCGCTGCATGGCCTGGTGATCAATGCCGGTATCGTCGCCCCACCCATGCCGTTGCTGGACATGAGCGGCGAGCGCTTGCGGCGTATGTTCGAGGTCAACGTGCTGGGCAGCTACCTCACCGCACGCGAAGGCGCCCGGCGCATGGCCCGTAGTCGCGGCGGCGAGGGCGGCGCGATGGTGCTGGTGTCGTCGGTGGCTGCCAGCCTCGGTTCGCCCTTCGAGTATGTCGACTACGCCGGGGCCAAGGGTGCCATGGATGTGCTGACCCGTGGCCTGGCCAAGGAGCTGGGCGGCGAGGGCGTGCGGGTCAATGCGGTGCGCCCGGGGCTGATCGACACCGAGATCCACGCCAGCGGCGGCCAGCCGGATCGCGCCGAGCGCCTGGGCAAGACCACGCCGCTGGGCCGTGCCGGGCGTGCCGAAGAGGTCGCCGAGGCGATCGTCTGGCTGCTCGATGACAAGGCCAGCTACACCACCGGGGCACTGATCGATATCGCCGGCGGGCGTTGAGCGCGTTGCCGTCAGCCGGGCGGATCGGCAGACTCTTGCTCGAAACGCCGGCCAATCCGCAGGCGTCCATGACTGAAGCGCAACCATGAAGACCAGCCTGGAAGAAATGCTCGCCTTCGTCAGCGTGGTCGACAGCGGTTCGATCAGCGCCGCCGCCGAGCAGCTCGAGCAAACCGCGTCGGGCGTCAGCCGGGCGCTGAGCCGCCTGGAGGAAAAACTCGCCGTCACCCTGCTGCGCCGCACCACCCGGCGCCTGGAGCTGACCGAGGAGGGCGAACTGTTCCTGGCTCAGGCGCGGCGCATCCTGGCCAGCGTCGAGGAAGCCGAGGAGCAGATGGCCCTGCGCCGTCAGGCTCCGGCCGGGCGGCTGCGCATCAACACCGCCTCGCCCTTCATGCTGCATGTGATCGTGCCGCTGATCGGCGAGTTTCGCGCGCGTTATCCGCAGATCGAACTGGAGCTGAACAGCGACGACCGCATCATCGACCTGCTGGAGCGACGCACCGATCTGGCCATCCGCATCGGCCACCTACCGGACTCCAGCCTGCACGCCCGGCCGCTGTGCCACAGCCGCCGGCGGGTGCTGGCCAGCCCTGGATATCTACGTCAGCACGGCACCCCGGCACGCACCGAGGCGCTGGCTGGGCACAGCCTGCTCGGTTTCACCGAACCCGACAGCCTCAACGAGTGGCCATTGCGCCATGCCCTTGGCGAGCGCTGGCGCATCGCCCCAAGCCTGTGTGCCTCCAGCGGCGACACCCTGCTGGCACTGGCCATGGCCGGTGAGGGCCTGGTGTGCCTGTCGGACTTCATGACCGCTGCCGCCCGCGCCAGCGGCGCGCTGGTGGAGGTGCTGGCCGAGCAGCGTGTCGAGGTGGGGCAGCCGATCAATGCGGTGTACTACCGCAACACCGCGCTGGCTTCGCGTATCACCTGCTTTCTCGATTTCCTCAGCGAACGGCTGGGCAACCCGAATTGACGTAATCCGGATTACCTCCGAGTTACGCGGCACAAGCGCAACAAAAAAGGTTCTTCGCGGAATCTCGGGTAAGTAAGTCTTGACACTGGACTGGCAAGTTTGTGTGAGTGCTTGTTCCGGATTGCCGCGTTTTTGCTGATGTTTTTTGGTTTCGCCCTCCCGGACGAGTCACTTTTGGGGCAAAAGTAACCAAAACCTCCGCCCTTTCATCCGGCCCTGGCTGCGCCAGGGTTCGCTCACT
>NZ_JBQLIX010000005.1:0-223553 GCF_052156495.1 Pseudomonas sp. NCHU5216 | reverse complement strand
CTGCTTCATTGAGAAACTCGGGCAACGGGATTGGCCTATTTCACCAGAAACGGGAAGTCTTCTTCAGACTTTCCTTAGGCGCAATTGGCATTGTTAAGCGCCCCGCCTTATCCTGATCCGCCGCCCACGGAATCACCGGCGCCAGTATCTTCAACCCCGAGCCACTGCCCGGCGCCCCGCCCGTGTTCATCTTGATGGTCGCGCCGCTGATGGTTACGCCGCTGGGGTCGAGTTTGACGAAGCTGCCGCCACCGGCTGCAGTCAGTTCCATACCAGCGTCGATGACGATCTTGCTACCAGCGTTATAGTGCAGTTCGTTGCCAGCCTCGATAAACAGGCCGGTACCGATCTTGTTGTGCTGGGTGGTGGCGACGGTGAGGTGGTCGTTGGCGCATACTTCCACCTTGCGGTCGAGGTCGGTGGTGCGATGTTCTTCGGCCTTGAATTCGGTGTAGGTTTTGGCCTCGACGGTGTCGTGGCGCTCGTTGCCGACGCGGATCTTCTGGTCGTGTTCGATGTTCTCGTCCCAGTCACGCTGGGCGTGGATGTAGATCTGTTCGGCGCCTTTGCGGTCTTCGATGCGAAATTCGTTGTAGCCACCGCCGCCTGGGCTGCTCAGGGTCTTGAACACGCTGCGGGTCTTGTTCGCCGGCAGGTCGTAGGGCACGACGTGTTCGGCGTGGTACAGGCAACCCGTGACCAGCGGCTGATCGGGGTCGCCTTCAAGGAAGGTGACCAGCACTTCCATGCCGACGCGAGGGATGGCCACGCCGCCGTAGGCCTTGCCCGCCCAGTTGGAGGCCACGCGCAGCCAGCAACTGGTCTTGTCGTTGCCCTGGCCGTCGCGATCCCAGAAGAACTGCACCTTCACTCGGCCATATTGGTCGCAATGAATTTCTTCGCCGGCAGGCCCGGTGACCACGGCAGTCTGGCTGCCCAGTACCTTGGGTTTGGGGTGTTCCAGTGCCGGGCGAAAGGGGATGTCCCAGGGCGTGGCGGTGAAGCGATTGCGGTAGCCCTGCTGGAAGCCGTCAGCGTTTTTACCCTCGGCTTTGGCATCCTGCGTCGCTCTACCTCCTACATCCCTGTAGTCGTCTCCCCCGGCCCCTCTCCCATAAATGGGAGAGGGGAGATCAAGCACCGACTCTTCCAGCACCTGTGGTTGCTTGCCTTCGTGGATCACTTCGGTGAGCAGCCAGAGGTCGTTCCATTGCTGGCGGGGGTGGCCGGTCAGGGCGAGGAAGTGGCCGCAGCACAGGTAGGCGTCGCTCTTGCCTTCGGCCAGTTCGTAGTCGCTGCGCAGGCGTTCCAGGCTGCGCTTGGCCAGGTGCTTGCCGCGAGTACGGTCGGTGAAGCGGCCGGGATAGTCGTACATTTCCAGGGCAGGGAAGAATTCGCTGCTGTAGCCGGCCTCCATCTGCAGCTTGGGTTGCTCGAAGTCGTAGTCACGCCAGGTGACCTGGGTGGTGCGAGTTTCCAGGCGCACGCCGAAGGCGCGCACCACTTCGTGGCTGGCGGCCAGGCCGCTGTCCTGCTGGTAGTTGAGCGGATCGAGCCGGGGGAAGACGGTGGCGTCGTCGCCGAACACCAGGACGTGGCCGTCCTCGCTGTGCTGGAAATGGAAGCTGATGCCTTCCTCTTCACACAAACGCTGGATGAAATACAGGTCGTTTTCGTCGTACTGGGTGCAGTAGATGCGTTCGGGGTAGACGTAGGGGCCGAACTGCATGCGGTAGTCGGTGCCTTCGAGCAGGCCGTGTTCTTCGAGCACGGCGGCGATGATCTGCGGCGCGGTCATGTGCTGGAAGATGCGCTGGTCGAAGCTGTGGCCGAGGTAGGCCAGGGTCGGGCGCAGGTCGATGTGGTAGCGGGTCAGGCGCTTGCCGGAGTCGCCCTGCTCGACGCCATAGATGATGCCGTGCACGCCCTTGCCGCTGGGGCCGAAGGCCAGGTAGGCGGGCTGGTTGATCAGTTGATGGAGGTCGAGGTCGGCACGCGGGCTGACCAGGTCGATCTCGAAGCGGTAGGGCTTGTTGAGCATTTCCCGGCCAGTGAAGGACAGCACTTGCAGGTCGCTGTCGACGGCGGGAATGGTCAGGGTGATATGCGCCTGGTTGGCATCCAGCATGCTGTGTTCTCCATCCATGAGTTGGGCAAGGTCGGAGAGTGCCGGACACTGGATGAAGGTTCAATGCTGGCGGGGCGATAGCATGACCTCGTTCACGTAATAGGCGCCGTGCCGCGATAGCCGGCGTGAGCAGCGTTCGGGCGGGCATGGTCTGCGAACTTGCCGCTGGGGGCGGTGCTCTTTAGACTGGCGCCCTCCCCCGATTCGTTAGCCACGCTCCCATGCCCACTGCCTTTCCCGAAGATTCCGTCGGCCTGGTCAGCCCCCAGGTATTCAAGTTCACCGAGCCGCTGGCACTGGCCTGCGGGCGCAGCCTGGGCGAGTACGAACTGGTCGTCGAGACCTATGGAGAGCTCAACGCCAAGCGCTCCAATGCCGTGCTGATCTGCCATGCCCTGTCCGGCCATCACCACGCCGCCGGCTACCACAGCCCGGATGATCGCAAGCCCGGCTGGTGGGATAGCTGCATCGGCCCTGGCAAGCCCATCGACACCAGCAGATTCTTCGTCGTCAGCCTCAACAACCTCGGCGGCTGCAATGGCTCGACTGGCCCCGGCAGCGCCAACCCGGCCACCGGCAAGCCGTATGGCGCGGATTTTCCGGTGATGACGGTGGAAGACTGGGTGCACAGCCAGGCGCGCCTGGCCGATCAGCTCGGCATTGCCCAGTGGGCGGCGGTGATCGGCGGCAGCCTGGGTGGCATGCAGGCCCTGCAGTGGACCATCAGCTACCCCGAGCGCGTGCGTCACTGCCTGGCCATCGCCACAGCGCCCAAGCTGTCGGCACAGAACATCGCCTTCAACGAGGTGGCGCGCCAGGCCATTCTCACCGATCCGGAATTCCATGGTGGGCACTTCCAGGAGCAGGGCGTGATCCCCAAGCGCGGCCTGATGCTGGCGCGCATGGTCGGGCATATTACCTACCTGTCCGATGACGCCATGGGCGAGAAATTCGGCCGCGGCCTGAAGAGCGAGAAGCTCAACTACGACTTCCACAGCGTCGAGTTCCAGGTGGAAAGCTACCTGCGCTACCAGGGCGAGGAGTTCTCCGGGCGCTTCGACGCCAACACCTACCTGCTGATGACCAAGGCGCTGGACTACTTCGACCCGGCCGCCTCCAACGACGGTGACCTGGCCAAGACCCTGGCCGTGGCCAAGGCAGATTTCTGCCTGATGTCCTTCACCACCGACTGGCGCTTCTCCCCCGCCCGCTCGCGGGAGATCGTCGATGCGCTGACGGCGGCGAAGAAGAATGTCTGCTACCTGGAGATCGACGCACCGCAGGGCCACGATGCCTTCCTCATGCCGATCCCGCGCTATCTGCAGGCCTTCGGCAGCTATATGAAACGGATCGAGGTGTAAGCATGCGAGCGGATCTGGACATCATCCAGGAATGGATCGCCCCGGGCAGCCGTGTGCTCGACCTGGGCTGCGGCGACGGCGAGCTGCTGGCCTGGCTGCGCGACAATAAACAGGTCTCTGGCTACGGCCTGGAGATTGACCCGGACAAGATTGCCCTGTGCATCGAGCGCGGCGTCAACGTCATCGAGCAGAACCTCGACCTGGGCCTCGGCAACTTCGCCAGTGACAGCTTCGACGTGGTGGTCATGACCCAGTCGCTGCAAGCGCTGCACTACCCGGACAAAGTGCTGGCCGAGATGCTACGCGTCGGCAAGACCTGCATCATCACCTTCCCCAACTTCGGCCACTGGCGCTGCCGCTGGTACCTGACGACAAAAGGTCGCATGCCGGTGTCGGACTTTTTGCCCTACACCTGGTACAACACTCCGAACATCCACTTCTGCACCTTCGAGGATTTCGAGCGCCTGTGCCATGCGCAGGGTGCCCGCGTGGAAGAACGCCTGGCGGTGGATCGCGACCACCGCCACGGCATTGCCAGCCGTATCTGGCCCAACCTGCTGGGCGAGATCGGCATCTACCGCATCAGTGCGGCAGGCCTGGCCGGCCACCCCGTCGCGGTCTGACAACGAGGAGCCCATCATGCGTCGCATCATCCCCTTCCTCATCGCCCTGTGCCTGGCCCTGCCGGCCGCCGCCGAGCGCAAGCAGAGCTTCGGCGACCTGGACGTGCACTACAGCGTGTTCAACTCCAGCTTCATCCAGCCGGATATCGCCAGCGCGACCGGCCTGGTGCGCAGCAAGACCCAGGGCGTGGTCAACGTCGCCGTGCTCAAGGCCGGCAAACCCAGCACTGCCGTGGTCACAGGGGAGATGAAGGATCTGCTGGGCAAGAACACCGCGCTGAGCTTCCGCCAGGTCACCGAGGGTGACGCCATCTATTACCTGGCGCAGTTTCCCTTCAAGAACCGCGAAGTGCTGAGCTTCACCCTGAACGTGCGCCAGGGCGACGAGTCGCACCGCATCACCTTCAACCAAGAGATGTTCCCGGACGAATGATGCCCTTCACCGAACTGGTACTGGCCAGCCACAACGCCGGCAAACTCAAGGAACTGCAGGCCATGCTCGGCGACGCTGTGCGCGTGCGCTCGATTGGCGAATTCAGCCAGATCGAACCGGAAGAAACCGGCCTGTCCTTCGTCGAGAACGCCATCCTCAAGGCGCGCAACGCCGCCCGTATCTCCGGCCTGCCGGCACTGGCCGACGACTCCGGCCTGGCGGTGGACGCCCTCGGCGGTGCGCCGGGCATCTACTCGGCGCGCTATGCCGATGGCCAGGGCGACGCGGCGAACAACGCCAAGCTGCTCGTCGCCCTGAAGGATGTGCCGGACGCCGAGCGCGGCGCCCAGTTCGTCTGCGCCCTGGCCCTGGTGCGGCATGCCGACGACCCGCTGCCGATCCTCTGCGAAGGCCTGTGGCACGGCAGCATCCTGCACGAAGCGCGTGGCGAGCACGGTTTCGGCTACGACCCACTGTTCTGGGTGCCGGAAACCCAGTGCTCCAGCGCCGAACTGCCCGCCGAGCAGAAGAACCGCCTCAGCCACCGCGCCCGCGCCATGGCCCTGCTCAAGCAGCGCCTAGGGCTATGAAAGCGACAAGCGACAAGCCTCAAGCTTCAAGTGAAAGCGGCTTGCCGCTTGCGGCTTGCCGCTTCGAGCTGCCGCCTCTGGCGGCCTACATTCATATCCCCTGGTGCGTGCGCAAGTGCCCCTATTGCGACTTCAACTCCCATGCTGCAGGGCCGACGCTGCCGGAAGAGGAATACGTCGACGCGCTGCTCGCCGATCTCGATAGCGACCTGCAGCACGTGCATGGCCGGCCACTGACCTCGATCTTCTTCGGCGGTGGCACGCCGAGCCTGTTCTCCGATCGCGCACTGGGTCGTTTGCTGGAAGGTATCGAGCGGCGTATCGCCTTCGCGGACGACATCGAGATCACCCTGGAAGCCAACCCCGGCACCTTCGAGCAAGTCAAGTTCAAGGGCTATCGCAGTCTGGGCATCAATCGCTTGTCCATCGGCGTGCAGAGTTTCCAGCAGGCCAAGCTCAAGGCGCTGGGGCGCATCCACGACGGTGACGAGGCCATCCGCGCCGCAGACATGGCCCGCGCTGCCGGCTTCGACAATTTCAACCTCGACCTGATGCACGGCCTGCCCGAGCAGAGCATCGAGGACGCCCTGTTCGACCTGCGCACCGCCATCAGCCAGGGCCCGACGCACCTGTCCTGGTATCAGTTGACCATGGAGCCGAACACGGTGTTCTGGAGCCAGCCGCCCGTGCTGCCCGAGGACGATCTGCTGTGGGACATCCAGGAAGGCGGCCAGGCGCTGCTGGCCGCCGAAGGCTACGCGCAGTACGAAGTGTCGGCCTATGCCCGCCCCGGCAAGCAGGCCCGCCACAATCTCAATTATTGGACCTTCGGCGACTTTCTCGGCATCGGCGCCGGCGCCCACGCCAAGCTGAGTGCAACGGACGGACGCATCCAGCGCACCTGGAAAACCCGCCTGCCCAAGGACTACCTCGATCCGGCCAAGGCCTTCCAGGCTGGCGAGCGCCTGCTCGAGGCCGACGAGCTTCCCTTCGAGTTCCTGATGAACGTGCTGCGCCTGAGCGATGGCGTGCCGATCGAGCTGTTCACCCAGCGTACCGGCCTGCCGCTGGCGCAGCTCGATAAAGCACGGCGCGAAGGCGAGCGCCTGGGGCTGCTGCAAGCCGACAGCTCACGACTGGTGGCGACGGACAAGGGGCAGTTGTTTCTAAACGACCTGCTGCAGTTGTTCCTGGCCTAGTTCACCCACAGCGCAACGCCAATCCGGTAGGCTTAGGCGCTTCGCTTGCGCGGCTGCCGATGCAATCGCGCGACCGTCATACCCTCCAAGGAGCCTGAATGGATCTGCTACTGGACCTGATCGTCACCCTTTCGCGCTGGAGCCGCAGCCACCTCGGCGACATCTCCCTGGCCATCATGGCCACCTTGCTGGTGCTGTTCGGCCCGGCCATCAACGCCTGGGTGCAACGCACCATAGGCAACCTCAACTTCGTGTTTCGCACCCTACTGTTCGTGGTGTTCTGCGCAGTGGGCTACGGCCTGGCCATGGTCTTTCTCACGCCATGGCTGGCCAAGGGCCTGGCGCAGTTCAATAACTACACCCTGGCGCCGGTGCTGATCCTGATTTTCGCAGTGATCGGCATTCTGGCTGACCGCAATTAGCAGGCCTCAACCCTGCAGCCAGTCCAGCACGCGCTCGGCCAAGCGCTCGGGCGTCTCCTGGGTGGAGTCCAGGCGCAGCAGCGGGCAGCTCAAGCGCTGGGCGATCCAGGCCTCATGCATGCGCAGGCTGCGGGTCTGCAGGTCGCCCTGCTCGTAGCCGGCAGCCCAGTCGAGAAAGGCCAGGCTCTGCTCATGCATGTCGCCCCCAGGCTGAATGCGCTGACCGTAACGCTGCACCTCACGCTGCCGCAGACGCTGCATGCGCTCGGCATCGTCCAGGCGCAGGAACAGCGCATGGCTGAACGACGGAATCAAGGCCTCGCCCCAACTGCACAGCGAGCCGCTGAGCACCCAGGAGCAAGCCTGCGCAGCCTGTTCGCGGATCAAGGCGACGCGCTCTTCGGGCGGACGCTTGTGCAGATAAGGCGGCTCACTGGGCAGCCAGTAGAAAGCGTCGGTGTCCAGGTGCAGCCAGCCGCAGTGCTCGGCGAGCGTGCGCGCCAGGGTGGTGGTGCCAGCGCCGGATGCGCCGAAGATATGTAACCTGACCGCCATGGACTTCCCTCCCCTGAACAGGACTTCATCATGATTCGCACTTTCCAGCCAAGCGACAGTGACGCCGTTCTCGACCTCTGGCTGGCCGCCTCGATCCAGGCCCACGACTTCGTTCCGCCGGCCTTCTGGCAAGAGCAGTTACCCGCCATGCGCGAGCACTACCTGCCCAACGCCGAAACCCTGGTACTGGATGTCGAGGGGCAGATTCTCGGCTTTCTCTCATTGCACGAGCAACGCCTGGCAGCGCTGTTCATCAGCCCCGCTGCGCAGGGGCGCGGCCTGGGTCGAGCCCTGCTCGATGCCGCCAAGCAATGCCGCGCAACCCTGGAGCTCGACGTCTACCGGGCCAACGCCCGAGCCGTGAACTTCTACCAGGCAGGCGGCTTCCGAGTGATCGATGAAGGGCCTGACCCGCACACCGGCCAGGCGCAACTGACGATGCGCTGGCCAGGCCCATGATGCAGACTCAGTTACCCGCGCGGCGCAGCGCCTGCGGGGTGAAATCGCGTGGCGTCAGCTTGGCGTTGAAGTCGTACATCGGCTCGTTGTTGTCCAGGCCATCGACGAAGTAGCGACCGCCCTTGAGGTCGTAGAGGGTCTCCAGCGTCGAGCCGAACATCGGCACCTCGTAGTAGCTGATCGGATGCGCCTCCTGCAGGCCGATCAGCGCGCCACTCTTGTCGTACAGATCGACGGCGAGGATCTGCCAGCTATCCTCGTCCAGGTAGAAACGACGCTTGCCGTAGGGGTGGCTGAAGCCCTTGCGCAACGTCGCCTCGACCACCCAGACACGGTGCAGCTCGTAACGCAGCAGCTCGGGATTGACGTGCTTGCTCTGCAGGATGTCGCCATAGGCAATGCCCTGCTGGTGCACCGCATAGCTGTTGTAAGGCATGAGCATTTCGCGCTTGCCCAGCAGTTGCCATTCGTAGCGATCCGGCGCGCCGTTGTAGGCATCCACCTGGTCGGCAGTGGCCATGCCGTTGGTGTCCGGTTGCAGGCTGTCATAGGCCAGCATCGGCAGACGGCGCACACGCCGCTCGCCACGGTTGAAGCGCCAGGCCTTGCGGATGGCCAGTACCTGATCGAGGGTTTCCTGTACCACCAGGGCCGAGCCGGCCAGCTTGGCTGGTGCCGCTACCCGGTACTTGTAGTAGAACAGGGTGTTGTCCAGATCCTTGGGGGTGACGCCCTCGCGCCCGTAGAGGAAATAG
This sequence comes from Pseudomonas sp. NCHU5216, assembly GCF_052156495.1. Taxonomy (NCBI): domain Bacteria; kingdom Pseudomonadati; phylum Pseudomonadota; class Gammaproteobacteria; order Pseudomonadales; family Pseudomonadaceae; genus Pseudomonas; species Pseudomonas sp. NCHU5216. The sequence continues at coordinate 215,028 of NZ_JBQLIX010000005.1, read as the reverse complement.
ACATCGCGCTCCAGCTTGAGCAGGTTGTAACTGCCGTTGGCCAGCACCGCCGCCTGGTTGGTGATCATGCTGATCTGCTCGCCACGGTAACGCATGATGTGGTTCCAGATCGCCTCCTGACCGTTCTGCGGCAGGGGGAAGGGAATCCCGGAGGCCACGCCCTGCACGCCATTGCCGCCGGAAATCAGCTCGGCATTCAGCGCATTGAAGCGGGTGGCGTCGTAGATCCGCTGCGGTGCGGCCGCGCTGCGCCGGGTGGGGAACACCCGCAGGTAGAAACCGGGGTTCTGCTGCAGCAGGCTGTGCATGCCAGGCGGCAAAAGCGCCTCGTACTGCGCCAGGTTCTGGCTGTCGACCCGGTACAAGGGTTTGTCAGCGGCAAAGGGATCCGGGTGGTGCATGCCCACCTGATAGCCGGCCGGCGGCGTGCTCACACCGCCACTCCAGGCCGGGATGCTGCCGGCGGCGTTGCCGGCCATTTCCCCACCCAGCGGCGTCAGGTCGCGGCCCAGACGCTCGGCCTGCGCCGCATCGACCTTGGCCTGAGCCTGTAGCGCCAAGGCGCTCAGCAACACAATGGAAACCGATCTCAACACAATGCTCTCCTCGCCGCGCCGAAAAATGCTCGCGCGGCTGCCGTATGACCGCTCTCGAAAGCGGGCTTTATTGTTGTGTGCGGTGAGGTGCCGTCCTGGCTGTCGGGTGGGCCCGATCTGATGGTGCATCCTGCCGGTTCTGCTACTGATACCTACAACAGGCAGTCGTCATGCCTGGCGCTGAAACTTGAGATCCCAGACACCGTGACCAAGGCGCTCGCCACGGCGCTCGAACTTGGTCACCGGGCGCTCCTCGGGGCGCGGCACATAGGTGCCGTCGGCGGACAGGTTGCGGTAGCCCGGCGCGGCGTTCATCACCTCGAGCATGTGCTCGGCGTAGTTCTCCCAGTCGGTGGCCATGTGCAGCACGCCACCGATCTTCAGCTTGCTGCGCACCAGCTCGGCGAAGGCCGGCTGGACGATACGGCGCTTGTGGTGACGCGCCTTGTGCCAGGGATCGGGGAAGAACAGCAGCACGCGGTCGAGGCTGGCATCGGCCACGCAGTCACGCAGCACTTCCAGGGCATCGCAGCTATAGACGCGCACATTGCTCAGGCTCTGCGCCATCACGCCGTTGAGCAGCGCGCCGACACCCGGCTTGTGCACCTCGACGCCGATGAAATCCTGCTCCGGCGCGGCGGCGGCCATTTCCAGGGTGGAATGGCCCATGCCGAAACCGATCTCGAAGGTGCGCGGCGCACTGCGGCCGAACACCTGATCGAAGTCGCGCAGGCCGTCTTCCAGTTCCAGGCCGAACAGCGGCCAGCCTTTGTCGAGGCCGCGCTGCTGGCCTTCGGTCATGCGCCCGGCGCGCATCACGAAGCTTTTGATGGTACGGCGCTGGCGACCGTCTTCGGTCAGTTCGGGCTGTTGCGTGTCGGTCATGCTGGGCTCTTGTAGATTGCTTTGCGACATGACGGGCCGGCGAAGCGGCCCGTAGCAAATCGTCATTCTTACTTGATCAGGCCATCCAAGGGGGAGGAAGCACTGGCATAGAGTTTCTTCGGCATACGCCCGGCCAGGTAGGCCAGGCGCCCGGCCTCCACTGCGTGCTTCATGGCACGGGCCATGAGGATCGGATCCTGCGCGTGGGCGATGGCGCTGTTGAGCAGCACCGCTTCGCAGCCCAATTCCATGGCGATGGTGGCATCGGAAGCGGTGCCCACGCCGGCGTCCACCAGCACCGGCACCTTGGCCTCTTCGAGGATGATGCGCAGGTTGTAGGGGTTGCAGATGCCCAGGCCCGAGCCGATCAGGCCGGCCAGCGGCATCACCGCGATGCAGCCGATCTCGGCCAGTTGGCGGGCGATGATCGGGTCGTCGCTGGTGTACACCATCACGTCGAAACCGTCCTTGACCAGAATCTCGGCGGCCTTGATGGTCTCGATGACGTTGGGGAACAGGGTCTTCTGGTCGGCCAGCACTTCCAGCTTGACCAACTTGTGACCGTCGAGCAGCTCGCGGGCCAGGCGGCAGGTGCGCACGGCCTCGACCGCGTCATAGCAGCCGGCGGTGTTGGGCAGGATGGTGTACTGCTCGGGGCTGATCACGTCGAGCAGGTTCGGCTCGCCGGGGTTCTGGCCGATATTGGTACGGCGCACGGCCACGGTGACGATCTCGGCGCCGGAAGCGGCGATGGCATCACGGGTTTCGTCCATATCCTTGTACTTGCCGGTACCCACCAGCAGGCGCGACTGATAGGTACGGCCAGCCAGGGTAAAAGGCTTGTCGTTGCGAACTGGGCTCATGGAAAACTCCTCGTGAGGTCAACCGCCGCCGATGGCATGCACCACTTCCACCTGATCGCCTTCGGCGAGCAGGGTGCTGGCATGCTGGCTGCGTGGAACGATGTCCAGATTGAGCTCGACCGCCACCCGGCGCCCGACCAGATCGAGGCGCTGCAGCAGGTCGGCGACGCTCTGGTTGTCGGGCAGCTCGAAGGCTTCACCATTCAAGCGAATGTGCATGGCGGCTGGCTCACAACTGTGGAGAGGGGCGGCATTCTAGCCCGAGAGCGGGCCACGACCAAGGTCAAAAGACGTCAACGGTCACCGGCTACAAGGCCCGCTTACGCCAGTCTCCAGGCGGCCAGCCCCAGGCACAGCCAGCCAACGAGAAAGGCCACGCCACCGAAGGGGGTGATGATGCCCAGCTTGCCGATACCGCTCAGGGTCAGCAGGTAGAGACTGCCGGAGAACAACAGAATACCGATGGTGAAGGCGCCGCCGGCCAGATTGACCAGGCGCCCCGGCGCATGCAATGCCAACAGGCCGACGCCGAACAGCGCCAGGGCGTGGATCAGTTGGTAATGGGTGCCGGTCTGGAAGACCGCCAGGTAATCGGCGCTCAACCGATGCTTCAGACCATGGGCGGCAAAGGCCCCGAGGGCGACGCCGGTAAAGCCGACGAAGGCGGATAACAGCAACCAGAGACGGGCCATGCAACCTCCCATGAATGAACGACAATGCCGCGCAGTGTAACCCCTGGCACGGCAAGGCAGATGAGCCGCGTTGTCACAGCACACCCTGTGAGCGCGAAGAAATTCGCTTCTGCCATCCGCGTTCGTGCTGACGTTCTGTTTTAATAGCCGCCATGCTTCGTTCCCTGACCCGCCGCCTAATCAAACTGCTGCTCTGGCTGATGCTGGCCAGCGCCCTGCTGGTGCTCGTGCTGCGCTGGGTGCCGCCACCCGGAACAGCGCTGATGGTCGAGCGCAAGCTCGAAGCCTGGGGCGACGGCCAGAGCCTGGAGCTGAAACGCCAATGGCGCCCGTGGAACGAACTGCCAGACGATCTGAAGATGGCCGTGATCGCTGGCGAGGATCAAAAGTTCGCCGAGCACTGGGGCTTCGACATCGGCGCCATCCAGGCCGCGCTGGTGCACAACCAGAACGGCGGCTCGCTACGCGGCGCCAGCACCCTCAGCCAGCAAGTGGCAAAGAATCTGTTCCTCTGGTCTGGCCGCAGTTGGCTGCGCAAGGGCCTGGAAGCCTGGTTCACCGCGCTGATCGAGCTGCTCTGGTCGAAGGAGCGCATCCTCGAGGTCTACCTCAACAGCGTCGAATGGGGCGACGGCGTTTTCGGTGCAGAGGCAGCCGCGCGTTATCATTTCGGCGTCGGCGCGCCCTATCTCAACACCCGGCAGGCCAGCCAACTGGCTGCCGTACTGCCCAACCCATTGCGCTGGAGCGCCGGGCACCCCGATGGCTATATCCTCCGTCGTGCGGCCTGGATTCGCCAGCAGATGCGGCAACTGGGCGGTAGCCACTACCTCGATCAGCTCGAGCCGCAGCACCCCGACTGGTGGTCGAAGTGGCTATAACTTCAGCCGGTGCGCGCAGCGCACCCTACGGGCTATCGATGTAGGGTGCGCTGTGCGCACCAAAAGCCCCCACAGCGACCTACGAGCGTGGCGCGAATACCCGTTTAGGCACGGCATGCAGCAATTCCACGTCACCCTCGCGCAGGTGCACGGTCAGCCCCCATTGCGGATAGACCCAGGCCTGCCCCTCGGCCAGCTCCAGGGTCAGGCGCGGCTGCCCGAGGCTGGCTGCCAGGCGTTCGCTGGGCAGGGAGGGCGGTGCGTCGAGATTGACCTCGGCGATGGCAAAATCGGCCATCTGCCCGAGCAGTGATTCACTCAGTTCCACCTCGGCATCACCGGCTTGCAGCCCCTGCGCGGCCATGAGGCTGTCACGTTGCTTGCCACTCAAGGCCACCTCGGCCTGCAGCGACCAGTCGCCCTCCTCGTCTTGAAGCTGGGCGCGATAGAGCAGGCGCGCGCCATCCAGTCGCGGCTGCAGCCATAGCTCACCCGACGCCAGTGCCTGCACGTCGCGTAGCGCCAGCTCGTCATCCGCCAGAGGTTGCAGCAGGGCATCGCGCCATTGTTGCAGGCTGGCCAGCGGCTGCACCTCGCCACTGCGTGTCAACCAGAGGCCCCAGGCGAAGAACGCCACGGCCACGACGATGAACAGCAGCCAGTGCTGCGCTTTCAGGGGCGGCTTGTTCATGGCAATTGCTCCAGACAGAAAAAAGCCGCACCTGAGTGCGGCTTCTCATTGGCTCGACAGGCTCAGGCGGCGATACAGCCTTTGAGCTTGTTCATGGCGTTCTTCTCGAGCTGGCGGATACGCTCGGCCGAAACATTGTACTTGGCAGCCAGGTCGTGCAGCGTCGCCTTCTCCTCGGCCAGCCAGCGCTGGTAGAGAATGTCGCGGCTGCGCTCGTCCAGGCTTTCCAGCGCCTCGTGCAGGTTGCTGCTGGAGCTGTCGCTCCAGTCGGCGTCCTCGAGCTGGCGGGCCGGGTCGTAGCGGTGGTCTTCCAGATACTGCGCGGGCGACTGGAAGGCGCTGTCGTCGTCGGCATCGTTGGCTGGGTCGAAGGCCATGTCCTGGCCGGTCAGGCGGCTTTCCATCTCGCGTACTTCATGCGGCTCGACGCCCAGGCTCTCGGCCACGGCCTCGACCTCGTCGTTGTTCAGCCAGGCCAGACGCTTCTTCTGGCTGCGCAGGTTGAAGAACAGCTTGCGCTGGGCCTTGGTGGTGGCCACCTTGACGATGCGCCAGTTCTTCAGGATGAACTCGTGGATTTCCGCGCGGATCCAGTGCACGGCAAAGGACACCAGGCGCACGCCCATTTCCGGGTTGAAGCGCTTGACCGCCTTCATCAGGCCGACGTTGCCCTCCTGGATCAGGTCAGCCTGGGCCAGACCATAGCCGGAGTAGCTGCGGGCGATATGCACCACGAAACGCAGGTGGGCCAGCACCATCTGCCGGGCAGCCTCGAGATCCTGCTTGTAATAGAGACTCTCGGCCAACTCACGCTCCTGCTCGGGCGTCAGCAGCGGAATGCTGTTGACCGCATGCACGTAAGCCTCCAGGTTGGCGCCTGGAACCAGAGCATGAACAGGTTGCAAGGAAGTGGACATTGGAATCCTCCGATTCACGAAACTCGTGCAGTGTAGCACTGCGCTATCTGATGCAGAGCCTGTGGATAAGTTCCTGCTCAGATAGTCAATATCAACCAAAACAATGACTTGTCAGCTTGCGTTCAGCCTTGCCGGCTGGCGCCTCAACGCGGCGCCAGCTCGTTCAAGTGCCGAGCGACCGCCAGCCAGGCGCCAATATAGCCCAACAACACGGCGCCGAGCAGCAGGGAAAAACCGTCGGACGAAGGTACGCCACCCAGGGCGAAATCGCTACCGTAAAGACCAGACAAACGTACTACAGCATCGTTCAGCCAATCCAGCCCGAAGGCCAGCAGCAGCCAGGCGAACAATCCGGCGCCAAGGCCATACAGCGCGCCCATATAGAGGAAGGGCCGGCGCACGTAACCATCGGTGCCGCCCACCAGCTTGATCACTTCGATCTCGGCGCGGCGGTTCTCGATATGCAGGCGGATGGTGTTGCCGATCACCAGCAGCAGGGCCAGCACCAGCAGCACGCTGAGGCCGAAGACGAAGCGATCGCCCAGCTTGAGGATGGCGGTCAGGCGCTCGACCCAGACCAGATCGAGCTGTGCCTGCTCCACCTTGGGCAGTTCCGCCAGACGCTGGCGCAGGGCTTCGAGCTTGGCCTTGTCCACTTCCTTGGGCGTTACCAGCACCACGCCGGGCAGCGGGTTTTCCGGCAACTCCTTGAGCGCCTGGCCCAGGCCGGAGAGCTGCTGGAACTCTTCCAGCGCCTGCTCGCGGCTGATCCACTCGGCATCGGCGACGTCGTCCATCGCCGCGACCTGTTCGCGTAGTGCCTGGCCCTCACGCTCGCTGGCGGACATGTCGAGGAACAGGGAAATCTGTGCCGCACGCTGCCAGGAGCCGCCGAGCTTCTCGACGTTGTCCAGCAGCAGCGACAGGCCCATGGGCAGGCTCAGCGCCACGGCCATCACCCAGCAGGTGAAGAAGCTGCCGATGGGCTGGCGCGCCAGCCGGCGCAGGCTGTCCACCAGGCTGGCGCGGTGGCTTTCCAGCCAGGCATTGAGCAGGGTGCGAAAATCCGGCTCGTCGGCCGGGCGATCCACCACCTTGTTGCGCGGCGCCGCGCCGACCCGCTCGGCCGGTTGTGGCTTGGGCATCTTCGAGGCGCTCATCAGGCCGCCTCCCCGTCACCGATCAGGCGACCGCGTTGCAGGGTGAGCATGCGCTGGCGCATGCGCGCGATCAGCGCCAGGTCATGGCTGGCGATCAGCACCGTGGTGCCGAGCTGGTTGATGTCCTCGAACACCCCCATGATCTCGGCCGCCAGGCGCGGGTCGAGGTTGCCGGTGGGTTCGTCCGCCAGCAGCAGGGCCGGGCGATGGACGATGGCACGGGCGATGCCGACACGCTGTTGCTGGCCGGTGGAGAGGTCACCAGGCGCCTGCTCGGCCTTGTCGCTGAGGCTGACCCGTTCCAGTGCGGCGCCAACGCGCTTGGCGATCTCCGGCTTGGACAGGCCGAGAATCTGCAGCGGCAGGGCGACGTTGTCATAGACCGTGCGATCGAACAGCAATTGGTGGTTCTGGAACACCACGCCGATCTGCCGGCGCAGGAAGGGAATCTGCGCGTTGGTGATGGTGGACAGATCCTGCCCGGCCAGCAGCAGCTTGCCGCTGGTGGGGCGTTCCATGGCCAGCAGCAGGCGCAGCAGGGTGCTCTTGCCGGCGCCGGAGTGGCCGGTGACGAAGAGGAACTCGCCGGGGCGAACGCGGAAGGTCAGTTCGTGCAGCCCGACATGGCCATTGGGGTAACGCTTGGCGACCTGCTCGAATCGGATCATGCCCGCTCGCGCTCCTCGAAGAGTGCCTGAACGAAGGCCTGCGCCTGGAACGGCCGCAGGTCATCGATACCCTCGCCCACGCCGATGTAGCGAATCGGCAAGCCGAACTGCTTGGCCAAGGCGAAGATGACGCCGCCCTTGGCGGTGCCATCGAGCTTGGTCAGCGCCAGGCCGCTGAGGTTCACCGTCTGGTTGAACTGCTTGGCCTGGCTGATGGCGTTCTGCCCGGTGCCGGCGTCGAGCACCAGCAGCACTTCGTGCGGCGCCGTCTCGTCCAGCTTGCCGATCACCCGGCGCACCTTCCTCAGCTCTTCCATCAGGTTGTCCTTGGTGTGCAGGCGCCCGGCGGTGTCGGCGATCAGCACGTCGACGCCACGGGACTTGGCGGCCTGCACCGCATCGAAGATCACCGAGGCCGAGTCGGCGCCGGTGTGCTGAGCGATCACCGCAATATTGTTGCGCTCGCCCCAGACCTGCAGTTGCTCCACGGCAGCAGCGCGGAAGGTGTCGCCAGCGGCGAGCATGACCTTCTTGCCTTCGAGCTGCAGCTTCTTGGCCAGCTTGCCGATGGTGGTGGTCTTGCCCACGCCATTCACGCCGACGACGAGGATCACATAGGGCTGCTTGGCGCTGTCGATCACCAACGGCTGTTCCACCGGCTTGAGCAGGGTCACCAGCTCTTCCTGCAGCGCCTTGTACAGCGCGCCGCTGTCGGCCAGTTCCTTGCGCGCCACGCGCTTGGTCAGGTTGCCGATTATGGTGGTGGTCGCCTCGACGCCGACATCGGCGGTGAGCAGGCGGGTTTCCAGGTCGTCGAGCAGGTCGTCGTCGATGGCCTTCTTGCCGAGGAACAGGCTGGCCATGCCCTCGCCAAGGCTAGCGCTGGTCTTGGACAGGCCCTGCTTGAGGCGGGCGAAGAAACTCGGTTTTTCCTGGGTGGCCGGCGTGGCGACGGGCGCTGGCGGAGCGGACGCCGGTACGGCCTCGATGACGGGCTCGGGAGCCGCTGGCGGCGCCTCGGCAATCACAGGCTCAGCGGGCGCGGCCTCGGCCAGGCGCGGCGCCGGCTGCTCGGCTGGCGCGGGCGTAACCTCGCTGGTTTGCGCCTCGGCTGTCGGCAGCGGCTCGGGCGTAGAGGCCGCGGCAGGCGCCTGAGCAGGCTCAGGCTGCTCGGCTGACGCAGGCGCCGGCGTGGGCTGGGCCGGCTCGGCCGCACCCTCAGCCGGCTTCTTGCGCCACCAACTGAACAGGGATTTCTTTTCTTCGGTCACAGGCGGGGTTTGCGCGCCAGCCTCGGCCGGCGACTTCTTGTCGTCTTTGGAACCAAACATGGGTCGCTGCATCTCAGGGGAGCGGTCGCCAACAGGCTGCAACGCCTTGCCGCGCCGCCCCGGAAAAGGATGGGGTATCCTAGCACCTCTTCGCCCGCCGGCGGTACGACCGCCCAGGCTATCCGACAGGTCAGACTCTCGATGAATGCCATTGCCCGCCGCTCGCTCGGCTTGCTGTTCAGCTTGCTCTGCGCTCCGCTGACAACCTTCGCCGCCACCGCCCAACCCACCCACGAATTCACCCTGGACAATGGCCTCAAGGTCATCGTCCGCGAGGATCACCGCGCCCCCGTGGTGGTCTCGCAGATCTGGTACAAGGTCGGCTCCAGCTACGAGACGCCCGGTTCCACCGGCCTGTCCCATGCCCTGGAGCACATGATGTTCAAGGGCAGCGCCAAGCTTGGCCCGGGCGAAGCCTCCGAGGTGTTGCGCAAGCTGGGCGCCGAAGAGAACGCCTTCACCAGCGACGACTACACCGCCTACTACCAGGTGCTGGCTCGCGACCGCCTGCCGGTGGCCCTGGAGCTGGAGGCCGACCGCCTGGCCAGCCTGCAACTGCCCGCAGCCGAGTTCGCCAAGGAAATCGAGGTAATCAAGGAGGAGCGCCGCCTGCGCACCGACGACCGCCCCTCGGCCAAGGCCTTCGAGCGCTTCAAGGCCATGGCCTACCCGGCCAGCGGCTACAGCATTCCCACCATCGGCTGGATGGCCGATCTCGAGCGCATGCACATCGATGAACTGCGCGCCTGGTATCAGAAGTGGTATGCGCCGAACAACGCCACCCTGGTGGTGGTCGGCGATGTCAGCGCCGATGAGGTCAAGACCCTGGCCCAGCGCTATTTCGGCGCCATCGAGCGCCGTGAGGTGCCCGTCGCCAAGCTGCCGCTGGAGTTGCAGAACGCCGGTGAGCGACGCATCACCCTGCACCTCAAGACCCAACTGCCGAGCCTGCTGATGGGCTTCAACGTGCCAGGCCTGGCCACTGCGGCAACGCCACGCCAGGTCTATGCGCTGCGCCTGGCCGCCGCCCTGCTCGATGGCGGTTACAGCGCACGCCTACCCACCCGCCTGGAACGAGGCGAAGAACTCGTTTCCGGTGCCAGCGCCTGGTACAACGCCTTCACCCGTGGCGACAGCCTGTTCGTGCTCAGCGCCACCCCCAACGTGCAGAAGGGCAAGACCCTGGAACAGGTCGAAGCCGGTCTGTGGCGCGAACTGGAAGCGCTGAAGAAGACGCCGCCATCCAGCGCCGAACTGGCCCGGGTACGCGCCCAGGTCATCGCCGGCCTGGTTTACGAGCGCGACTCGATCAGCAGCCAGGCCACCAGCATCGGCCAACTGGAAACCGTTGGCCTGTCCTGGCAACTGATCGACCAGGAACTGGCCGAGCTGAGCGCCGTGACCCCGGCCGACATCCAGCAGGCCGCCCGCACCTTCTTCGTTCGCGACCGCCTCAGCGTCGCCCAGGTACTACCCGAAGAGTCCCGCCATGAGGAGTCCCGTCATGAAGACTGAGCACCGCCGCCTGGGCCTGCTCGGCCTGGCCCTGTCCGCCGCTCTGGCGCTGGGCGCCTGCAGCACCTTCTCCAGCCATGCCCCGAGCGGCGATGGCGGCAAACTGCAGTCGCTGGCCGCGCTCGATGACCAGGCGCCGACCCGCCGCACCCTGGACATCCAGAGCTGGCACACCGCCGAGGGCGCCAAGGTATTGTTCGTCGAAGCGCATGAGCTGCCGATGTTCGACCTGCGCCTGACCTTCGCCGCCGGCAGCAGCCATGATGACGGCGTACCGGGCCTGGCCACCCTGACCAACGCCATGCTCAATGAAGGCGTGCCGGGCAAGGATGTCGGCGCCATCGCCGCCGGCTTCGAGGGCCTCGGGGCCGAGTTCGGCAACGGCGCCTACCGCGACATGGCCGTGGCCAGCCTGCGCAGCCTGAGCGCGCCGGAACAACGCACGCACGCCCTGGCGCTGTTCAGCGAGGTGCTGGGCAAGCCCACCTTCCCCGCCGACTCGCTGGTGCGGATCAAGAACCAGTTGCTCGCCGGCTTCGAGTACCAGAAGCAGAACCCCGGTAAGCTGGCCAGCCTGGAGCTGTTCGAGCGCCTGTACGGCCAGCACCCCTACGCTCACCCCAGCGATGGCACGCCGCAGTCGATCCCAGGCATCACCCGCCAGCAACTGCAGGCCTTCCATGCCCGCGCCTATGCCGCCGGCAACACGGTGATCGCCCTGGTCGGCGACCTCTCGCGCAGCGAGGCCGAGACCATCGCCAGCCAGGTTTCCGCTGCCCTGCCGTCAGGCCCGGCACTGGCGAAGATCCCCCAGCCGCAAACGCCCAAACCCGGTACCAGCCATATCGAGTACCCGTCCAATCAGACCCACCTGATGCTCGCCCAGCTCGGCATCGACCGTCGCGACCCGGACTACGCCGCGCTGTACCTGGGCAACCAGATCTTCGGCGGCGGCGGCTTCGGCACCCGCTTGATGAGTGAAGTGCGCGAGAAGCGCGGCCTGACCTATGGCGTGTACTCCGGCTTCAGCGCCATGCAGGCACGCGGCCCGTTCATGATCAACCTGCAGACCCGCGCCGAACTCAGCCAAGGCACCCTGGCGCTGGTCAACAAGCTGCTCGCCGATTACCTGCGTGACGGCCCCACCCAGCAGGAACTGGACGACGCCAAGCGCGAACTGGCTGGCAGCTTCCCGCTGTCCACCGCGAGCAATGCCGACATCGTCGGGCAACTGGCCTCCATGGGCTTCTACGACCTGCCGCTGAGCTACCTGGACGACTTCATGCGCCAGGTGCAGAGCCTGACCACCGAGCAGGTCAAGGCGGCGATGGCCAAGCACCTCGACCCGAATGCAATGGTAGTAGTGACCGCTGGCCCGACCGTGCCACAGAAAGAACTGCCGCCGCCCACCGAGCGCCCGGCCGAGCGCCCCAGCACGGTGCCGCACTGATGCGTGGCCGTACCCCGCAGAAACCGGCCGCCAAGGCCCATGGCGGCCAGGGCCAGTTGCGCATCATCGGCGGCCAGTGGCGCTCACGGCGCTTCGCCTTCCCCGACGGCCCAGGCCTGCGCCCGACGCCAGATCGCGTGCGCGAAACCCTGTTCAACTGGCTGGCGCCCTATGTCGAGGGTGCTCATGTACTCGACCCCTTCGCCGGCAGTGGCGCGCTGCTGCTCGAAGCCCTGTCACGCGGCGCCGCCAGTGGCCTGGCCTGCGACCTCAACCCAGCCTCGGTGACAGCCTTGCGCGGGCATCTGGCAGCGCTGCAATGCAGCGCTGGCGAGATCCAGTTGGGCGATGCCCTGCAACTGCTGGCGCGCCCGGCACCCCGGCACTTCGATATCGTCCTGCTCGACCCGCCCTTCCACAAAGATCTGCTGCAAGGCGCCTGCAACCTGCTGGAAACGCAGGGCTGGCTGGCCGATGACGCCTGGATCTATACCGAAAGCGAAACTGCGCCCTCGACCCTCAGCCTGCCCGGCAACTGGCGCCTGCATCGCGAGAAGCACACCGGCCAGGTGCATTACGCGCTGTGGCAGCGTGGATGAAGTGCGTAGGGTGGATGTCGCCTTTTACATCCACCATGGTGACACGCTCGGTGGATGGGTGAAGCGTCATCTACGCGCCCCGATCCACCCTACGGAACCGCTCCCACTGCCTCCGTAGCCTGGATGAAATCCAGGGCCACCATTCCCGGATTGCATCCGGGCTACGTCTAATACCGATGATCGACCGCAGCATGAACACTGACTTTCGCCCCGCCTGGTGGCTCCCCGGCCCGCATCTGCAGACGCTGTGGAACCCCTTCTGCCGCAAGCCACCGCAACTGGAACGGCAGCGCGAACGGCTGTGGCTGGACGATGGCGACTTTCTCGACCTTGACTGGCATGGCCCGCACGACGCTCATGCACCGCTGGTGCTGGTGTTGCATGGCCTGACCGGCAGCTCCAGCTCGCTTTACGTGCTCGGCCTGCAGCAGGCTCTGGCCGCAGGCGGCTGGGCCAGCGTGGCGCTGAACTGGCGCGGCTGTTCCGGTGAGCCCAACCTGCTGCCGCGCGGCTATCACTCGGGCGTCAGCGAGGATCTGGCCTCGGTGGTGGCGCACTTGCGCGCGCAGCGACCGATGGCGCCGCTGTACGCCGTGGGCTATTCCCTGGGTGGCAACGTGCTGCTCAAGTACCTCGGCGAAAGCGGAGCGCAATGCCCGCTGCAAGGCGCCGTGGCGGTCTCGGTGCCCTTCCGTCTGGATCAGTGCGCCGACCGCATCGGCCTGGGCTTCTCACGGGTGTACCAGGCGCATTTCATGCGCGAGCTGGTGGCCTACGTGAACAACAAGCAGCGCCTGTTCAGCGAGCAGGGCCGTGGCGAACACCTGTCGGTGCTGGAGCGCCTCGGCCCGCTGGACGGCATGCGCACCTTCTGGGACTTCGATGGGCGCATCACCGCACCGCTGCATGGTTTCAGCAATGCCCACGACTATTACCGGCGCGCCTCCAGCCGCTTCTACCTGGGCGACATCCGCACGCGCACGCTGATCATCCAGGCCGAGGACGACCCCTTCATCTTCCGCCACAGCCTGCCGGAAGCCAGCGAGCTGGCGCCTGGCACCGAGTTCGAGCTGCACGCCAAGGGCGGCCACGTCGGCTTCGTCGAGGGCAGCCCGCGTCATCCGGTCTATTACCTGGAGCGGCGCATTCCGCAATGGCTGGCCGCGCTGAACACCTGAGCTGCGTAGCCTGGATAAAATCCAGGGTTCTATACAAGCAATGCCCCGGATTGCATCCGGGCTACGGCTCTACCTCGGTGTTGTAGCCCGGATGAAATCCGGGACGACACCAATCAGCCCAGCACCTGCTCCAGAGGTACGTGCAGGCGCTCATACAGGGCCTCCACCGCCTCACGCGCGGCCGGGGCGATATAGCCGCCCTCCAGCGCCAGCACCTGATAGATGCCACGGCGCAGCATGTCCTGGCTGAGGTTGTCCGGGTTGGCCCCGGCGGTGCAGAGAAAGCGCACCCAGGAAGTCATGATGATCCAAGCGTTGAGCGTCAGCGCCTCGATCTGCGCCGTGCTCATCAACAGGATCTCGGCGTCGACGAAGCCCTGATAGATGGCCTGCGCCCCCACCAGGCAACGTCCGGCGAAGGCACGGTAGCGCTCGGCCAGCTCGGCGTCGGAATCGAGCAGGTGCTCCAGATCGCGATGCAGGAAGCGGTAGTGCCACATCGCGGCCAGCAGCGCCTCGAGATAGAAGGTCTTGTCGTCCACGGTCAACGCACGCCCCTCGGGTGGGCGCAGAAAGCTGTCGACCTGCGCTTCGTACTGGGCGAACAGCTCGGCGATGATCACCTGCTTGTTGCGGAAGTGGTAGTACAGGTTGCCCGGCGAAATGCCCAGGTGGGCGGCGATATGGTTGGTCGTCACGTTGCGCTCGCCCTGGCTGTTGAACAGGCTCAGGCTCGCGGCAACGATGCGGTCACGGGTCTTTGGCGGCGCCATGCTCGGCTCGTTCTCGACTGCAAAATGACAAAGGTACAGGCAGAAACAGGTGAAGTGTTACCTCGCCGGCTCGCCAGGGCCACGCGCTGTCCTTTGGTTAGGGTGCAGGGAAGTCGGGCGCGCGGCATCCTATTTGACAGAATAGAGCAATTACTCTAAACATCCAGTACCCCACAGACTGGAACGTTCCGGAGCAACGCCATGGCCAGCAACATCGCCTACCTGCAGCACAGCCAACAGCAGATCGATCAGCTAGACGACACCTTCGCCCTGCAGCGCTCGGCGTTCGCCGCCAACCCGATGCCATCGGCCGAGCAGCGCATCCAGTGGCTGAGTTCCCTGCGCGAACTGCTGACCGAGCAGCAGGAGGCCCTGGTGGCAGCGATCTCCGAGGACTTCAGCAATCGCTCGGCCGACGAAACCCGCCTCGCCGAACTGATGCCCAGCCTGCACGGCATCCACTATGCGACCAAGCGCCTGCGCAAATGGATGAAGCCTTCGCGGCGCAGCGTCGGCCTGCAGTTCATGCCCGCTGCCGCCAAGGTGGTCTACCAGCCGCTGGGCGTGGTCGGCATCATCGTGCCGTGGAACTACCCGCTGTTCCTGGCTATCGGCCCATTGACCGGCGCCCTGGCCGCCGGCAACCGGGTGATGATCAAGATGAGCGAATCCACGCCGGTCACCTCGCTGCTGCTCAAGCAACTGCTGGCGCGCATCTTCCCCGAGGATCTGGTCAGCGTCGCACTGGGCGAGGCGGAAGTGGGCATGGCCTTCTCCAAGCTGCCCTTCGATCACCTGCTGTTCACCGGCGCCACCAGCA
Source organism: Pseudomonas sp. NCHU5216 (assembly GCF_052156495.1). Lineage (NCBI taxonomy): Bacteria > Pseudomonadati > Pseudomonadota > Gammaproteobacteria > Pseudomonadales > Pseudomonadaceae > Pseudomonas > Pseudomonas sp. NCHU5216. The sequence continues at coordinate 200,009 of NZ_JBQLIX010000005.1, read as the reverse complement.
TCGGCAAACATGTGATGCGCGCCGCCGCCGAAAACCTCACCCCGGTGACCCTGGAGCTGGGCGGCAAGTCGCCGGCCATCGTTTCCGCCGATGTCCCGCTGGCCGACGCTGCCGAGCGCATCGCCTTCGGCAAGAGCCTAAATGCTGGGCAAACCTGCGTGGCGCCCGACTATGTGCTGGTGCCAAGGGATCGTGTCGACGGCTTCGTCGACGCCTACCGCGGCGTGGTGCAGCGCTTCTACCCGACGCTGGCGGACAACCCGGATTACACGGCCATCATCAACGAGCGCCAGTTGGCCCGCCTCAATGGCTACCTGCAGGATGCCGAGGCCAAGGGCGCGCGCATCGTCCCGCTGTTCCCGCAGAGCCAGGGCCGGCGTCTGCCGCAGAGCCTGCTGCTGAACGTGAACGACGAGATGAAGGTGATGCAGGACGAAATCTTCGGCCCGCTGCTGCCCGTGGTGCCCTATGACCGCCTGGAAGACGCCTTCGCCTACGTCAACGCCCGACCGCGCCCGCTGGCCCTGTACTACTTCGGGTACGACAAGCGCGAACAACAGCGCGTGCTGCACGAGACCCACTCCGGTGGCGTGTGCCTCAACGACACCCTGCTGCACGTCGCCCAGGACGACATGCCGTTCGGCGGCATCGGCCCCTCGGGCATGGGCCATTACCACGGCCATGAAGGCTTCCTGACGTTCAGCAAGGCCAAGGGGGTGTTCATCAAGCAGCGTTTCAACGCCGCCAAGCTGATCTACCCGCCCTACGGCAAGGCGATCCAGAAGCTGGTCTACAAATTGTTCGTACGCTGATCCACGCGGGCCAGCGGCCCGCTCTGCCAGGTGATAACAACAATGCACGACACCGCCCTACAACCGCCGCACCTGTCGCGGCGCAACCTGCTCAAGATCGGTCTGATGGGCACGGCCATGCTCGGCACCATCGGACTGACGGCCAGCCTCAGCGGCTGCTCGGCCAGCACACCGGCCAACGGCTACCTGATCCTGCGTAGCAGCGACATGCCCTTCCTGCGTGCACTGATCCCGGTGATGCTGGACGGCGCAGTGCCCACCGGGCAGATGCCACAGACCGTCGAGGGCACCATCAAGAGCCTCGACCACAGCCTGGCGTATCTGTCGCCGGAGATGCGCGGGCTCACCATGCAGCTGTTCGACGTGCAGAGCATGGCCGTCACCCGCGGCCCGCTGACCGGCGTCTGGGGCAGTTGGGAAAACGCCAGCGCAGCCGATGTGCGCAACTTTCTCCAGCGCTGGCAGAACAGCAGCCTGAGCCTGCTGCGCATGGGCCATTCCTCACTGCTGCAGTTGGTGATGATGGCCTGGTACAGCCGGCCCGAGGCCTGGGCGCACTGCGGCTATCCGGGGCCGCCCACCGTCTGAAGACCTGTCGCGGCTCCCGTAGCAGGCCGTTGAAAAACGTAGGCGAGGCAGTCAGTGCAAGGCAAAAACAGCCGAAAAAGCGCAGTTTACGTGTTGTAAATGAGCATTTTGAGGCTGTTTTTAACGCAGCAATGGCCACGTAGGTAGTTTTTCAACAGCCTGGTAGGGTGCGCCATGCATACCACAAAACGGGGTTGAGCCTCGGTGCGCGCAGCGCACCCTACCCGCCCCGTCTCGCTCGCTGTGAATGACAAGAAGAGAGCCTGAAATGCCTGTACCCGATCTGTTCAAGCAAGGCCTGGCCAGGGGTTGGAAGACCCATGACGGCTCGCGCCTGGAAAACGACCTGACCCTGGAAGCCGATGTCGCCATCGTCGGCAGCGGTGCCGGTGGCGGCACCACGGCGGAAATCCTCAGCGCCGCCGGCTACAAGGTGCTGCTGATCGAGGAAGGCCCGCTCAAGACCAGCGACGACTTCAAGATGCAGGAGGCCGAGGCCTACCCGACGCTCTATCAGGAAGGCATCGGCCGCATGAGCAAGGATGGCGCCATCACCATCCTGCAGGGCCGGGCCGTGGGCGGCACCACCCTGGTCAACTGGACCAGCAGCTTCCGCACCCCGCCGCAGACCCTGGCTTACTGGGCCGAGGCCTTTGGCGTGAAGGGCCATGACGTCGAGTCCATGGCGCCCTGGTTCGAGAAGATGGAGCAACGCCTCGGCGTCGCCCCCTGGGCGGTGCCTCCGAATGCCAACAACGAGGTGATCCGCACCGGCTGCGACAAGCTCGGTTATCACTGGGCGGTAATCCCGCGCAACGTGCGCGGCTGCTGGAACCTCGGTTACTGCGGCATGGGCTGCCCGACCAACGCCAAGCAATCGATGCTGGTCACCACCATCCCCGCCACGCTCGATGCTGGCGGTGAGCTGCTCTACCTGGCACGCGCCGACAAGCTTGTGATCGAAGGCGACAAGGTGGTCGGCCTCGACTGCCTGGGCATGGACGAGCGCTGCGTGGATCCCAACGGCAAGCGCATTCGCGTCAAGGCGCGGCATTACGTGCTGGCTGGCGGCGGCATCAACACGCCCGGCATCCTCCTGCGCTCGGAAGCGCCCGACCCGCACAAGCGCGTGGGCCGGCGCACCTACCTGCATCTGGTGAACTTCTCCGCCGGGCATTTCGATCAGGTGATCAACCCCTTCTACGGCGCGCCGCAGTCGCTGTACTCCGACCATTTCCAATGGGACGACGGCACCACCGGGCGCCTGTCCTTCAAGCTGGAAGTACCGCCGCTGCAACCGGCCCTGACCGCCACCCTGCTCGGCGGCTTCGGCGAGGACAACGCCCTGCGCATGGAGCAACTGCCGCACACCAACATGATGCTCGCCCTGCTGCGCGACGGCTTCCACCCCGATAGTGCCGAAGGGCGCGTGGAACTGCGCGGCGACGGCAGCCCGGTGCTCGACTACCAGATGACCGACTACACCTGGGACGGCGTGCGCCGCGCCTTCCTGACCATGGCCGAGATCCAGTTCGCCGCCGGGGCCAAGGCGGTGCTGCCGATCCATGCCGATGCGCGCTTCGTCGACAGTTGGAGCAAGGCCAAGCAGATGATCAATGACCTCGACCTGGCGCTGTACCGCACCCGCCTGGGCAGCGCCCACGTCATGGGTGGTTGCGCCATGGGCGAAGACCCGCAGCAGGCGGTGGTCGACAGCCTTGGCCGGCATCATCAGCTCGACAACCTGTCGATCCACGACGGCTCGCTGTTCCCCACCAGCATCGGCGCCAACCCGCAACTGTCGATCTATGGGCTCACCGCCAAACTCGCCACACTCCTGGGTGAACGGCTGAAAAGCCCGAGCTAGACGCTACTAACCTGGCGCTGGAAAACACAGCGCAGGCCGCGGCTTGGCCGCTGGCATGCGCTGCGCTACCATCCGAGTCCTTTTCGACCCGCCAGGACGTACCGATGAATCGTGTGTTATACCCCGGCACCTTCGACCCCATCACCAAAGGCCATGGCGATCTGGTCGAACGCGCTGCGCGCCTGTTCGATCACGTCATCATCGCCGTCGCCGCCAGCCCCAAGAAGAACCCGCTGTTCCCCCTGGAACAACGCGTCGCGCTGGCCCGCGAGGTCACCAAGCACCTGCCCAACGTCGAAGTAGTGGGTTTCTCCAGCCTGCTCGCGCATTTCGTCAAGGAGCAAGGGGCCAATGTCTTCCTGCGTGGCCTGCGCGCGGTGTCGGACTTCGAGTACGAGTTCCAGCTGGCCAACATGAACCGCCAACTGGCGCCGGACGTGGAGAGCCTGTTCCTCACCCCGTCGGAGAAGTACTCCTTCATTTCCTCGACCCTGGTGCGCGAAATCGCCGCCCTGGGTGGCGACATTACCAAGTTCGTCCACCCGGCCGTGGCCGAAGCCCTGCAAGAGCGCTTTCGCAAGGCCTGAGGCCCTGGGCAGGCTCCAGCGCCTGCCCTGCGCAGCAAGGTCGCATGGCGCAAGACGCGGCAATCCGGCACAATTTGCGCCATCGTTATCTGCCTGTGTCGAGGCCGACACCTCGACAGGAGTTGTTCCATGTCCCTGATCATCACCGACGATTGCATCAACTGCGACGTCTGCGAACCCGAGTGCCCCAACGGCGCCATCTCCCAGGGTGAGGAGATCTACGTGATCGACCCCAACCTGTGTACCGAATGCGTCGGCCATTACGACGAGCCGCAGTGCCAACAGGTGTGCCCGGTGGACTGCATCCCCCTCGACGAGAACAACGTCGAGAGCAAGGATGAACTGATGCAGAAGTACCTGATCATCACCGGCAAGGCCTGAACGCGAGCCAAGCCTCACACCTACCAGGCGCGCACGCCAGGGCAAGACTGTTAAGCTGCGGCTTCCTTCAGTCGACCTAGGTAGATCGCATGCTGCGCAAACTTCTGCTATCGACCCTGCTGCTCGCTGCCAGCCTGCTGGCGCAGGCCGCACCACATCAGGCCGCCATCGCCACCGCCCACCCTGCTGCCAGCGCCGCCGCGCAAAAGATGCTCGACGCCGGCGGCAACGCCTTCGACGCCGCCGTGGCCGCCAGTGCCGCCCTGGCCGTGGTCGAGCCCTATGGGTCGGGGTTGGGTGGCGGCGGGTTCTTCCTGCTGCGCAGTGCCGGCGAAACGCCGACCTATGACTTTCTCGACGCCCGCGAGCGCGCCCCGCTGGAAGCCAAGCCCGACATGTACGTGCGCGAGGGCCAGGTGCAGCGCGAGCTGTCGCTCGACGGCGCGCTCGCCGCCGCCATTCCCGGCCTGCCCGCCGCGCTGGTGGAGCTGGCCGAGAAGCATGGCCGCCTGCCGCTGAAAACCAGCCTGGCCCCGGCCATCGCCCTGGCCCGCGACGGTTTCACCATCGACCGCATCTACCGCGAGCGCGCCACCTGGCGCCTGGCGGCATTGCGTGATGATCCGGAAAGCGCACGCCTGTTCCTCAACCAGGGCCAGGTGCCCGCCGAAGGTTATCTGCTGCGCCAACCGGAACTGGCCGCCACCCTGCAGACCCTGGCGCAACGGGGTCGCCCCGGCTTCTACGATGGTGCCCTGGCCGAGCGCCTGGTCGAGGGCGTGCGCCGCGCCGGAGGCATCTGGACCATGGATGACCTGCGCGGCTACCAGGTGGAGCGGCGCAAGCCCCTGCGCTTCACCCTGGAAGACGGCCACGAACTGATCAGCGCACCGCCACCCTCGGCCGGTGGCGTGGCCCTGGCGCAGAGCCTGGCGGTGCTCGAGCAACTGCCCTGGCGCGATGCCGAACCCGTGCAGCGCGTGCATTACGTGGTCGAAGCCCTGCGCCGCGCCTACCGTGACCGCGAGCTGCTGGGCGATCCGGATTTCGTCAAGAATCCACTGGACGAGATGCTCTCCCCTGGCCACCTGGCCGTGCTCGCCGGCAGCATCGAACCGCGCCGCGCCACTCCCAGCGCCAGCCTGCCACCGGCCGGCACCTGGAACGAGGGCGACAACACCACCCACTTCGCCGTACTCGACGCCGACGGCAATGCGGTGGCCGCCACCCTCTCGGTCAACCTGCCGTTCGGCTCTGCCTTCACCGTGCCCGGCACCGGCATGCTGCTCAACAACGAGATGGACGACTTCGCCGCCGCTGTCGATGAGTCCAACGCCTACGGCCTGGTGGGCAGCCAGGCCAACCTGATCGCCGGTGGCAAGCGACCGCTGTCGTCGATGAGCCCGAGCTTTCTCGAAAGCACCGACGAGTTCACTGCCTTCGGCACACCGGGGGGCAGCCGCATTCCCAGCATGGTGCTGCTGGCGATGCTGCAATACCTCGACGGCCAACCCGTCGCAAGCTGGCCCGCCGTGGCCCGCTACCACCATCAGTTCCTGCCTGACGTGATCGAGCATGAGCCGGACACCTTCACGGACGAGCAGGTCGCCGAGCTGCAAGCGCGCGGCTACAGCCTCAAGCGCCTGGATCGGCAATACGGCAACCAGCAGGTGCTGTTCTGGAACAAGGTCAGCGGCGAGGTGCAGGCGGCGAGCGATCCGCGCGGCATCGGCCAATCGCTGGTGGGGCCAGGCAAGAAATAGCGCTCGCGCAACGCCGGCCCTGGAGCCGTGATCCGGACGGAGTCCGCGGCTTCTGGCCCCCGGATTACATCCGGGCTACACCGAACGTCATGTCAGGAGAGCTCGATCAGGCCTCTTGCTCATGAGGAACCGTAGCCCGGATGAAATCCGGGAAGCCCTCACGCCACAGCCCCGGATTGCATCCGGGCTACGGGGTCTCGATCAGGCTTTCCTGCTCATGGGCGAAACGTCGCAGCTCACGGAACAACGTCTGCTCGTCGCCCAGCATCAGCACGTTGCGCAGGCTCTGGAAGATACGGCTGACGTAGCCCAGGTCGTTCATCAACGAGCTGGTCTGCAGGCCGTCGAGGTGGCCGTAGCGCACTTCGCTGAACAGCCGCTGGCGAAACTGAGCGTCGAACTCCGCGGCCTGGTCGTCCAGCCAGGCCAGGCGTGAGCGCCAGGCTTCCTCTTCCAGCTCACTGCGGGCCAGTTCGCGCAACTCGTGCAGGGTCAGCAGTAGATGACGACGCAACTCGACATAACAGGTGCGCGCGCCCGAAGGCGGCTGCTCCAGGTAATGGCCGAGATTCTTCTGCAGGTGCTTGGCATCCTTGACCGCATCCACCAGTTGCAGCGCCGCCAGTTGGCACGTGTTCCAGAACTGCTGGTGCGCCTCGTCCATGGGCAATTCCATGCGCCCCATGAAGCTCAGCAGATCGCCATACACCCCCTTGATGTGGCGCTGGTAGAGACGCTCGGCGTCGACGCCCGGCTGCTGCGGCCGGGCCTGCAGCAACTGCTCGTCGGCCCTGGCCTGCGCCAGTTGCTCCACCGGCAGGTAGAGGGCATGGCAGATCACCTCCAGGCTCAAGCGGCCCAGGTGCCCCAACTCCTGCACCACCGCGACCGAGGCCGACTCCACCGAATACAGCGCGCGCTCGTTGAGGTAGCGGGCGTGGCGTGGCTCGGGTTCGGCCACCTGCGTCGGCGCCGCCTCGGTGATCAGCACCTGCGGCTCGACCCGCTCCGGCAGCCAGCGAATCAGGCACTGCGCCAGGCGCGCCTGCAGTGGCCAGAACAGGGCAACGCCCATGGCGTTGAACAGGGTGTGGAACATCGCCAGTTGGATCAGGCTGTTGCCACCCAGGCCCAGTGGCTCGGCCAGCGCATGCACCAGCCAGGCCAGCGGGCCAAGCAGGCAGAAGGCAATGACGCCAGTGGTGATATTGAACAGCACATGGGCCAGGGCCAGACGCTGGCCACTGCGGTTGCCGCCAAGGGAGCCGACGAAGGCGGTGGTGACGCTGCTACCGACGTTGGAACCGATGGCGATGGCCAGGCTCTGGCCCAGCTCCAGTTGCCCACTGGCCAGGGCCGCCAGGGTCAGCATCAGGGTCGCGTGGCTGGACTGCAGCACCACGGTGATGGCCATGCCGATGCCGGTGAACAGCAGCGCACCGCGCCAACCATCGGCTTGCAGGCCCGTCATGTCCAGGCCATCGCCGAAGCTGGCGAACCCCTCCTTGATCTGATCGATGCCGAGGAAGATGAAGGCGATGCCCAGCACGATACGCCCCGCTGCCTTGCTCCTGTCGCCGAAGAAACCCGCCAGCACACCGAACACCAGCAAGGGCAGGGCCAAGGGGCTGAGGCTGAGATTCTGCCCGGCCAGCGCCAGCAACCAGATGCCACTGGTGGCACCGAGGTTGGCGCCGAACAGAATGGCGATACCGCCGGCCAGCTGGATCAACCCGGTGCTGATGAAGGCGATGGTCAGCAACGACACCAGCGTGCTGGATTGCAGCAGCAGCGTACCGCCGACACCGAACAGCAGGCTCTTGAACGGCGTGGCCGTGCTGCGCCCGAGAATCTGCTCCAGCTTGCTACCGGCGAGCTGCCGCAGCCCTTCTTCCAGGCACTGCATGCCGAACAGGAAGATCGCCAGGCCGGCACAGAGTTGCAGCCAGCCCTGGTTGAGCCAGAACGAGGCGAGCAGCCCTGCCACGAGCAGAACCAGCATCAGCCCACGCACATACTTGATGATCACCGCTTCATCCCTTTATCGGCGCACGAACGCAAGCGGCCTCTCACCCCCATGTGGGCGAGAGGCCGCTTGAAAAACTATCTGCGTTGGCAATACTGCGTTTAAAACAGCCTCAAAATGCTCATTTACAGCACGTAAACTCCGCTTTTTCGGCTGTTTTTGCCTTGTCTTGCCTGCCTCGCCTACGTTTTTCAATAGCTAGCTTATGAGTCGAATCAGTCCTGCTTGTAACCGCTGCTGGTGCAGCCCAGGCAGCGCACGAAGGCTTCGCGACCGGGTTCGACCACCAACGATTGCGCCGCTTCGCCGACGTTACCGCCCAGTGCGGTGAACGGCAGGCTGACGATGAAGGCCGCTGCGCCGATGGCGGTGGCGCCGATCAGCAGGGGCCGGGCGATGACCAGGTCACCGACCATGGCATAGCCCTTGGGGGCTTCGACGGTATAGAGCGGGTCGCCACTGACGTTCTGCTGCGCCACTTCCGCCTGGGTCGGCAGTGCCAGCAAGCCAGAGGTCAACGCCAGAACGGCAGCGCAGGTGCGGAACGCTTTCATGGATCGATCCTTAGTTTGTGCGAGTAAGTGCCAGTAACTATAACAGCGCCCTGGCAATTGTCAGCGTGACGGACGTCAATCGCCGTGAAAGGCGTATTCCGGCTTTTTCGGCACATAAGGCCGGAAGAATGCCAGCATGCTGGCCAGATCGGCCTGCTCGTCCCCCGTCGGATAGAAGGTCGGGCCGATCACCACGCGGCGGTTCTGGTAATCCAGAGCACCCATGACGATGGGCACGCCTGCGCCACGGGCGATATGGTAGAAGCCCATCTTCCAGCGCTCCACCTTCTTGCGCGTGCCCTCCGGCGACAGCACCAGGATGAACTGCCGGTTGTCACGGAAGGCCTGTACCGCCTGCTCCACCGTATTGAGCTGGCGATCGCGACGGATGGCAATGCCGCCCCAGGCACGCATCAGCCCGCCGAACGGCCAGCGAAAGATGCTGTGCTTGCCGAACCAGCGCGCATTCAGGCGCAGCACGAACTTCAGCGCAATGAAGATGACGAAGTCCCAATTGGACGTATGGTGGGCGCCGATGGCGACGAACTGGTCGATCTTCGGCAACTCGCCCTCGATGCGCCAGCCCATGAGTTTCAATACGCTACGCCCCAGCCATTCGGCCACAGGATTGGGCGGCAAGTAGTTACCGGACATCGATCCACCTCGGTGCTTCTTGTTCTTATGAAAGTGAGGGTTCGCTCAGCGCTGACATTTCGGGCAATACACACTCGCCCGCTGGCCCAGTTTGACTTCGCGCAGGGTGCTGCCACAGACCTTGCAGAACTCGCCGCCGCGCCCGTAGGCGAACAGCTCCTGCTGGAAATAACCGGGCTGGCCATCGCCACCGACGAAATCACGCAAGGTGGTGCCCCCCCGCTCGATGGCATGGGCGAGGATGCGCTTGATCTCCTCGGCCAGGCGCAGATAGCGCGCCCGCGAAATCGAACCGGCTGCACGGCGCGGATCGATGCCCGCCGCGAACAGCGCCTCGGTGGCGTAGATGTTGCCCACCCCGACCACCACCGCGTTGTCCATGATGAAGGGTTTGACCGCCATGCTGCGCCCACGCGAGAGCTGGAACAGCCGCTCGCCATCGAACAGCCCACCCAGCGGTTCCGGGCCGAGCCTGGCGAGCAATTCGTGACGCAGCGGATCCTCGCACCACAACAACGCCCCGAAACGTCGCGGGTCGGTGTAGCGCAGCGCCAGGCCGGACTCCAGCTCGATGTCCACATGCTCGTGCTTGGCCGCCACCAGCCCGGACTCGACCAGGCGCAGACTGCCGGACATGCCCAGGTGGCTGATCAGGCTGCCCACCTCGGCCTTGATCAGCAGATACTTGGCGCGGCGCTCCACGCACTGAATACGCTGCCCGGACAGGCGCACGTCGAGGTCTTCTGGAATGGGCCAGCGCAGGCGCCGCTCGCGCACGATCACACGGCTGACGCGCTGCCCTTCCAGATAAGGGGCGATGCCGCGCCGGGTGGTTTCGACTTCGGGTAATTCGGGCATGGCGATACGACTGCAAAACGAGGGAGCGCAACCTTAGCAGGATTGCCGCTGGCGGATAAGCCGCAGGCAGCGGCGCGCAGGCCGTCGCCGGCTACAGCACGGCCAGATCGCGAATGCTCTCGTGCAGGTTCTCGAAATCGTATTCCGACAGCCCGACGTATTCGAGGATGGGTTGTTCGATGCAATGCCACTCCAGATCCACGCCCTGCCCGCCCAGCACCCGATGGGTAGCGCAGATGTGCTCGGCCATCTTGAGGATGGCCAGCAAGGTCTTGAGCTGGGCATCGCGCCCGGAGTCATCGCTGAAGATGGCCAGGGCGTTGTGATGATTGGCGATCACCTGGCAGAGGTGCTCCGGCAAACGCCAGGAGCGTGCCGTGAAGTAGCCGACCACGGCGTGGTTGGTACTCAAGCGGTCGTTTTCCGTATCGACGATGCGGTGCTCCTCGGTGGCATTGGCATAGGCCTCCTCGAGCACCTGCATGTAGTCGGGAAAGCGCTTGATCATCAGCGGGATGCCACAGTTGTGGAACAGCCCCAGGCTGTAGGCCTCGTCCGGCGAATGGTAGCCGAGGCGCTTGGCCAGGGTCAGGCAGGTCATGGCCACGTCCTGCGCGCTGTCCCAGAAACGGTTGAGCACCAGAATGGCCTCATCGGTCAGCTCGCCCTTGATCGACTGCGCGTTGATCAGGTTGATCACCGTGTTGCAGCCCAGCAGATTGACCGCCTGCTGAATGGAGGCGATGCGGTTGGCCAGGCCGAAATGGGGCGAATTGACGATCTTCAGCAGCGCACCGGAAAGCCCGGGATCCTGGCTGATGAGCTTGGCGATGGCACGCAGATCGGGGTCGGGCATGACCTGCTCCATCTGCAGATCGACCATGATCTGGGGCTGCGGCGGCACGCTGATGCCATGCAGCACTTGCTGGATCTGCTCGGCAGTGAGTTCGTAGGTCATGGGAGGGGCTGTCATGCGTGAATGAGAAATACCGCACAGTCTAGCCAAAGCCAGGGCGTCACGGCAGCCGACTTTTCCAGGCGGCGGGGTCAGGTTTACGAGTGTCGCGCCAATATGGCGTTGTTTTTCAGATCGCGTCAGGCAGGGTTCAGCTTCTGACAGGAGCGGCCAGGTTACCTGTCGAACCTGCCAATCCCCATCAGACGCAAGGCCTCGTTTTCCCCCACAGCCCAGCGACGCGACCCGCTATAATCCCGCTCTTTTTTCTCCTGGAGCCCAACGCCATGTCCAGCCTGCCCAGCCTGCGCCTGAAAGCCAACGCCGACCGACGCCTGCGCGCCGGCCATCTGTGGGTCTACAGCAACGAGATCGACGTCGCCGCCACGCCGCTCACAGCCTTCGAGGCCGGCGACCAGGCCATACTCGAAGCCGCCGGTGGCAAGCCGCTGGGCATCGTCGCCATGAGCCCGAACAACCTGATCTGCGCCCGCCTGCTGTCGCGCGATCTCAAGCACGAGCTGGACAAATCGCTGCTGGTGCACCGCCTCAACGTCTGCCTGAGCCTGCGCGAGCGCCTGTTCGACACACCCTGCTATCGCCTCGTCTACGGCGACTCCGACCTGCTGCCGGGCCTGGTGGTCGACCGTTTCTTCGACATCCTCGTGGTGCAACTGGCCTCGGCCACCATGGAGCGGCACAAGGACGACGTACTCGCCGCGCTGATCCAGGTGCTCAAGCCCAGCGGCATCCTGCTCAAGAACGACTCCAGTGCACGTGACGCCGAAGGCCTGCAGCGCTATGTGGAAACCGCCTACGGTCAGGTGCCGGAATGGGTCGCCCTGGAAGAGAACGGCGTGAAGTTCGAGGCGCCAGTGATCGAAGGGCAGAAGACCGGCTGGTTCTATGACCACCGCATGAACCGTGCGCGCCTGGCGCCCTACGTGCAGGGCAAGCGCGTGCTCGACCTGTTCAGTTACATCGGTGGCTGGGGCGTGCAGGCGGCCGCCTTCGGCGCCAGCGAGGTGTTCTGCGTCGATGCCTCGGGCTTCGCCCTCGATGGCGTGGAGCGCAACGCCGCGCTCAACGGCCTGGCCGAGAAGGTCACCTGCGTCGAGGGTGACGTCTTCGCCGCTCTGCGTGAACTCAAGGCCGCCGAGGAACGCTTCGACGTGGTGATCGCCGACCCACCCGCCTTCATCAAGCGCAAGAAGGACATCAAGAACGGCGAGGCCGCCTACCGCCGCCTCAACGAGATGGCCATGCGCATGCTCAACAAGGACGGCATTCTGGTCAGCGCCAGTTGCTCCATGCACCTGGCCGAAGACAGCCTGCACCAGATCCTGCTGCAGAGCGCACGCCACCTCGACCGCAACATCCAGTTGCTGGAGCGTGGCGCCCAGGGCCCGGATCATCCCGAGCACATGGCCATTGCGGAAACTCGCTACATCAAGAGCCTGACCGTTCGCCTGCTGCCCAATAGCTGAGCATCCGGCCCCTGTCGAACGATGTCGGCGGGGGCCATGCCACTTGGCAAGCGCACACTGTCCCTCGCCTCTGGCTAGCCTGTGGCGGCGCAATGCCGTTCGTAGTTGTGCGTTGACGCGGATGCATGCCTGCCTGGTAGTACAGGGCAGAAAGCGCCAATATGCCGTCAAAATAAAAAGCTAACGTCAAAAATAAATCTCGACGATATGCTAGCTCCGCAGGTTTGCGTGGCTTCGTCGCCCAAGGCGACAAGCGACATCTCAGCGCCCAGACATCGTCCGACGCAAAAAGAGAAGGCCCGCTGCTGAGTCTGGTATGTGTTGCGAAATGAATGGGTTATTGCAAGATTCTCCTAGCCTGGCGAGGGAGTGGCGACACCATGCCCCTCAAGCCAGGCATCACGGCCAGGGCGGGCTCATGTCGGCTATCCACGCGATCGGACTCGCATGTCGAATACGCAACATGAGGAGAACACTGCAGTCACCGTGTCTCAAGTAGCACGATCAACTGCATAGCAAAGAAAGAGAAGCGCAAAGGTGACCACTGCAACGAGGCTCTCAGAGCTACACGACGACTCTCAGCTGCCACATGAAAGCGCCACTTGCCCCAGATGTCGCGAGCACCTGATCAATATGTGCAAGCAGGCACGTCTCGGGGAGCGCAAACGCATCGCCCGCGAACTGCACGATGAGCTGGGCCAGCAACTGACCGCTCTCTTGCAGGGGCTCGGCGTATTGCGCATGCGCCTGGGTCATGAGCCTCCCGACTTCCTGGAACAGGTCAGCCGCCTGGCTGCGTTGGCCCATGGCGCCATCGACGCCATACGCAACATCGACTGCAGCGACGCCCAGCGCTTTGCCAGCGATCCGAACCTGGCCCTCGCGACCCTGATCGAGGACTTTCGTCAGCTTTGCGCCATCGACCTGCGCTACCAGCCCCCTCAACAGGGCATCGATCTGGATCCCGAACGGGCCAGCCACCTGTACCGCATCGTGCAGGAGTCTCTGACCAATATCCTGCGCCACGCCAATGCCAGCAGCGCCAGGGTCAGCATCGAGCGGGGCGAACAGGATTACGTGCTGGAGATCAGCGATGACGGCCAGGGCTTCGCCCTCAACGACATCATGCCGGCCTCCAACGGGCTCTGCGGCATACGCGAACGCGGCCAGTACCTGGGCGGCCCTGTCATCATATTCAGCCATCCGGGGCAAGGAACGCTCGTGCAGAGCATTTTCCCCCGCCAGATCACGCCACCAAGGAAACCCAATGATCAACCTGATGATCGTCGATGACCACACGATCATGCGCGAGGGCCTCAAACGAATTTTCGAGCTGGATCAGGAGATTCACATTGCCGGAGAGGCCGCCTGCGGTCAGCAGGCTCTGGAGCACCTGCGCACCCTGGACGTGGACATGCTGTTGCTGGACATCAGCATGCCGGGCCTCAGCGGCGAGGCGCTGATTTCACGGCTCACCCACCAATATCCCAGGCTGGCCATCCTGGTGCTGAGCATGCACAGCGACGCGCAGATCGCCATACATGCCTTGCGCGCCGGCGCGGCAGGCTACCTGACCAAGACCCAACCGCCCGAGACCCTGATCGAGGCGGTGAAGAAAGTCGCAGCCGGCGGCCGCTTCATCGACCCCGACCTGCTCGAACGGATCGCCCTGAACAACCTCAAGCCGCATGCCAGCCGCGGGCTCGACAGCCTGACCAACCGAGAGTTCCAGATCATGCGGCTGCTGGCCGATGGCATGAGCGTGAATCAGATCGCCGAACAACTCATGATCAGTAACAAAACCGTCAGCACCCATAAGATAAATCTGATGGAAAAGATGGGATTTTCCAGCAATGCAGACCTGATCAAGTTCGCATCCCTACTTACCAAATCCGATATCAGCTAAGGATATTCCTACCCACCGGGAGGGATTATCCGAGTGAAAATCCAGAAATAACCCGATGCCTCATAGTCGCGGCGCTCCTGCATCCTGCACTGGCCGTTGGAACGAAACGAAAAGGTAGGGGCCTGCACCGCTCAACGCCTGGAAAGTCCTTCGCGCCACTCCCCCATTGACTGTCGCGGAGCCACTCGTGCGCGCTCACCCTCACCCTCGGCTTTTCCCGACACTGATCCTGCTCTGTGGTGTTCTTTCCATCCTGGTCGTCCAACTTGACTGGCTGGCCCCGCTCTACGCGCTCCTTGCCGTGCTCCTGGTCGGCACCCTGCTGCTGTTGCAGATACCCACGGGCGCTCCCGCCGGGACCACAGACGCACAGCCAGACAGCCAAGAGCCGCACGCCATCACCAATCTGGACGGTGATCTGACGAAGCTCTGCGAGCAGACCCTGCCCCTCTGGTCACAGCAGATCGAGAGCGCACGCAGCCACACCGAAGAGGCCATTTCCGCCCTCAGCGAGCGCTTCTCCAACCTTGCCGGGCGCATCCAGCAGAGCCTCGGCAACAGTTCCGAACGCGAAGCGGGTAATCGCCTGGTGGGCCTGCTCTCCACCAGCCAGCACGAGCTGGACCTGATCATCATGGCCCTGCGCGAAGCCCTGGCCAGCAAGGAAACCCTGTTGCAGGAGGTGATGCAGCTCGCCAACTTCACCGAGCAGTTGCAAGCCATGGCCAGCGAGGTGGCCGAAATCGCCAAGCAGACCAACCTGCTGGCGCTCAACGCGGCCATCGAAGCGGCCCGTGCCGGCGAGAGCGGGCGCGGCTTCGCCGTGGTCGCCGACGAAGTGCGCACGCTGTCGACCCTGTCAGGGCAGACCGGGCAACGCATCAGCGAAACCGTCGAGGAGGTCAACTGCGCCATCGGCAAGACCCTGAACATCTCCCAGGAATACGCCAAGACCGACGCCCTGACCCTGAAGAACGCCAGCGACGTGATCAATGGCGTCATCACCCGCTTCCACCACAGCGCCAGCGCCATCGTCAGCCATAACGCGGCGATGCGCAGCCAGAGCGAGAGCGTCGCCCAGGACATCACCGAAGTGCTGGTGGCCCTGCAGTTTCAGGATCGCACCAGCCAGATGCTCGGCCATATCAGGGGCGACCTGGACAAACTGCAGCGCCACCTCGCCGATAGCGCGGAGCGGCGCGCCCAAGGCCTGCCCCCGGCGGCACTGGATGTACCGCACTGGCTCGATGAACTGGCGCAGACCTACACCATGCCCGAGCAACACGCCATCCATCAGGGCAGCGCTCCTGGCAAACGCAACGATTCCGATATCACCTTTTTCTGAGGTTTCTCATGGGCAAGACCGTACTTATCGTCGACGACTCTGCATCCATCCGTCAGGTCGTCAGCATGACGCTCAAGGGTGCCGGCTACGACGTCATCGAAGGCTGCGACGGCAAGGACGCGCTGACCAAGCTCGACGGGCGCAAGGTGCACCTGATCATCAGTGACGTGAACATGCCGAACATGGACGGCATCACCTTCCTCAAGAACGTCAAGCAACTGCCGGCCTACAAATTCACCCCGGTGATCATGCTCACCACCGAGGCCGGGGAAGCGAAGAAGAGCGAAGGCCAGGCGGCCGGTGCCAAGGCCTGGGTGGTCAAACCTTTCCAGCCGGCACAGATGCTCTCTGCCGTGTCCAAGCTGATCCTGCCCTGAGATTGCCGCCATGACGGACGCGCCCGGAGAAAACCTGTACCGCATCCTGCCGCTCGAAGGTGGGCTGACCATCTACAGCGTCGGCGAACACATGAGCCTGCTCCTGCGCGCCCTGACCCCGGGCACGGAAGTCGAACTGGATCTGGCCGCCCTGGATGAACTCGACAGCGCCGGCCTGCAACTGCTGGTGCTGGCCAAGCAGGAGGCCGAGCGAGTGGGTAGCAAACTGCGCCTGAGCCACCACAGCCCGGCCGTGATCGAAGCCCTGGAGCTCAGCGGCCTGGTGTCCTTCTTCGGTGACCCAATCCTGATCAAACCCAGCGGCGAGTGACCCAGCATGAACATGGACGAAGTGCTCAAGACCTTCATCGCCGAAAGCCGCGAACTGCTGGAACAGATGGAAGAGGCGCTGCTGCAACTGGAAAGCGCGCCCGACGATGCCGACATCATCAACGCCATCTTCCGTGCCGCCCATACCATCAAGGGCTCGGCCGGGCTGTTCGGTTTCGACCTGATCGTCGCCTTCACTCACATCGCCGAAAGCGTGCTCGACCGCGTGCGCAATAGCGAACTGCAGTTCGACGAAGCCCTGACCGCGCTGTTTCTGGAAACCGGTGACCACCTCGGTCAGTTGATCAACCAGCTCGACGAGCACGGCGACCTGGAGCAGGTCGATGCCCCGACCCTGGAGCAGAATCGCCTGCTGGCGGCACGCCTGAGCCAGTACATGGCCGCCGAGCAAGCCTCGCAGAATCTGCCCAGCCACAACCAGCACCCGGTCGAACGCAGCATGACCGGCGGCGGCCTGAGCGCCGACCACTGGCACCTGTCGCTGCGCTTCGGCCCCGATACCCTGCGCAACGGCATGGATCCGCTGTCGTTGCTGCGCTACCTCAACACCTTCGGCCGCATCGTCAGCATCGTGCCGCTGCTCGATCGCATCCCACCGGCGGCGGAAATGGATCCGGAAACCTGCTACCTCGGCTTCGAGCTGGCCTTCGTCAGCGACGCGGACAAGGCCACCATCGAGGGCGCCTTCGAGTTCGTCCGCGAAGACAGCCTGATCCGCATTCTGCCGCCGCACAGCAAGTCCGACGAATACCTCGAGCTGATCCGTGCCCTGCCCGAAGAAGACATGCGCCTGGGAGAAATCCTCATGCGCTGCGGCACCCTGACCACCGCCGAACTGCAGGAGGTACTGCACGCTCAGGTGCAGAGCCAGCAGCAGGACGAGCCACGCCCCATTGGCCAGGTGCTGATGGAGCAAAGCCTGGTGCAACCTCCCGTCATCGCTGCCGCGCTGCAGAAGCAGCAACAGGTCAAGGAAAACCGCAGCAACGAGAGCAGCCTGATCCGCGTCGATGCCGGCAAGCTCGACGAGCTGATCAACCTGGTCGGCGAGCTGATCATCGCCGGCGCTGGTGCACGCATGACTGCCCAGCAAGTCGGTCACGCGCAAATGCTCGAATCCACCGAGTTGCTCTCGCGCCTGGTCGAGGAGGTGCGCGATAGCGCCCTGACCCTGCGCATGGTGCAGATCGGCGCCACCTTCAACCGCTTTCAGCGCGTGGTGCGCGACGTCTCGCGCGAGCTGGGCAAGGACATCGCCCTGTCCATCAGCGGTGGCGACACCGAGCTGGACAAGACCGTGGTCGAGCGCATCACCGACCCGCTTACCCACCTGGTGCGCAACGCCATGGATCACGGCATCGAGCCCCTGGGCGTGCGCCTGGAGCGCGGTAAACCCGCACAGGGTAACGTGCGCCTCAACGCCTACCACGATGCCGGCAGCATCGTTATGGAAGTGGCCGACGACGGTGGCGGCCTCGACCCGCAACGCATCCTGGCCAAGGCCCGCGAGCGCGGCCTGGTCGCCGAAGGCCAGGTACTGACGGAAAAGGAAATTTTCAACCTGATCTTCGAACCCGGCTTCTCCACTGCCGACCAGGTCAGCAACCTCTCCGGGCGCGGCGTCGGCATGGACGTGGTCAAACGCAACATCACCGCCCTGCGCGGCAGCATCGACCTGGACAGCCAGCTCGGCAAAGGCACCTGCGTGCGCATCCGCCTGCCGCTGACGCTGGCCATCATCGACGGCTTCCTGGTCGGCGTCGGCGAGGCCGGCTACGTCATCCCGCTGGATCTGGTGGAGGAATGCATCGAGCTGGAGCCTGGCACGCAGCAGAACCGTGGCCACATCTCACTGCGTGGCGAGGTACTGCCGTTCATTCGTCTGCGCGAGATGTTCGACGAGCAAGGCCAGCCACCGCGCCGCGAGAACGTGGTGGTGGTCAGCTATGCCGGCCAGCGCGCCGGGCTGGTGGTCGATCACCTGATGGGCGAGTTCCAGACCGTGATCAAGCCCCTGGGCAAGCTGTTCGCCACCTGCCGTGGCATTGGCGGCTTCACCATCCTGGGTAGCGGCGCCGTGGCGCTGATTCTCGACATTCCCAACCTGCTGACAGCACTCAGCACCCCTGCCGCCAACGCGCTGACGACCGTTGCCAGCGAAGCCTGAAACCACCGACAGAGTCCACAGCATGAGCAGCTCCAGCAGCCCGGCCAGCGCCGCGCAGAAACCGCCAGAGAACACCGCCACGGCAGTCGCGGTCGTGACGTCGGAGCCCGACACGCCGCAGCAATACCTGACCTTCGAGCTCGGCGCGCAGCGCTATGCCCTCGACGGCCTGTGCGTGCGCGAGATCATCGAATATCCGCAGTTGACCCGAGTACCCATGGCGGCCTCCTGCATCCATGGCGTGATCAACCTGCGCGGTGCGGTGGTACCGGTGATCGACCTGAGCCTGCGTTTCGGCCAGGGTGCCAGCCGCATCGACAAACGCACCTGCATCATCATCGTCGAGGTGACCGACGAAGAAGACACCCAGGTGCTGGGCATCATCGTCGATGCCGTCAGCGAAGTACTGGAAATCGACGCCAGCCAGATACGCCCGGCACCGGCCTTCGGCAACCCCATTCGCGACGATTTCATCCACGGCATGGTGCGCCAAGGCGATGACTTCATCGTTCTGCTGACCATCGAAAACACCCTGGCGGTGGCCGAGATAGCGGCCTCCGGCAGCAGCCCACGCACGACACGCACCTGAGCGAACGGCCAGATAATACGGAGAAGTAATCATGTTCAAGAATATGAAAGTGGCGACCAAGCTTGGGCTGGGCTTCGGTGCGGTCATCGTCCTGCTAATAGCCTCACTGGCACTTAGCATCACTCGCATGGGAACCATCGATAATGCCAGCACCATTATCGTCGAGGACAGCTACGTCACGGTGCGCTTGGCGTACAGCATAAAAGAGGAAACCCTGAATCAAGGCAGCTATATCCGCGACATGCTGGCGCTTGAGGATCAGGCCTCCGACGAGAAGACTAAAGCGTTGATGGACGCCAGCAGGAAACGTCGCTCCGACGCAATCGATGAACTGGGACGCATGGTAGAAACCCCCAAAGAGCGCGAGGTTTTGGCGAAAATCAATGCAGCCCGCACTCCCCTTCGTCAGCACCTAGACGAACTGTTTTCCATGCTTGACGATCAGCAGCGCGCCGAATCCTACCTATATTCTCAGGTAATCCCTGCAAACAATGCGCTCCTGACAGCCATTGATGAGATGCTGAAACTGCAGGGCGAACTCATGCAGAAGTCGTCCGATGACGGCACAGCGCTCTATAAAGAGTCACTCCTTCAGCTATTGATTCTCGGCGGCGTAGCCATCCTTCTGTCCATCCTGCTCGCCTGGCTGATCACCCGCAGCCTCGTGCTGCAGCTCGGCGGCGAACCTGGCTACGCCGCCGAAGTGGTGACCCGTATCGCCGAAGGTGACCTGCGCATGCAGATCAATACCCGCCCAGGCGACACCAGCAGCATGCTGGCCGCGATCCACAACATGTCGCAACGTCTGGCGCAGATCATCGCCGAGGTACGTAGCAACGCCGATGCCCTGACCAGCGCCTCCGAAGAAATCTCCGCCACCGCCCAGAGCATGAGCCAGGCCGCCTCCGAACAGGCCGCCTCGGTGGAGGAAACCAGTGCCTCGATGGAGCAGATGTCCGCCTCCATCGCGCAGAACACCGAGAATGCGCGCATCACCGACGGCATGGCGAGCAAGGCCAGCGGCGAGGCCAGCGAAGGCGGCCAGGCGGTCAAGGAAACCGTGCGCGCGATGAAGACCATCGCCGACAAGATCGGCATCGTCGACGACATCGCCTATCAGACCAACCTGCTGGCACTCAACGCCGCCATCGAGGCCGCCCGTGCCGGCGAGCACGGCAAGGGCTTCGCCGTGGTGGCTGCCGAGGTGCGCAAGCTGGCCGAACGCAGCCAGGTGGCGGCGCAGGAAATCGGCGAAGTGGCCAAGTCCAGCGTGCAACTGGCCGAGCGCGCCGGCACCCTGCTCGACGAGATCGTGCCTTCCATCGCCAAGACCTCCGACCTGGTGCAGGAGATCGCCGCGGCCTCCGAAGAGCAGAGTTCGGGTGTCGGTCAGATCAGCTCGGCGATGAACCAGCTCAACGAAATCACCCAGCAGAACGCCTCCTCGTCCGAAGAGCTGGCCGCCACCGCCGAGGAGATGAGCGGCCAGGCCGAGCAACTGCAGCAACTTATGGAGTTCTTCAAGCTCAACAACACGGCAGGCGTACGCAGCCCGCAACGCCAAGCCCAGCCCTCACGCCCAAGCCATGCGCCGCGCCACGCCTATGCCGATGACGACGCTGGCGCGCCCATGGCCGGTGGCCTGCCGGCCGGTTACGTGCGTTTTCAGGAGTAAGCGATGGCCACTGCCAACGCCGCCGGCCAGTACCTGACCTTCACCCTGGCGCAGGAACTGTTCGCCGTCGATATCCATGCCGTACGCGAGATCATCGAGTACGGCCAGCTCACCAGCGTGCCGATGATGCCGCCGAGCATCCTCGGCGTGATCAACCTGCGCGGTGCGGTGGTGCCGGTCATCGACCTCGGCCTGCGCTTCGGTGGCCAGGCCACCGCCATCGGCCCGCGCACCTGCATCGTCATCCTCGAAATCGCCACCGCCGAGGGGCTGCGGGTGATCGGCATGGTGGTCGATGCGGTCAACGAGGTGCTGGAGCTGAGCAGCGACCAGATCGAACCGGCGCCCAGCTTCGGCAAGCGTATCCGCGCCGACTTCATTCGCGGCATGGGCAAGCTGAACGAGCGCCTGGTGGTGCTGCTGGAGGTCGGCAAGGTACTTTCCGACGACGAAATCGCCCTGCTCGACCAGGCCGGCGCGCAATCCGGCCCGGCGCGATCGGATTCATGAGCGGCGCCACGACCATCAGCCTGAGTGATCGCGAGTTCGCCCAATTTCGCCAACTGATCTACGACATCGCCGGTATCAGCCTGTCCGAAACCAAGAAACCCCTGGTCGCCGGGCGACTGAGCAGGCGCCTGCGCGAATTCGAGCTCGACAGCTACGGCGACTACCTCCGTCTGCTGAACCAGAGCCCGGCGGAACTGCAGATCTGCGTCGACCTGCTGACCACCAACGAGACCTATTTCTTCCGCGAGCCCAAGCACTTCGACTTTCTCCGTGAGCGCCTGAGCGAGCCCGGATTCGTGCCCAGTGGCCGCCCCTTGCGCATCTGGAGCGGTGCCTGCTCCAGTGGCGAGGAGCCCTACAGCATCGCCCTGCTGCTGGCCGACGTACTGGGCGACAAGCCCTGGGAAATCCTCGCCTCGGACATCAGCCAACGGGTGCTGGAACGTGCCCGCGCCGGTGTCTATGACCTGCAAGACAGCGAAAACATCCCCAGGCACATGCTGGTACGCCACTGCCTCCGTGGCGTGGGCGCCAACGAGGGCACCTTGCTGATCGACCCCGCACTGCGCCGCCGCGTGCGTTTCGAGCAGATCAACCTGAACAACACGCTACCGGAGACCGGCCAGTTCGACGTGATCTTCCTGCGCAACGTGATGATCTACTTCGACGGCGACACCAAGCGCCAGGTGGTCAAACGCCTGACCAGCCGTCTGCGCCCTGGTGGTTACTTCATCATCAGCCACTCGGAAAGCCTCAACGGCATCGATGACAGGCTCAAGGCCGTGAAACCTTCGATCTACCGCAACCCCGATGCCTAGGCCCGTCACGACCCATGACGTCTATCTGAACCCCGGCGAGCAGCACTTCGCGGGGGCCGGCACCCGTATTCGCACCTTGCTGGGCTCCTGCGTCGCCCTGGTGTTCTGGCACCCACGCCATCGCCTGGGCGGCATGTGTCACTACATGCTGCCAACCCGTGGCCTGCCCGGCCTGCCACTGGACGGGCGCTACGCCGACGAGGCCATGCTCCTGTTGTTCAAGGCCATGACTGCCCATGGCACGCGCCCCAGCGAGTATCACCTGCGCATCTTCGGTGGCGGCAACATGTTTCCCGCCCTGCAGCCACGAGCCAAGAGCCACATCGGCCAGCAGAACGTCGACATGGCTCATAAGCTTATTGCCCAGCATGGGCTGGTGAGTCATGGCGAACTCGTCGGTGGTACCAGCCACCTGCACCTGTTATTCGATATCTGGAGCGGCCAGTTGGCACTGAAACGGTCTTCTCGCCCGACGGACAACGGCGCTCCCCATGGAATCCAACCCAGATGAAACCCATCAAAGTGATGATCGTCGACGACTCGGCCGTGGTTCGCCAGGTACTGGCGTCGGTACTGGCCGCCGACCCGGCCATCGAAGTGCTCGGCACGGCGGCCGATCCGCTGTTCGCCCTGAGCAAGATGGAGCGACAATGGCCTGACGTGATCGTGCTCGACGTGGAAATGCCACGCATGGACGGCATCACCTTCCTGAAAAAACTCATGGCCGAGCGCCCCACGCCCGTGGTGATCTGCTCCACCCTCACCGAGAAAGGCGCCAGTACCACCATGCAGGCCATGGCCGCAGGCGCGGTGAGCATCGTCACCAAGCCGCAGATGAACCTGAGCAAGTTCCTGGTCAATGCCAGCGACGACCTGCTCGGTGCGGTCAAGGCAGCCGCGCGAGCCAACCTGCGTCAGCTCAAGAGCAGAGCCCCGGTCACGCCCAAGCTCGGCGCCGATGCCGTGCTAGCGGCGGCCGAGGGCAGCGCCATGGCGCGCACCACCGAGCGTGTCGTGGCCATCGGCACCTCAACCGGCGGCACCCAGGCCCTGGAATACGTGCTCACCGCTCTGCCGCGCGTGTGCCCGGGCATCGTCATCGTCCAGCACATGCCCGAGCGTTTCACCGCCGCCTTCGCCGAACGCCTCAACGGCCTGTGCCAGATCGAGGTGCTCGAAGCCCGCCATGGCGACCGCGTCATCCCCGGTCGCGCCCTGATCGCCCCGGGTGGGCGGCACATGCTGCTCAAGCGCAGCGGCGCGCAGTACCTGGTCGATGTGGTCGACGGCCCGCCGGTCAGCCGGCACAAACCCTCGGTGGACGTGCTGTTTCGCTCCACTGCCCGTGCAGCGGGCGCCAATGCCACCGGCATCATCATGACCGGCATGGGTGACGACGGCGCCCGGGGCCTGCGCGAGATGCACGAGGCCGGCGCCTATACCCTCGGCCAGGACGAGGCCAGTTGCGTGGTCTACGGCATGCCCAAGGAGGCGATGAAGCTCGGTGCGGTCAGCCGCGAGATTCCCCTGGAGCAGATACCGGGCCATATCCTGCGCAGTTGAGCGACGGCTCGGGCAGGCGACCGTCGAACGCGACTTGAGGAAAATTGACCCATACTGGGAAGATCAGTCACCGGGGGAACACCGTGAAGGATCATCACGCGAGAAATGCCCTGCTCGAAGCGACCTGGCGCTCAGCCCCTCTTGGCCTCGGCCTGCTCGGCCTGGACGGTCATCTGCGCCATGCCAACCCCGCGCTGCTGGAACTGTTGGGCGCCAATGTGCAACTGCCCTCGCTCGAACCGCTGGTGCACTGGCTGCACCCACAGGACAAGGACGCCTTCGACTACGCCTGCGAGCGCGCCAGGCGCCAGCAGACGGACATCCCCTGCGGGGAACTGCGGCTCAACTGCCGACAGGAAGGCTATCGGTGGCTGCGCACCAGCGTCTGCTGGATACCGGAGACCGAGACCAGTGCCGCCCACCTGTTGATACGCTTCACCCCGGCACGCTCGACCCAGGAGCGCGCCGAGCAGGTCTACCTGCTCAGCTCCGCCCTCGACTACACCGCCGATGGCGCCCTGCTGCTCGACGAAGACCTGCACATCCAGTACCTCAACGACGCCGCCAGTCGCCTGCTCGGCCAGGGCCACCAGTATCTGGTGGGACAAGGTATCGAATATGCCCTGCCGCCGCTGGCCAAGCACGACGAGCCGACCTTGCGCGAACTGGTGCAACAGCAACAGAGCGTCCAACTGAAGCTGAGCAACCCCGTCGACGGCGCCCACTACCACGTCTTGGTGAAGTTCACCCGCTTCCACTACGACCGGCGTGGCTACAGCCTTGCGGTGCTGCACGATCTCACCGAGCAGCAGCGCCTGACCGACACCCTGCAGCAGAATGAACGTCAGTTCCGCGCCCTGATCGAAAACACCCCCGACGCCATCGGGCGCCTGAGCCCCGACTTCCGCCTGCTCTATGCCAACCCGGCCCTCGTGGCCCTGTGCCGCATGCCCCTGGTCGAGGCCAGGGGTCGCCCCGCACGGGATGCCTTCGGCGATAGCGCGCAGGTCGACATCCTCGCCGAAATGACGCGGGAAGTTGCCCGCAGTGGCGTTTCCCTCGAGGAAGAGCTGATCCTTGGCCTCGACGCCCCTGCCGACCAGCAACAGCACTATCTGGTACGCCTGGTGCCCGAGCGCGACGACAGCGGCGAGATCGTCAGCATCCTCTCCCTGGCCCGCGACATCACCAATATCCGCAAGGCCGAGCGGCGTCTGGCCGAGAGCAACCAGCAACTGCGCGAGCTGACCTCGCGCCGGGAATCGGCCCGCGAAGAAGAACGCAAGCTGATCGCACGGGAAATCCATGACGAACTGGGCCAGCACCTGACGGCCCTGCGCATGGGTATTTCCATGCTGCATCTGCAGTTCGGGGCCCAGGCGCCGGGCCTGAACGAGGCCGTGGATGGCCTGATGGGCCTGTGCGACCGCACCATCCAGGTGGTGCGCTCCATCGCCACCAGCCTGCGCCCGGCGGTGCTCAACATGGGCCTGTACCCCGCCCTGCAATGGCTGATCAGCGAGTTTCGCCAGCACAGCCGGATCGAGTGCGAACTGACCACCCATAGCGACGAACCGCCCCTCACCGACGACCAGGCCACCACGGCCTTTCGCATCGTCCAGGAGGCCCTGAACAATGTCGGCCGCCACTCCGGCGCCAGCCGCGCCGTGGTCAGCCTGGAGCATGTCGATGGCGTCTGTCGCCTGGACATCACCGACAACGGATGCGGCTTCGACCAGGCCTCGGCCGGCAAGCGCTCGCTGGGGCTCGCCGGCATGCGCGAACGCGGCATCAGCCTGGGTGGCGAAGTGGTCATTTTCAGCCATCCTGGGCAAGGCACCACCGTACAGGCAACCTTACCCATCAAGTCCAAGCGGAATACCCCATGACGCGCATCATGATCGCTGACGATCACACCATCATGCGCAATGGCCTCAAGCAACTGATCGAATTCGACAGTGGCCTGCAGGTCGTCGCGGAAGCTGAAAACGGCGGCCAGGTACTGGAAAACCTGCGCCATATCGAGGTCGACCTGGTGTTGCTGGACATGAGCATGCCTGGCATCAGCGGCGAGGATCTCATCGCCCGCATCCGCAGCCACTACGAGAAGCTACCGATCCTGGTG
The DNA here is from genome assembly GCF_052156495.1 of Pseudomonas sp. NCHU5216. Classification (NCBI taxonomy): domain Bacteria; kingdom Pseudomonadati; phylum Pseudomonadota; class Gammaproteobacteria; order Pseudomonadales; family Pseudomonadaceae; genus Pseudomonas; species Pseudomonas sp. NCHU5216. The sequence goes on along the minus strand of NZ_JBQLIX010000005.1, from coordinate 174,051 downwards.
CTGAGCATGCACAACGAAGCGCAGATCGCCCAACGCGCCCTGCGCGCTGGCGCCAGCGGCTATCTGACCAAGGATCACAATGCCGAAACCCTGCTCGCGGTCATCAACAAGGTGGCCAAAGGCGGTCGTTATCTGGATCCGCGCATTGCCGAACAACTGGCGTTCGCCAATGCCGAGCAGCGTGACAGCGGCCTGGACAGCCTTTCGGATCGGGAATTCCAGGTGCTGCGCCTGCTCGCCGATGGTTTGAGCGTCAACCAGATCGCCGAGCGCCTGGCCATCAGCAACAAGACCGTCAGCACGCACAAGACCCGCCTGATGGAAAAGATGGGCTTCAACTCCAACGCCGACATCATTCGCTTCGCGCTGACGGAGCAATTGTCCCGGTAGCAGGGCGTTGATAAAGGTTCATCGTGGAGTCTCGGGGAAGTCGGCCTGATAGCGGATTGGCAAGGTTGTGTGTTGGCGTGTTGGTTGCTCTTGTGTCTGTTCCGGATTGCCGCGTTTTTGCTGGTGTCTTTGGTTTCGCCCTCCCGGGCGAGTCACTTTTGCCCCGGATGGCCGGCCCGACAAAAGTCACCAAAACCCTCCGCCCGATCATCCGGCCCTGGCTGCGCCAGGGTTCGCTCACTCCATCGCCGTTCCAGAGGCCCGACCGGATGCGGCCCACCGACGGTGGGCCATCCCTGGCCCATCGCGGCTCTCGGCTTTGGCATCCTGCGTCGCTCTACCTCCTGCATCCATGCAGTCGTCGCGACATCCATGTCGCTCAACCTCTTCCACGACGACTCCGTTCGCCCTCCTGGGCGGGCTCTGCACGCGCCTGAACCCTAGGTAACCCCCTGTCCCAACGGCGTACTGCTTCGCGAGTACGCCCTACGCCGATGCTTGGCAGCCGTAGGGCGGACTCAGGAGCGCCAGCGAACAGTCCGCCGGGCCAAGCCCAGACCGGCACCACGGCTCACGCCCAATACTCCCAACGGCGTACTGCTTCCGAGCGGCCGGCGTCCCGGTACGCCCGCGAATGAAACTATTGGTTTAATCCGATGCCCCATCGCGACTTCACAGCGACCAGAACACGCCGGGCATATCTTGGAATTTCGGTTCGTTCAGGCGCGCGAATGGCCCCTTCAGGAGGGTGAGTGGAATCGTTGCGCAGAGGGGCGAGCCGCAGGGATGCGGCGAGAGGCGTAATGGGCCAGGGATGGCCCATGTACGCCGACCCTCGGAGCGACGATGGAGCGAACGAACCCCGGCGCAGCCGGGGCCGGATGGCGGGGCCAAGCCTTTTTGCCTTCTTTTGTGGCGTTTGACAAAAGAAGGTCGCCGGGGGGCGAAACGGGAGATATCAGCAGAACGCCGATAAGTAGCTCGAACACCGAAAATAAACGAAACCAACACACAACTTCGCCACCCCGGCACCACGACAGCTCCCTCAAACAAGAAGAACCTGGAAAACCTTAGGCGACGACTGCACGAATGCAGGAGGTAGAACGACGCAGGCAGCCAACGCCAAGATCGCCTTCAACGGCCCCTAGGAAAATCCCTACAAAGAAACAGAGTGTCCCTAGGCCATCATCGGGAACTGACGATGCCCCGCTCGCCGCGCATACGCCATTCTGAAAGCCATGAACGGGCCATACGCGCCCAGCCATGCTTCCCGATGGAGTGTGAAGGTGACCTCTCAGACGACTGCCCCACGAACCCCCTGGCTGCCAACCATCCTGGCCGGCCTTGGCTGCCTGTCGCTGGCCTGGCTGGTGCTGCAGTTTCCCAGCTACTACTGGCTGCTGGCCGCCGTGCTGCCTGCCGCCCTGGTGCATCTCAGCCTGCGCGGCCTGAGCGGCCAGCACGCCAAGGCCATCGCCCTGGCTCACGAGCAGGGACTCGCGCTGGGCCAGGCGCAGGAGGCCAAGCGTCATGTCGAGGGTCTGGATGACCTCTGCCGCCTGCTGTCACCGGTCTGGTCGCAGCAGATCGAAGCGGCACGCCAGCACACCGAGACGGCCATCGAATCACTCAGCGCCCGCTTCACCCAACTGGCCCAACGCATCAGTGCGGTGATCAGTGCCGACCAGCAGGGCGACGAGCAGTCGCTGCTCGGCCTGCTGGGCAGCAGCGAGCGCGAACTGGAAGAGATCGTCAGCCAGTTGCGCCAGGCCCTGAGCAGCAAGGAAACCCTGCTGGCCGAAGTGGTCAGCCTCAGCGGCTACACCAGCCAACTGCGCGCCATGGCCAAGGAGGTGGGCGACGTCGCCAAGCAGACCAACCTGCTGGCCCTCAACGCCGCCATCGAAGCCGCACGCGCCGGCGAGGCCGGGCGTGGCTTTGCCGTGGTCGCCGACGAAGTGCGCAAGCTTTCCACCCTCTCCGAAGCCACCGGCAAGCGCATCGACGACACCATCGAGACCGTCAGCGCGGCCATCGAGCGCACCCTGCAGGTTTCCAACGAGCACTCCGACCGTGACGCCCACACCCTGAAAAATGCCAGCGAGGTCATTCGCCAGCTCATCGATGACCTGCGCGGCAGCGCCACTCGCCTGGTCGAGCACGGCTCGGTGCTGCACCAGGAAAACCAGGCCGTCGGCGCGGAAATCTCCGAGGTGCTGGTGGCGCTGCAGTTCCAGGATCGGGTCAGCCAGATGCTCGGCCACATGCGTGACGACATCCAGCGCCTGGGCCTGCACCTGAGCGAGCCCTGCGAGCGAGTCGACGCCCGCACCTGGCTCGACGAGCTGTCGCACAGCTACACCATGCCCGAGCAGCATGCCATCCATCAGGGCCGTAGCGTCGGCAAAGCCGACACCGCCTCCGACATCACCTTCTTCTGAGGACACGCCTCATGGCCAAGACCATTCTCATCGTCGACGACTCCGCCTCCATCCGCCAGGTGGTGGGCATGACCCTCAAGGGCGCCGGCTACGACGTCATCGAAGGCTGCGACGGCAAAGACGCCTTGACCAAGCTCGACGGGCGCAAGGTGCACCTGATCATCAGCGACGTGAACATGCCGAACATGGACGGCATCACCTTCCTCAAGAACGTCAAGCAGCTACCCAACTACAAGTTCACCCCCGTGATCATGCTCACCACCGAGGCGGGTGATGCGAAGAAGAGCGAAGGCCAGGCGGCCGGCGCCAAGGCCTGGGTGGTCAAGCCCTTTCAGCCGGCACAGATGCTGACGGCCGTTTCCAAACTGATCCTGCCCTGAGTCAGGAGGTCCACCATGCACGCCACACCCAACAGCACTGCTCCGCAGAAACTGGATCTCGATGGAGCGCTGAGCATCTACACCGCAGCCGATACCAAGCCTCGCTTGCATTCGGCCTTGCAAGGAACGCTTGCGCTGCAAATCGACCTGAGCGCCGTCGATGAATTCGACTGTGCAGGGCTGCAACTGCTGCTGGCCACCTGCGAGCAGGCCCGGCGCATGGATATCGACCTGCATTTCACTGGCGTCAGCCCTGTCGTGGCCGAGCTGTTCAAGCTCGCTGGGCTGGGTGAGCAGCTACTCGCTCAGGAGAGCAAGCAATGAACCTCGACAGCATCATCGGCACCTTCATCGCCGAGAGCCAGGAGCTGCTGCTGCAGATGGAAGACGCCCTGCTGCAGATCGAGCACAGCCCCGATGACCCGGAGCTGATCAATGCCATCTTCCGCGCGGCTCACACCATCAAGGGCTCGGCCGGGCTGTTCGGCTTCGACGGCATCGTCGCCTTCACCCATGTCGCCGAAAGCGTGCTCGACCGCGTGCGCGGCGGTGAATTGCATCTCGACGCCGAGATGATCGCCCTGCTGCTCAAGGCCGGTGATCACCTCGCCGGCTTGATCCGCCATCTCGCCGCCGAAGGCGACCTGGCGCACCTGCCGCAAAGCGTGCATGACAACGACCGCGAACTGGTCACGGCCCTCGGCCGCTACCTGCAAACCGAGCCCGCAGCCCAGCAGTCCATGCAGCCGGCCGCCGCTGCCCCGGCAGCGAGCACGGCCGGCGGCAGCGAGCACTGGCACCTGTCGCTGCGCTTCGGCCCCGACACCCTGCGCAATGGCATGGATCCGCTGGCCTTCATTCGCTACCTGGGCACCCTCGGCCAGGTGCTGCACATCGAGACGGTGCTCGATCACCTGCCTGTGCTCGAGGCGCTGGATCCGGAAACCTGCTACCTGGGCCTGGAAGTCAGCTTCGCCAGCGACGCCGAGCCGAGCGCCATCGAAGGCGCCTTCGAGTTCGTCCGCGAGGACGGCAGCATTCGCCTGCTGCCGCCGGGCAGCAGCCTGGGCGACTTCCAGACGCTGCTGCAGGAGCGCGCTGACGAAGGCCCGGCACAGCTCGAGCGCCTGCTGCGCTGCACGGGCCTGAGCCGCGAGGAACTGAGCACCAGCGTCGCCGTACCGAGCGACCTGGAAACACCCGCAGCGACCGAGAGCAGCGTCCCGGCCGCGGCCAGCGAAACACGCGCCAGCAGCGGCAAGGAGATGGCTCGCAGCAATGGCGACGCCAACCTGATCCGCGTCGATGCGACCAAGCTCGACCAGTTGATCAACCTGGTCGGCGAGCTGATCATCGCCGGCGCCAATACCCGCATGCTGGCCCAACGCAGTGGCCTGAGCGAAATGGGTGAGTCCGCCGAGACCCTCTCACGCTTGGTCGAGGAGGTGCGCGACAGCGCCCTGACCCTGCGCATGGTGCAGATCGGCGCCACCTTCAACCGCTTCCAGCGCGTGGTGCGCGACGTCTCCAAGGAGCTGGGCAAGGACATCGTGCTGCAGGTCAGCGGTGGTGACACCGAGCTGGACAAGACAGTGGTGGAAAAGATCGGCGATCCGCTCACCCATCTGGTGCGCAATGCCATGGATCATGGCATCGAGCCCGCCGAGGTGCGCCGTGCCGCTGGCAAGCCGCTGCAGGGCGTGGTGCGCCTCAATGCCTACCACGAGGCCGGCGGCATCCTCATCGAAGTCTCCGACGACGGTGGCGGCCTCAACCCGCAGAAAATCCTGGCCAAGGCCACCCAACGCGGCCTGATCAGCGAAGGCCAGCAGCTCACGGACAAGGAGATCTTCAACCTGATCTTCGAGCCGGGCTTCTCCACCGCCGAGCAGATCAGCAACCTCTCTGGCCGTGGCGTCGGCATGGACGTGGTCAAGCGCAACATCACTGCCCTGCGCGGCACCGTCGAGCTGGACAGCAAGCTGGGCCAGGGCACCTGCGTGCGCATCCGCCTGCCGCTGACCCTGGCCATCATCGATGGCTTCCTCATCGGTGTCGGCCAGGCCAGCTACGTGGTGCCGCTGGACATGGTGGAGGAATGCATCGAGCTGCCCAGCGAAGAGATCGCCGGGCAGCAGCACCTGGATCTACGCGGCAACGTGCTGCCCTTCATCCGCCTGCGGCAGATGTTCGATGACCAGAGCCAGCCGCCGCGCCGCGAGAACGTGGTGGTGGTGAGCTACGCCGGCGTGCGTGCCGGGCTGGTGGTCGACCAGTTGCTCGGCGAATTCCAGACCGTGATCAAGCCCCTGGGCAAGGTGTTCTGCCAGGTGCCGGCGCTGAGCGGCTTCACCATTCTCGGCAGCGGCGCCGTTGCCCTGATCCTCGATATCCCAGGCCTGCTGGCCGAAGTCACGCAACACGGCGGAGCGCGAACCGTCACCCAGTCCAATCAACTGAGGAGTACCGTGCAATGAACCTCTCCATTCGTATCGCGGCTCTGCTCGCAACCGCCATCCTCCCCCTGCTGATCCTGGCATTCGGTCTGGCGGCCAGCGTGGCCATGCCCCTCGCCATCCTGACGGCCCTGGCCGTGGTCATCCAGGGCCTGCTGCTGCAGCGCAGCCTGCAGTCACTGGGCGCGGAGCCTCAGGCTTTGCTCGAATTCGCCGGGCAACTGGCGCGCGGCGAAGTCAGCCGCCAGCCACAGCCATCGGCCACGACTGGCTCGCTGCAGGGGCACCTGCAACAGATCGCCGGCCAACTTGGCGGGCTTGCGCAGAACCTGCGTCAGGTCAGCGATGAACACGCCCGTGGCGATATCGATGTGATTCTCGATACCCGTCTTCCCGGCCTCTATGGCGAAGTGGCTCAAGGCATCAACGCCCTGGTGGCCAGCCATATCGAGGTGAAGAAAAAGGCCATGGCCTGCGTACGCTCGATCGCCGATGGCGACCTGCGCGCACCGCTGGAGCAATTCCCCGGCAAGAAGGCCTTCATCAACGACAACATCGAGACCCTGCGGCGCAATATCGCTGGCCTGATGAGCGAGATGCGCCACATGTCCGACGAGCATGACAAGGGCGATATCGACGTGGTCATCGATGCCGCGCGCTTCCCGGGCAGTTATGCCGAGATCGCCCAGGGCATCAACGCCATGGTCGCCGGCCACATCAGCGTGAAGAAGAAGGCCATGTTCTGCGTCAGATCCATCGCCGAAGGGGATCTCGAAGCGCCGCTGGAGCAGTTCCCCGGCAAGAAAGCCTTCATCAACGACATCATCGAAACCCTGCGTGGCAACCTCTCCGGCCTGATGAGCGAAATGCGCCACATGTCCGAGGAGCACGACAAGGGTGATATCGATGTGATGATCGACGCCTCGCACTTCCAAGGCAGCTATGCCGAGATCGCCCAGGGTATCAACGCCATGGTCGCCGGCCATATCAGCGTGAAGAAGAAGGCCATGGCCTGCATCAAGGCCTTCAGCGAAGGCGACCTCAAGGCGCCCTTGGAGCAGTTCCCTGGCAAGAAGGCCTTCATCAACGACAACATCGAGACTCTGCGCCGCAACGTTCTGGCGCTGATCGAAGACACTCAGATGCTCAGCCAGGCCGCACTCGACGGGCGCCTCGATACCCGTGCCGACGCCAGCCTTCATCAGGGCGACTTCCGCCGCATCGTCGAGGGCATCAACGACACCCTGGAAGCCATCATTTCCCCGCTGCGCGAAGCCATGAACGTGATCGCCGGCCTGGCCGAAGGCGACCTGACCCAGACCATGGAGGGCCATTACAAGGGGCATCTCGCCGACCTGCAGCAATCGCTCAATGCCACGGTGAACAAGCTGGCCGACATCATCAGCCAGGTGCACCAGTCCACCAGCATGCTCAACAGTGCCGCCGAGGAAATCTCCTCCACTGCGCAGAGCCTCAGCCATGCGGCCTCCAGCCAGGCTGCCTCGGTCGAGGAAACCAGCGCGGCGATGGAGCAGATGTCCGCTTCGATCGCGCAGAACACCGAAAACGCCAAGATCACCGACGGCATGGCCGGCAAGGCCTCCTGCGAGGCCAGCGAAGGCGGCCAGGCCGTGCGCGACACCGTGGCGGCGATGAAGACCATCGCCGACAAGATCGGCATCGTCGACGACATCGCCTACCAGACCAACCTGCTGGCGCTCAATGCCGCCATCGAAGCGGCCCGTGCCGGCGAGCATGGCAAGGGCTTCGCCGTGGTCGCCGCCGAAGTGCGCAAACTGGCCGAACGCAGCCAGGTCGCTGCGCAGGAGATCAGCGAAGTGGCCAAGAGCAGTGTGTCGCTGGCCGAGCGCGCCGGCACCCTGCTCGACCACATGCTGCCGTCGATCTCCAAGACCTCCGACCTGGTGCAGGAAATCGCCGCCGCCTCCGAGGAGCAGAACACCGGCGTCAACCAGATCAGCTCAGCCATGACCCAGCTCAGCGACATCACCCAGCAGAACGCGGCCGCCTCCGAGGAGCTGGCCGCCACCTCCGAGGAGATGACCGGGCAATCGATGAACCTGCAGAACCTGATGCAGTTCTTCCAACTGTCCAGCCACAGCAAAGCGGCCAGCGTCGTGAAGACCGCAGCGACCGTACGCAGTGCCAAGCCGGCTCAGGCCGATGAACAGGAAAGCGGCTTCATCCGCTTCGGGAGCTGAGTCATGACCACCGATCTCGCCCTGCTCGCCAACCAGGAACAGCAAAGCCAGTACCTGACCTTCCGTGTCGGCCAGGATGCCTACGGCGTCGCCACTCGCTACGTGCGGGAAATCCTGGAGTTCGACCAGATCACCCTGGTGCCGATGATGCCCAGGCTGGTACGCGGCGTGATCAATCTGCGCGGCGCCGTGGTGCCGATCATCGACCTGGCCGAGCGCTTCGGCCATGGTCGTACCGCCCTCGGCGCGCGCACCTGCATCGTCATTGTGGAGATCCTCGACGAGGAGGAGACCCATCTGATGGGTGCCCTGGTCGATGCGGTCAACGCGGTGGTGGAAATCGAACCGGGGGCCATCCGTCAGGCCCCTGCGTTCGGCAGCCGCATCAGCGGCGAATTCATCGAGGACATGGCTCGTCTCGACGAGCAGTTCCTCACCCTGCTGCGCATGGAGCAAGTGCTGTCGGTCACCCAGATCGCAGCCATGGCAGGCCAATCCAATGACCTCTCTCTCCTTCCATGCGATGCGCGCGAGCGCGCAGGAGCAAGTAAATGACCATCAGCAAGAAAATGATCCTTCTGGTTCTCTCGGCTCTGTTCGGCATCCTGTTGTTGTCCGCAGTCGCCTATCAGCAAATGAATCAGGTCTACACCGCTGCCAACTACGGCAACGTCAACTCGGTGCCCAGCGTGGTGGCCCTGAACAAGCTGCGCAATGCGGTCAACAGCGAACTGCAACTGATCTACAACCACCTGCTCAGTAACGATGAAAAGGAAATGGCTGAGCTGGAGGCCGCCATCAAGTCCACCGACAGCGACATTCATGAAGGCATCCAGCTCTACAGCACGTTGCTCTCCGACGATCAGGATCGTGAGTACCTGGATCTGTCTCGCAAGGGCATTGCCGACTTTCAGAAAGGCGCCGTCACCGTCATCGCCCTGTCTCGTGCCAACAGAACCGAGGAAGCACGGGTAGCCATGATCAACCTCACCAGGGACGCGATCGAGCCGCTGCGGCAAAACTTCAACCTGCACCGCGACTACAACGTGGAGATGGCCCACAAGGCCAGCCAACAGGCGGTGGATACCCTCCAGCATGCCACGCTCATCTCCGTCCTGGTTTCTGTCATCACCCTGATCGTGATCGCCCTGCTCGGCACCTTCATCACCCGCAACCTGCTGCGCCAACTGGGTGGCGAGCCCGCCTATGCCGCCGAAATGGTGAGCCGTATCGCCGCCGGTGATCTGACCGTAAGCGTCGAGACCAACACGGGCGACACCAGCAGCATGCTGGCCGCGATCAAGGCCATGGTGGAAAAACTCGCGCAGATCATCAGCGAGGTGCGCAGCAACGCCGATTCGCTGTCCAGCGCCTCCGAAGAAATCTCCGCCACGGCCCAGAGCATGAGCCAGGGTGCTTCGGAACAAGCGGCTTCGGTCGAAGAAACCAGCGCCTCGATGGAACAGATGTCCGCCTCCATCGCGCAGAACACCGAGAACGCCAAGATCACCGATGGCATGGCCAGCAAGGCCGCACGCGAGGCTCAAGAGGGTGGCCAGGCCGTGAGGAACACCACGGCAGCCATGAAGACCATCGCCGACAAGATCGGCATCGTCGACGACATCGCCTACCAGACCAACCTGCTGGCGCTCAACGCCGCGATCGAGGCGGCCCGCGCTGGCGAACACGGCAAGGGCTTCGCCGTGGTGGCCGCCGAAGTGCGCAAGCTGGCCGAGCGTAGCCAGATTGCCGCCCAGGAAATCAGCGAAGTGGCCAAGAGCAGCGTGTCGCTGGCTGAGCGCGCAGGCACCCTGCTCGACGAGATGGTGCCGACGATCAACAAGACCTCCGATCTGGTGCAGGAAATCTCCGCTGCCTCCGAAGAACAAAGCTCCGGGGTCGGGCAGATCAACAGTGCCATGACTCAGCTCAACAGCATCACCCAGCAGTCGGCATCGGCCTCCGAAGAGCTGGCCGCCACCGCCGAGGAAATGAGTGGCCAGGCCGAGCAACTGCAGCAACTGATGGACTTCTTCAAGATCAACAGCAGCGGCAACAAGCGCCCCGAGCGCAGCAAGCAAGCGACTACCCAGCATGACAGCGGCGATAGCGGCAGCAAGTCGTTCGCCCAGCCATCGATGTCTGGCGGCTTCATTCGCTTCCAGCACTGATCCGTCCCACCTTCGCAGCCGGGCACCAGGGGGTGCCCCAGGAGCGATTCATGTCCAGCTTCAACCCAGCGACGGCCACGGACACCCGCCAGCAGTACCTGACCTTCTCCCTCGGTGAAGAAATCTTCGCCGTGGGCACGCACAACGTGCGCGAGATCATCGAATACGGCCACCTCACCTCGGTGCCGCTGATGCCCCCGAGCATCCTCGGCGTGATCAACCTGCGCGGCGGCGTGGTGCCGATCATGGATCTGCGCCAGCGCTTCGGCCAAGGCGCCACCCAGGTAGGCCGGCGCACCTGCATCGTCATTCTGGAAGTGCAGCGCGAGGGCGCCGAACAGGTCATCGGCATCGTCGTCGAAGCGGTGAATGCCGTGCTGGAGATTCCCGAAGAAGATATTGAGCCGCCGCCCAGCTTCGGCAGCCACATTCCCACCGATTTTCTCATCGGCATGGGCAAGCTCGAAAACCGTCTGGTGGTGCTGATCGACATTGGCCGCGTGCTGTCGCTCGACGATCTGCGCCTGCTGGCCAGCGCCGACCTGCCCCGCTCGGCCTGACCCTGGAGCCCGCAATGACCACCACCAGCCTGAGCAACCGCGAGTTCCAGCAGTTTCGCGACATGATCTACGAGATCGCCGGCATCGCCATGAGCGAGGCCAAACGCCAGTTGATAGTCGGACGCCTGAGCAAGCGTCTGCGCCATTACGAGTTGGACAGTTTCGGCGACTACTTCCAATTGCTGCTCAAGGACAAGACCGAACTGCAGACGGCCGTGGACCTGTTGACCACCAACGAGACCTACTTCTTCCGCGAGCCCAAGCACTTCGACTTCCTGCGTGAACGCCTGCAGGATGATCTGCGCACTGGCAGCCAACCCCTGCGCATCTGGAGCGCGGCCTGTTCCAGCGGCGAGGAGCCCTACACCCTGGCCCTGCTGCTGGCCGACTGCCTGGGCACGCGGCAATGGGAGATACTCGCCTCGGACATCAGCACGCGCATTCTCGACAAGGCACGTGCCGGCATCTACCCACTGGAGGACGCCACCGGCATCCCCCGTGAGCTGCTGCACCGCCACTGCCTGCAGGGCACCGGCCAGCATGCCGGCATGTTCACCCTGGAGTCGGCGCTGAAGAAGCGCATCGACTTCCGTCAGATCAACCTCAACAACGCCCTGCCCGAGGTGGGCCTGTTCGACGTGATCTTCCTGCGTAACGTGATGATCTATTTCGACCAGCCGACCAAGCGCCAGGTGGTACAGCGCCTGAGCGCGCGACTGCGCCCCGGTGGCTATTTCTTCGTCAGCCACTCGGAAAGCCTCAACGGCATCAGCGACGAGCTGCAGCCGCTGCGCCCGTCCATTTACCGGAAACCCCATGCATAAGCCCGACGGCGTCATCGAAGTCTTCCTGCAGCCAGGTGACCTGTACTTCGGCGACCGTCACACGCGCATCCGTACCCTGCTGGGTTCGTGCGTTTCGCTGGTGCTATGGCACGAGCGTGAATTGCTCGGCGGCATGTGTCATTACATGCTGCCCAGCCGCCGCCATCGCGGCAGCCAGTTCGATGGCCGCTACGCCGACGAGGCGCTGCACCTGCTGCTCGGCGAGATTCGCGCCAGTGGCACCCAGGCCAAGGACTACCGCATCAGCCTGTTCGGCGGCGGTAACATGTTCACGAGCCTGACGCAGAGCAACATCGGCGACTCGAACGTCAACGCCGGCCTGGAACTGCTCACCGCGCACGGCCTGCGTTGTCATGCCCGAGATGCAGGAGGCGCGGGTTATCGCAACCTGATTTTCGACGTCTGGAGTGGCCAGGTCATGATGCGCAGCCCCTCCCAACAACAGATCGCTACACGCCGCTACGAGGCGCCAAAATGAACAAGATCAAGGTGATGATCGTCGACGACTCCGCCGTCGTACGCCAGGTACTGAGTGGCACGCTGTCCGAACACGCCGGGATCGAGGTGATCGGCACCGCCGCCGACCCGCTGTTCGCCCTGGACAAGATGCAACGCGAGTGGCCCGACGTGATCGTGCTGGACGTGGAAATGCCGCGCATGGATGGCATCTCCTTCCTCAAGAAATTGATGGCCGAACGCCCCACCCCGGTGGTGATCTGCTCCACCCTAACGGAAAAAGGCGCCGCCACCACCATGGAAGCCATGGCCGCCGGTGCCGTGGCCATCGTCACCAAACCCCAGGCCGGTCTGCGTCAGTTCCTCCTGGAAGCCACCGAAGAACTGGCCAGCGCCATCCGCGCCGCCGCCCAGGCCCGCCTCAAGCGGCTCACGCCCAAGCCGCCGCAGCAGCCAGCCGCGCCCAAGCTCAGCGCTGATGCGATCCTCCCAGCCGGCGGCCCAGGCGCCATGACCCGCACCACCGAGCGCATCGTCGCCATCGGCACCTCCACCGGCGGCACCCAGGCCCTGGAGTACGTGCTCACCGCCCTGCCGCGCGTGTGCCCGGGCATCGTCATCGTCCAGCACATGCCGGAGAAGTTCACCGCTGCCTTCGCCGAACGCCTCAACGCCCTGTGCCAGATCGAAGTGCGCGAAGCGAAGCACGGTGATCGGGTCATCCCCGGCCGCGCCCTGATCGCCCCCGGCGGCCGTCACATGCTGCTCAAGCGCAGTGGCGCGCAATATATGGTGGAAGTGGTCGACGGCCCGCCCGTCAGCCGGCACAAACCCTCGGTGGACGTGCTGTTCCGCTCCACTGCCCGTGCCGCCGGCGCCAATGCCACCGGCATCATCATGACCGGCATGGGCGACGACGGTGCCCGTGGCCTGCGCGAGATGCACGAGGCCGGCGCCCTCACCCTCGGCCAGGACGAGGCCAGTTGCGTGGTCTACGGCATGCCCAAGGAAGCCATGAAGCTCGGCGGGGTCAGCCGGGAAATTCCGCTGGAGCAGATTCCAGCGGCCATTCTGCGTGGTTAGCGCCTCTACAACCTGAGCATCGAACGCCTGAAGCTCCGCCCCACAGGGCGGAGCATGGCGCAGCGCTATACAGGCCGTTGAAAAACGTAGGCGAGGCAGGCAAGACAAGGCAAAAACAGCCGAAAAAGCGCAGTTTACGTGCTGTAAATGAGCATTTTGAGGCTGTTTTTAACGCAGTATTGCCAACGCAGGTAGTTTTTCAACAGCCTGCTAGAGCCCGCGGCGCTCGACCGACCATAACAGGCTGGTGCACAGACTGCAACGCGTGCCGTAGAAGGTGCTGCGAGCACTTTGGTCATCCATCAACTGGAAGCGGAACCAGGCCGTGCTCGGGCCACGATAGGCACCACCGCTACCGACCGGCTCGAAATGGCTGACGTAACGTCGCTCCCCCCAGAACACCGGCACATTGGCACGCCGGTAGACCGGCTGGGCATTGAGGTAGGGAAAGGCGATGGTGTCGCCGCCACCGGACATCAGGAACATCGGCCCCTGCTGACGCCGCTGCGAGGCACTGTCGTGCCCCAGGCCGAGGGTGTAGGGCTGGATCGGCGCCGTGGTGCGCACCCGCGTATCCTGCCCCGCCATGATCGAGCCGCCACCGCCCTGAGAATGCCCCGAGGTACCGACCCGCCCGGTATTGAGCTTGCCGGCATAGGTGCCGTAGGGGCTGTCGTTCTCACGTACCAGATAATCCAGGCAGGCGAGCATTTCCCGCCCGGTACCGGCATTCGAGGTTTCCGCCGCCGCCACCACGAAACCATGGCTTGCCCAGTGCGACAACAAGCTGGCATAGGTGGACGGCCCGGCACCGGTGCCATTGCCCCAGAGGATCAGCGGATGACGCACGCCGCCCTGCCCCAGATCGCGGGGCCGATAGATGCGGCAGCTCGGCCCCTCGCTCTGGCTGCTGACGGCGTAGGGGCCACTGCGGTCGAAACTGGCGACAGCTGGAAATGGCGCTCCCGGTGTATCCGGCAGGGGAGCAGCCGTGACGGCGGCGCAGACGGATAGGCAGGAGACCGCCAGGCCAGCGAGTTTCACGTTAAGCATCGAAGGTTCCTCATTCCATTGTTGTACGAGTCGCCATCGCCCCGCGAACCACCAGATAGGGCGGCGCAGCACACCTCCTAGCTTGCGCTGGCGAACGTGGGCCCCTGCCGATAAGCAGAGCGCACCATCACGCAGCCTAGATGAGCACAGAGTGACGTCATAGTCGCCCGAACGGCGCAACCGGATGAATGGCATAACACCAAGGAGCGACAGCCATCGGCACCGGCAATCAGCCGCGCCTTGGCGCTGCGCCGGTGGCCGGCGTAGAATCAGCGCATCTCTCGCCATTCATCCCCTGGCGGGCCCTGAGCACGGGCCAGACGCGCGGCCACCCCGCGGCGTCCTGCGGCCCCGCCGAACGCACGGCCACCTTCCGTTTGCATCCGGCTCAGTCGACGCTCAGCAACGCACATCACCTGATCAGCCGCAGGAAACCGTCATGCCCGATTACCGCTCGAAAACCTCCACCCACGGCCGCAACATGGCCGGCGCCCGTGCCCTGTGGCGCGCCACCGGGATGAAGGACGAAGACTTCAAGAAACCGATCATCGCCATCGCCAACTCCTTCACCCAGTTCGTGCCCGGCCACGTGCACCTGAAGGATCTCGGCCAACTGGTCGCCCGCGAGATCAAGCGCCATGGCGGCGTGGCCAAGGAATTCAACACCATCGCCGTGGACGACGGCATCGCCATGGGCCACGACGGCATGCTCTATTCCCTGCCGAGCCGCGAGATCATCGCCGACTCCGTGGAATACATGGTCAACGCCCACTGCGCCGACGCCATCGTCTGCATCAGCAACTGCGACAAGATCACCCCCGGCATGCTGATGGCTGCCCTGCGCCTGAACATCCCGGTGGTGTTCGTCTCCGGCGGGCCGATGGAAGCCGGCAAGACCAAGCTGGCCAACCATGGCCTGGATCTGGTCGATGCCATGGTGGTGGCCGCCGACGATTCCTGCTCCGACGAGAAGGTCGCCGAATACGAGCGCAGCGCCTGCCCCACCTGCGGCTCCTGCTCCGGCATGTTCACCGCCAACTCGATGAACTGCCTGGTCGAAGCTCTGGGCCTGGCGCTGCCGGGCAACGGCTCCACCCTGGCCACCCACGCCGACCGTGAGCAACTGTTCCTGCGCGCCGGCCGCCTGGCCGTCGAGCTGTGCCAGCGCTACTACGGCGAAGGCGACGAATCGGTGCTGCCGCGCAACGTCGCCAGCTTCAAGGCGTTCGAGAACGCCATGACCCTGGACATCGCCATGGGTGGCTCGACCAACACCATCCTGCACCTGCTGGCCGCCGCCCAGGAAGCCGAGATCCCCTTCGACCTGCGCGACATCGATCGCCTGTCACGCAAGGTGCCGCAACTGTGCAAGGTGGCGCCGAACATCCAGAAGTACCACATGGAAGACGTGCACCGCGCCGGCGGCATCTTCTCCATCCTCGGTGAACTGGCCCGTGGCGGCCTGCTGCACACCGACGTGCCCACCGTGCACAACCCGAGCATGGCCGACGCCATCGCCCAGTGGGACATCACCCAGACCGAAGACGAAGCCGTGCACACCTTCTTCAAGGCCGGCCCGGGCGGCATCCCCACCCAGATCGCCTTCAGCCAGGACACCCGTTGGCCGAGCCTGGACGACGACCGCGAGAACGGCTGCATCCGTTCGGTTGAGCACGCCTACTCGCAGGAAGGTGGCCTGGCCGTGCTGTACGGCAATATCGCCCTCGACGGCTGCGTGGTGAAGACCGCTGGGGTGGACGAATCCATCCATGTCTTCGAGGGCCGTGCGAAGATCTTCGAGAGCCAGGACGGTGCGGTCAAAGGCATCCTCGCCGACGAAGTGAAGCCGGGCGATATCGTCATCATCCGCTACGAAGGCCCGAAAGGTGGCCCGGGCATGCAGGAAATGCTCTACCCCACCAGCTATCTGAAGTCCAAGGGCCTGGGCAAGCAGTGCGCCCTGCTCACCGACGGCCGCTTCTCCGGCGGCACCAGCGGCCTGTCCATCGGCCACGCCTCGCCGGAAGCGGCTGCCGGCGGTGCCATCGGCCTGGTCAAGGACGGCGACAAGATCCTCATCGACATCCCCAACCGCAGCATCAACCTGCTGGTCAGCGATGAAGAACTGGCCGAGCGCCGCGCCGAGCAGGACAAGAAGGGCTGGAAACCGGCGCAGCCGCGCGCACGCAAGGTATCCACCGCGCTGAAGGCCTACGCCCTGCTGGCCACCAGCGCCGACAAGGGTGCGGTGCGCGACAAGCGCATGCTCGAAGGCTGAGCCAGCCGACCTTCACGATGCCGCCTACGGGCGGCATCGTGCGTTGTGGGCTCAGCGTTTTGGCGCCATCTGCTCGAGCAGGCCGTCCGCCACCTCCACCAGCGACAGGCCACGGCTCATGGCGGCCTGCTGCAGGCGCTGGTGAGCCTGGGCCTCGCTCAAGCGGTATTCACGCATCAACAGTGCCTTGGCGCGCTCCAGGCGCTTGCGCTCATCGAGACGCTGGCGCGCCTGACGCAGGTCGTCGTTGGCCTGCTGCAGGCGCTGCGTCTGCTCCTGCATCAGGTCGAGCAACGAGCGCCCTAGCTGATTGCCCACGCCATCCGGCGGTGCCGTATCCAGGCTGCTGCCCTGCAAACTGAACAGCACCGCCTGGCCGCCCCCCGCCTCCAGCGCGGCGAAACGCTTGAGCAAGGCGCGATGGCTCTCCAGATCGGCGGCGGCCTCGTCGATGCTCTGCCGACAGGAACTGCGCAAATCGGTCGCCAGATCATTCTCGATGAGCTTCATGGCATCGATGCGCCGCGTCGCCAGGTCGAACCAAAGCTCGCCGAGGCCGCTGTCCAGCGGAGACTGCGCCGAGATCCGCGTAGCCAGCTCACGCAGCCGCTGCAGTTCGCCCAGCGTCGGTTCCTCGAGCAGTTTTTCCCAGGCGCGGCGCGCGGGCTCGCTGGCGAACTCCAGGAAGCTCTCGAAAGCCCGCGCCTGGCCCTCCTGCAGGTGGCGCAGTTGCTCCAGTGCCGCGCTCTGGAAATGCCCCTGGGCGAAACCGACGACGCCGATGGCACGCTCCTGCCCGGCGAGCTCCTTACCCTGCATGAAGTTGAACAGCGCCACCAGGCGCCGTGCCAGGGGCGGATCCACTGCCATGTCGGCGGCCTCGAAGACCACCCCGAGCAAACCCCCGATCAGGCGGGTCAGCACGGCCGTGGCCTCGCCAGCCTGGACGTCCTGCTCGCGAATGCGTCGGCGCAGTGCCGGCAGTTCGTCGAGGCCGTGCAGCACATGGGCGATGCGGTTGAACAGACGTGCACGCTCCAGCGCGGCGCCGCCCTCCAGATCCATCTCGGAAAACCGCCCGCGCACTTCCCGCTCCATCGCCCGTGCATCATCGCTGTGCCCATCGAGCAACGGCAGGCAGCGCGCTAGGTGGTTGCTCAGGTAGAGGTTGGAGTAGCCGCGCTCCTTCTGCAGCGCATGCACCAGCCGGCTCACCGCGACCACCAGCTCACAGGTCGCCGCAAGGCTCTGCAGCCCCAGCAGCTCACAGCGGCGGGCAGCCATCATGAAACGCAGGACGGGTGGCAACTGCGGGTCGGACATGGAGCAAGCACCTGTAGAAGATACCCTTGCGGTGCAATTAGCGCTCCAGCCTGACAAGGCGCTGTCATCGCGTTAGACGCCGTTCAGCGTGCAGTTTTGGTGCAATGCGCCGGGCAGGCGCACCGTGACGAAACCCGCGCTACAGCCCGAACCCATCCCGTGCGGGGCGCAATCCAGCGGAACCCCGCCTTGCAAGGGCTTTTCGAGAAGCTGGCACGGCTGATGCAGCGATCGAACTTGCGAACGGCGCGGCGATGCCCGCGTTCGCCCACATCGCAGATGCAAGAACAGGCAAAGGCGCCTGACCCTCTCCCGGGGGGTCAGGCGCTTTTTTTTCACCGGAGAAACGCCATGTGCACCTACCTCGCCCCGCAGCGCTCCATACGCAAGCCGCGCGACGGCCTGTCCCTGATGCATAGCGAATTGCGCCTGGCCCTATGGCCGACGCCCCTGATCGGCGTCCCTGCGCAAGGCACCGATCCTTTGCTTACTGCCGCGTGACCCAACCCAACGTCCCACGCTTTTCGGAGATACGCCCATGTCCTATCTAGCCCCGCAAGAGTTCGCCAAGAAGATGGTCGACGCCGGCGAAGCGAAGATCTTCATGTCCACCCGCGACACCCTGATCCGCGCCTTCATGGCCGGCGCCATCCTCGCCCTGGCAGCGGTGTTCGCGGTCACCATCACCGTGCAGACCGGCAGCCCACTGGTGGGTGCGATGCTGTTCCCGGTGGGCTTCGTGATGCTCTACCTGATGGGCTTCGACCTGCTCACCGGGGTCTTCGTGCTCACCCCGCTGGCCCTGCTGGATCGCCGCCCGGGCGTTACCCTGTCCGGCGTGCTGCGCAACTGGGGCCTGGTGTTCCTCGGCAACTTCGCCGGCGCGTTGCTGGTGGCCTTCATGATGGCCTTCGTCTTCACCTACGGCTTCTCCACCAGCCCCGGCGCGATCGGCGAGAAGATCGCGCACATCGGTGAGGCCCGCACCCTGGGCTACGCCGAATACGGCCTGGCCGGCTGGCTGACCATCTTCATCCGCGGCATGCTGTGCAACTGGATGGTGTCCATGGGCGTGGTCGGCGCGATGATCTCCACCTCGGTGAGCGGCAAGGTGATCGCCATGTGGATGCCGATCATGCTGTTCTTCTTCATGGGCTTCGAGCACTCGGTGGTGAACATGTTCCTGTTCCCCTCGGCGATGATCATGGGCGGCGGCTTCTCCATCGCCGACTACATGATCTGGAACGAGATCCCCACCGCCCTGGGCAACCTGGTCGGCGGCCTGGCCTTCACCGGCCTGACTCTCTATGCCACCCATGTGAAGACCTCGGCCAAGCGCACCCTGGCCTGAGCAACCTCATGCTGCAGGCCCCTGCCGGGGCCTTGCAGTGATCACTGGCGACGCGGGTGCATGCCGCGCCCATAGCCAGGCCAGGCTTGCTGCTGAAACCAGGTTTTGCATCCGGGCGCGATTGCCAGCAAGCTGGCTCCTGCATTCACGCTCAGGAGCCCATCATGCGCATCGGCCTGATCGCCGACACCCACAACCTGCTACGCCCAGAGACACTGGCGGCTTTGCAGGGTGTCGACCACCTGATCCATGCCGGCGATATTGGCGGGCCGCATATCCTCACCGAGCTGGAGCGCATCGCGCCGCTGTCGGTGGTGCGCGGCAACAACGATCAGGAGCCCTGGGCCGATGCCATTCCCGAGCGCCTTACGTTGACGTTTGGCGGCGTCACGCTGCATGTGCTGCACGATCTCAAGCAACTGGCCATCGACCCGGCCACCGACGGCATCGATGCGGTGATCGCCGGGCACTCGCACAAGCCGCTGCATGAGGAGCGTAATGGCGTGCTCTACCTCAACCCCGGCAGTGCCGGGCCGCGGCGCTTCAAGCTGCCCATCGGCGTGGGCCTCCTGCATATCGACGGCCAGCAGATACGCGCCGAGCTGATCACGCTGCAGGTCTGAAATCCGTCCACCGCTGTGCCAATCCATGGTGGACAAAAACAGCGCTGTCCACCCTACGCGCAAAGTCCGTAGCCGGATGCAATCCGGGGAACCCTTTCCAGTCGGCCATGCCTGAAACCCTGTGCTGCCTTGAAAAACGCCACCGCCGCGTCCATCTAGCCAGGGTCTGTTGCCGTTTCGCGCACGGCCGCGACGAAACGGCAACAGACCCTAGTACGACTTTTCACGCCTGATGGAGAACCCGATGACCCTCGACGAACTCAACACCCTGCCCGGCGTGACCGCCAAACCCGACGCTGCCACCGCCGACTTCGTCTACAACCACACCATGATTCGCGTGAAGGATCTCGAGAAGTCCCTGGATTTCTATACCCGCGTGCTGGGCTTCACCCTGCTGGAGAAGAGCGACTTCCCCGAGGCCGAATTCAGCCTCTACTTCCTCGCGCTGCTCAAAGACAAGTCGCAGATTCCGGCAGACCCGGCAGCACGCCATCAGTGGCGCAAGTCCATCCCCGGCGTACTGGAGCTGACCTACAACTACGGCACCGAGAAGGATCCGGAATTTGCCTACCACAGCGGCAACAGCGACCCGCGCGGCTTCGGCCACCTGTGTGTGGCGGTGCCGGACATCAAGGCCGCCTGCCAACGCTTCGAGGATCTCGGCGTGGCCTTCCAGAAGCGCCTGAGCGACGGCCGCATGCGCGACATCGCCTTCATCAAGGATCCGGACGGCTACTGGGTGGAGATCATCCAGTTCACCGAGGTGAACTGAGCGCCCTGACGACATGCCGGCCTGGCGCCAAGGCCAGGCCGCTCGTCATCAAGCGCTACGGCGCTGCCACACCTCGAAGGCGTAGAAGGGGGTGTCCCCCGTGCTCGGGTGCTCGACGCTGGAGCTCAGGTGCCAATCGGCCTCGCTCACCTCGGGGAAGAAGGCATCGCCTTCGGGCTCCAACCCCACACGGGTCAGGTACAGGCGTTCGGCCAATGCCAGGCCCTGGGCATAGAGCTGAGCCCCGCCAATCAGCATCAGTTCGTCGGCCTCTTCCTGGCGCGCCCACTCGTCGGCACGGGCGATGGCCGCCTCCAGGCTGGCGAACACCTCGGCGCCTTCGAGCTGCAGGCCCGGCTGGCGGCTGACCACCAGATTGAGCCGGCCCGGCAGCGGGCGACCCAGCGAATCCCAGGTCTTGCGCCCCATGATGATCGGCTTGCCCAGGGTCATGGCCTTGAAATGCTTGAGATCCGCCGGCAAGTGCCAGGGCAGTTGATTGTCGCGACCAATCACCCGGTTATGGGCGAGGGCGGCGATCAGCGAGAGAGGCAGGGTCTTTTTCATGCTGGCGAGCATAGCAGAGCCATCCTGTGACGAGCAGCACAGGCAAGCCATACCAATTATCGGTTTGTCGCCTGATCGTCATGTTCGTTCAGGCAGGCTTTGGCTTCCCCCATGAGCAAGGAGATGCCTCCATGATGTCCAACCTTCTGCGCACCGGCCTGTTATGCGCCGGCCTGCTGCTTGGCAGCACCCAGGCCCTGGCCGGCAACGTCCAGTCTGCCATCGACTGGGCTCAACAACAGCCGGGCGCCAAGCACGCCCCGGGCAAGGGCACCCGCTCGCCGCTGGTGATCGCCCACCGTGGTGCCAGCGGCTACGTGCCCGAACACACCCTGGCCGCCTATGCCCTGGCCGTGCTGCAAGGCGCCGACTATATCGAGCCGGATCTGGTGATGACCCGTGACGGCCAACTGGTGGCCCGCCACGACAACGAGCTGGGCCTGACCACCGACGTGGCGCAGCACCCCGAATTCGCCAACCGCAAGCGCACCCAGACAGTGGACGGCGTCAGCCTGGAAGGCTGGTTCAGCGAGGACTTCACCCTGGCCGAACTCAAGACCCTGCGCGCCATCGAGCGCATTCCCCAGGTGCGCCCAGCCAACACCCGTTTCGACGGCCAGTTCGAGATCCCCACCCTGCAGGAAATCATCGACCTGGTGAAAAGCCTGCAGCTCAGCCAGCAGCGGGTCATCGGCCTGTACCCGGAAACCAAGCACCCCACCCACTTCCAGCAACTCGGCCTGGCCATGGAAAAACCTCTGCTGAGGGTGCTCAAGCGCAACGGCTACGCCAGTGCCAAGGCCCCGGTGTACATCCAGTCCTTCGAGGTGGAAAACCTCAAGACCCTCAGCCGCATGACCTCCATCCGCCTCATCCAACTGCTGTGGACGGACGGCCAGCCCTACGATCAGCAGGCCCTGGGCAGCGACCTCAGCTACGCGCAGATGATCACCCCCAAAGGCCTTAAAGCGATCGCCCGCTATGCCGACGGCATCGGCCCGGAGAAAGGCATGATCATCCCGCGTGACGCCGCCGGTAACCTCACCACGCCCACCAGCCTGGTGCGCGATGCCCACGCCGCCAAGCTCAAGGTGCACCCCTACACCTTCCGCGCCGAGAACGCCTTCCTGCCCACCAGCCTGCGCAGCGGCAACGACCCGACCGAGCGCGGCGACATCGACACCGAACTGCGCACCTTCCTCGCCACCGGCATCGACGGCCTGTTCATCGACCAGCCGGATATTGCCGTGCGTCTGCGCGACAAGCCCTGATTCGCGTCCCGGCGGATCAGGGGTTATCCTCAACCCCTGATCCGCACGACGAGACGCCACGTGACTGACGCCTCCTCCCCTACGCCTTTGCAACGCCTCTGGCTCAGCGAAACCATTCGTCTGCGCGAGGAACACGCCGGCCCGCTGGAAGACGCCGAGGCCAATCGCCTGGCCCGCGCAGAAGCGGGTGACCTGGCCGCACGCATCCAGCACCGCGCCCTGCTCCTGGCGCGCCGCGACGGCCAATGGCAGGCGCTGCTGCACTGGTTGCAGGGCGCACGCCTGGCTGGCCTGTTACTGATGCTGCTGGCCCTGCTCAGTGGTGCCGGCCTGGCCCTGGCGGCGCTGGGTGACGGGCGCCAGCCGGTCAATGTGTTCTGGGCGCTGGGCAGCCTGCTGGGGCTGAACCTGCTGATGCTGCTCGGCTGGCTGCTGGGCCTGCTGCTGACCCGCGACCATCCCGGTGCCCTGGGCAGATTGTGGTTATGGCTCAGCGAGAAGCTGGCGCGCGACGCCAGCGCTGCGCAACTGGCACCAGCCCTGCTGTTGATGCTGCAACGCCAGCGCCTGACCCGCTGGGGCCTGGGCCTGCTGGTCAACGGCCTGTGGACGCTAGCCATGCTCGCCGCGCTGAGCACCCTGTTGCTGCTGCTCGCCACGCGCCGCTATGGCTTCGTCTGGGAAACCACCATCCTCGGCGGCGACACCTTCATTGCCCTGACCCAGGCCATCGGCGCCCTGCCCGCCCTGCTCGGCTTCAGCCTGCCGGACGTGGAGCTGATCCGCGCCAGCGGCGACGCCGCCATCGCCAGCGAGGTCGCCCGGCAGAGCTGGGCCGGCTGGCTGGTGGGCGTGGTACTGGTCTACGGCCTGCTGCCACGCCTGCTGCTGGCGCTGCTGTGCCTGTGGCGCTGGCTATCCGGCAAAGCCTCGCTGCACCTGGATCTCGACCTGCCCGGCTACGGCCTGCTGCGCCAGCGCCTGCAACCGGACAGCGAACGTCTCGGCGTCTGTGACCTGCCCCCCGCTGCCTTGCACCAGCCGCAGGGCGGCAGCAGCGCCCAGCCCTCCAGCGGCGCCCTGCTGCTCGGCCTGGAGCTGGACGACAGCCGGCCCTGGCCACCCGCCGCCTTGCCCAGGGGCGTGGCCGATGCCGGGGTGATCGACAGCCGCGAACAGCGCCGGCAATTGCTCGAACAACTGACCCGCTTCCCACCCGAGCGCCTGGCCGTCGCCTGCGACCCGCGCCGCTCGCCGGATCGCGGCACCCTGGCGCTGCTCGGCGAACTGGCGCGTTGCGCAACCGCCACGCGCATCTGGCTGCTGTCGCCCGCGCCCGGCCAAAGCCTGGACAGCGCGCGCCTGGCGGACTGGCACCAGGCACTGGACGCCCTGGGATTGACGCGCCGCGATACGTCACCCTTGAGCTGGCTGGAGACAGGGCATGACTAGAGAGCTGCAGGCAGACGGGCCTCATGTAGGAGCGAGCTCTGCTCGCGAAGCTCTTGCCGTTTGCCATGGTTCGCGAGCAGAGCTCGCTCCTACCTTAATCTACGCTCTGCCTAAGGCTTGCCTGATCGAGGCCACGCCATGACCCCGCCGCTGAAACTGGCCCTGGTCGGCCACACCAATGTCGGCAAGACTTCGCTGCTGCGCACCCTGACCCGCGATATCGACTTCGGCGAAGTCTCACCGCGCGCCAGCACTACCCGCCATGTCGAAGGCGCGCGTCTGTCGGTGGACGGCCAGGCACTGCTGGAGCTGTACGACACCCCCGGCCTGGAAGATGCCATCGCCCTGCTCGACTACCTGGAACGCCTCGACCGCCCCGGCGAACGGCTGGACGGCCCGGCGCGCCTGACTCGCTTCCTCGACGGCAGCGAAGCACGCCAGCGCTATGAACAGGAAGCCAAGGTGCTACGCCAGCTCATGGCCTGCGACGCCGGGCTCTACGTCATCGACGTGCGCGAGCCGGTGCTGGCCAAGTACCGCGACGAACTGGCCGTGCTCTACATGTGTGGCCGCCCGCTGCTGCCGGTGCTGAATTTCGTCGCCAGTGCCAGCCATCGTGAAGGCGAGTGGCGTGAAGCCCTGGCGCGCCTGGGCCTGCATGCCTTGGTGGCCTTCGACAGCGTGGCGCCGCCGGAAGATGGCGAACGGCGCCTGTACGAAAGCCTGGCCCTGCTGCTGGAACGTGCGCGCCCGCAACTGCAAAGGCTGATCGAGGATCACGAAGCGCAGCGCCAGGCCCGGCGCCAGGCTGGCCAGCGGCTGATCGCCGAACTGCTGATCGACTGCGCCGCCTGCCGCCGCAGCGTCGCCACCCAGCCGCTGCTGGAAAAAGGCGCGATCAACGAACTGCGCGAAGCCATTCGCCAGCGCGAGCAACGCTGCGTCGAGGCCCTGCTGCGCCTGTACGCCTTCCGCAACAGCGATGCCAAGGCGACCGATCTGCCCCTGCTCGATGGCCGCTGGGGCGACGACCTGTTCAACCCGGAGACGCTGAAGCAGCTCGGCATCAAGGTGGGCAGTGGCATGGCCGCCGGTGCCGCCACCGGCGTCGGCGTCGACCTGCTGGTCGGCGGCCTGACCATGGGCGCCGCGGCTGCGCTGGGCGCGGTGATCGGCGGCAGCGCACAGACCCTGCGCAACTATGGGCAACGGCTGAAAGGCAAACTCAAGGGCCAGCGCGAACTGACCGTGGACGACGCCGTGCTGCGCCTGCTCGCCCTGCGCCAACAGCACCTGCTGGCCGCCCTGGACGCCCGTGGCCACGCAGCGATGGAAGCCATCACCCTGAGCGCCCCCCAGGAAAGCCTATGGCGCCAGGGCAAACTGCCCGCCCCGCTCAACGTGGCGCGCGCCCATCCCGAATGGTCATCACTGAATCCCGGCGCACGCCTGGAAGAGGCCGAGCGCCAGGAGCAGGTGCAGCGCCTGACCGCCGAGCTGGATCAGGTGCAGAAGGCGTGAGCAGGCTTGCAGCGTTGCGCCGCTGGCTGCAGCGCCGCCTGCTCGAACGCGTTCCGGTGAGCACGGCCGATCACATTTCCCTGGAGATGATCGACACCGAGGTCGGCAACGAGATTCTCGACAGCCTCAAAGCCGAGGGCTGGCGGCAGGTCGCGCAATACAGCCCACTGGCCTTCGACAAGGGTATCGATTACGACTGCTATCGCCTGCGTCGTGGGCTGGATGAGCTGAAGCTGGAATGGGACAACTGGCTGGACTGGAAGCTCAGCGGGCCGCGCGAGATCGTTGAAGACATCGCGCGCCGCTTTGCCCTCAAGGTGCCGGAACCACAGCCGGATCAGGGCGCCTCGCCCAGATAATCACTCACCGTTCGCGGCCACTGCGCATCGTCCATGATGCTCAGTATCGCCCGGCTGATCGGCTCACGCAGCGGGCTGCCGCTGCGCACCAGAAAGCCGTAGCTCTGGTTCTCGAAGGTGCCTGACAAGACCTGCAACCGGGCTCCGACCAGCTCGCGATTGCGGTATTGCAGAATCGGCTTGTCATAGACGATGGCATCGGCCTCACCCTGCTGCACGGCTTGCAGCGCCTTCGTCAGGTTCGGGTAGTCGCTCTGGCGGATGCGCTGCTCCTGCAGCCAGCGCGAGCTGGCGGTGTGCTGCACGCTGGCGACATTGGCGCCCTGCAGATCCTTCGGTCCTTGGATGCTGCCTTGCAGATTGCTCACGGTCAGCGCGGTGGTCATCGCCGCGGTGAAGGTGGACACCATGATCAACCCGGCGAACATCCACACCACCGCCACCAGCCGCCCGCCGAGCGTCACCGGTGACTTGTCGCCGTAGCCAACGGTGGTCATGGTCACCGCTGCCCACCAGAAGCCATCACCCAGGCCGCGCACCGGCTCTTCGGGGAATTGCTCGCGATTACGTCGGCGCTCGAACAGCCAGATCAGGGCGCCCACCAGCATCAGCACGGCGGCCAGGCCGAGCACCACGCTGATGAAGCGCCAGGAGAACAGGCGGGTGAAGGTCGTCCACCAGCCCGCGGAAGCGGTGGCCGGCACCGCGATGGCCAGGCCGGTGAAATAGAAGGGATGGGTGAAGTCGAAGCGTGCCTCGCGCTCGGGCGTCATGGTCATCGCTCCGACCACCACGTCCACCTTGCTCTGCTCCAGACTGTCGAGCAGTTGACCGAAGGGCATCGGCTGGTAGACGAAGGCATAGCCGTTCTTCTCGGCAATGGCATTCCACAGATCGATGCTGATACCGCTCCAACTGCCATCCTCGTTGTTGATCACGAACGGCGGCACTTCGGTGATGCCGACCCGCAGGGGCTGGGTATCGGCATGACTCGTCAGGCAACTGAAGACCAGCAGCAGGGCCAGTGCGATTCGGCTCACGGGGGACTCCCTCTTCACTCGTTTAGTGAAAGGGTAGCAAATCGCCCCCTGCCGTTAGCAGGCCTCAGACCGCGACAGGCGCCTTGATATGCGGATGCGCCTGGTAACCGACCAGCTCGAAGTCCTCGAACTTGAAGGCCAGCAGATCCTTAACTTCAGGGTTGAGCTGCATGGTCGGCAGCGGCAGCGGCTCGCGGTTGAGCTGCAGGTCGGCCTGCTCGATATGGTTGGCGTACAGGTGGCAGTCGCCGCCCGTCCAGATGAACTCGCCCGGCTGCAGGTCGCAGACCTGCGCCACCATCAGCGTCAGCAGCGCGTAGCTGGCGATATTGAAGGGCACGCCGAGGAAGATGTCCGCCGAACGCTGATAGAGCTGGCAACTCAGCTTGCCGTCGGCCACATAGAACTGGAACAGCGCATGGCACGGCGGCAGCGCCATCTGCTCCACCAGCGCCGGGTTCCAGGCCGAGACGATCAGGCGGCGCGAATCCGGGTTCTTTTTGATCATCTCGATCAGCTTGGCGATCTGGTCGATGGACTCGCCATTGGGCGCCGGCCAGCTACGCCACTGGTAGCCGTAAACCGGGCCGAGGTCGCCGTTCTCGTCGGCCCACTCGTCCCAGATGCTGACGCCGTTGTCCTTGAGGTACTGGATGTTGGTATCGCCCTGCAGGAACCACAGCAGCTCGTGGATGATCGAGCGCAGGTGGCACTTCTTGGTGGTGACGAGGGGAAAACCAGCCGCCAGGTCGAAGCGCATCTGGTAGCCGAACACGCTGTAGGTGCCGGTGCCGGTGCGGTCCTCCTTGAAGGTGCCGTGCTCACGCACGTGGCGCATCAGGTCGAGGTACTGTTTCATCAGGCGGCTCCTTGAACGGGCTGGCGCTTGTAGGCGTAGACGATCAGGCCGATGCCGCCGAGGATCATCGGCACGCAGAGAATCTGCCCCATGGTCAGCCAGCCCCAGGCCAGGTAGCCGAGCTGGGCATCGGGCACGCGGACGAATTCGACGATGAAGCGGAACACCCCATAACAGGCGGCGAACATGCCGGACACGGCCATGGTCGGGCGCGGCTTGCGCGAGTAGAACCAGAGGATCAGGAACAGCGCCACGCCCTCCAGGGCGAACTGATAGAGCTGCGAAGGGTGGCGCGGCAAATGCTGCGGATCGGTGGGGAAGATCATCGCCCAGGGAACGTCGGTGGCCTTGCCCCACAGCTCGGCATTGATGAAGTTGCCGATACGCCCGGCCCCGAGACCGATGGGCACCAGCGGCGCAATGAAGTCCATCAGCTCGAAGAAGCTCTTGCCGTTGCGCTTGCCGAACCACCAGGTGGCCAGCATCACGCCGATCAGGCCGCCATGGAAGGACATGCCGCCCTCCCAGATGCGCAGGATCTTCACCGGCTCGGCAATATAGGCCGGCAGGTCGTAGAACAGCACATAACCCAGGCGTCCGCCGAGGATCACCCCCATGGCCACCCAGAACACCAGGTCGGACAACTTGTCCTTGGTCCAGGTGGGGTCGAAGCGGTTCAACCGTCGCGAGGCCAGCAGCCAGGCGCCACCGATGCCCACCAGGTACATCAGGCCGTACCAATGGATTTTCAGCGGGCCGAGGGCGACAGCCACCGGGTCGATCTGCGGATAAGGCAGCATGCAGAACTCCTTAGATGAGAAAACTCAGGCCCACGCTGAACAGCAGCAGGGCGAACAGACGCTTGAGCAGGCGCGGCGACAGGCGGTGAGCCAAGCGCGCGCCGAAACGGGCGAAGAACATGCTGGTCAGGGCAATACCCAGCAGCGCCGGAAGATAGACGAAACCGACGCTCCATGGCGGCAGATCCGGGTTGTTCCAGCCCGTGTACATGAAACTCAACGCTCCGGCGATGGCGATGGGCAGGCCACAGGCTGCCGAGGTCGCCACGGCCTGTTGCATCGGTACGCTGCGCCAGACCAGAAAGGGCACGGTCAAGGAACCACCGCCGATGCCGAAGATCGCCGAAGCCCAGCCGATCACGCCGCCGGCCAGGGTCAGCGTGGGCTTGCCTGGGACACCACGGCTGGCCTTGGGTTTCAGATCCAGCGCCATCTGCACGGCAACGAGAATGGCGAAGGTGCCGATGATCTTCTGCAACAGCGGCCCCTGGATCAGCGCCGCGGTCATGGCCCCCAGCGCCGCGCCAAGCAGGATGCCGCCGGTGAGCCAGCGAAACAGCGGCCACCGCACGGCGCCCATGCGGTGGTGCGCCAGCAGCGAGTTGATCGAGGTGAAGACGATGGTGGCCAGCGAGGTGCCCACCGCCAGATGGGTGAGGATTTCCGTGGACATACCGTGCGAGGCGAAGCTGAACACCAGCACCGGCACGATGATCAGACCGCCGCCCACGCCGAACAGCCCGGCCAGCACACCGGCGGCCGCGCCCAGCACCAGGTAGAGCAGCAGTTCCATCGACACCCCCGAAAACAAAGCGGCATGGTAGCGGAAATGCCCAGGAAACGGCAGGCGCCAGGTGTCGGACACCTGAACCGGATGCACTTCGTGCTAGGGTCTGTTGCCGTTTCGACGCGAGCCGTGTTGCCGCGCCAAATTGCGCCGGGCTAGGCGCGGGATGCAGGGAATGGTTGCTCCCTTGCCAAATCCCGCAACGACGCACGGCGCAATTTGCCGCGCAACCCGAAGGGACAGGCCAGTTTTTGCGTGGTGCGCCGTTGCAGGGCGACTCATTTGGGCGACCAAACTTCGCGCCTCGCGCCTAGCTCCACGCAAAAACTGGCTCCGTCGCGGCCGTGCGCGAAACGGCAACAGACCCTAGACTGCCGGGGTCATCGCTCACAAGGAGCTGCCCATGTGCCTGATCGTCTTTGCCTGGCAACCCGAGCATCCCCAGGTTCTGCGTCTGGTCGCCAACCGCGACGAGTTCTATGACCGCCCGAGCGCCGTGCTGAGCGAGTGGCAAGAGGCACGCGGCGTCTTCGCCGGGCGTGACCTGGAGGCTGGCGGTACCTGGCTGGGCATCAACGCGGAGGGGCGCTTCGCCGCCCTGACCAATATCCGTGACCCCAAGCAGCGCGCAGGCCTACGCTCGCGCGGCGAGCTGAGCGCCGACTACCTGCGCGGCCATCTGGGGCCACAGGCCTACCTCGAAGCAGTGATGGCGCGGGCGGCGAGCTATGGCGGCTTCAATCTGCTGCTGGGCGACAGAAGCCAGCTCTGGCACTTCAACTCCCATAGCGGTCAGGCGCGCTGCCTTGAGGCCGGCGTCTATGGCCTGGGTAACGCCGACCTGGACACGCCATGGCCCAAGCTGCTGCGCGCGCGCCAGAGGTTGCAGGACGAGCCGCATGCCGACGACCAACGGCTGCTGGCGCTGATGGCCGACACCCATCGGCCAGCCGACAGCGAGCTGCCGGACACCGGCGTCGGCCTGGCCGCAGAGCGTCTGCTGTCGAGCATCTTCATCGCCAGCGCCACCTACGGCACGCGCGCCAGCACGGTGGTGAGACTGGAACGGACGGGTTGGCGAATCATCGAGCGCAGCTTCGGGCCGTACGGTACGTGCTTGGGCGAGGTGGCCTTGCGCGGGTAGCCCGGCAGCAGAACGTGCATTGGATGTAGGAGCGAGCTCTGCTCGCGAAGCTCTTGCCGTTTGCCAGGGTTCGCGAGCAGAGCTCGCTCCTACGCAATAATTCAGGCCTGGATATTGGAGGCCGGGTTGATCACCCGGCCCAGGCCGAGGTTGCGCAGCGCCAGGTGCAGGGTGCTGTAGATCAGGTGCGGGTTGTCCATGGTCATCACCTGGGCCAGCACTTCCCTGGCCTTGCTCTGGGTGATCTGGCGCAGCAGCCATTTCACCTTGGGCAGGTTGGTGGCGTTCATCGACAACGAATCGAAGCCCATGGCCAGCAGCAGCACGGCAGCGGCCGGGTCGCCAGCCATCTCACCGCAGATGCTCACCGGCTTGCCTTCGGCATGGGCATCGTCGATCACCTTCTGCAAGGCCTGCAGCACGGCAGGGTGGAGGAAGTCGTAGAGGTCGGCCACGCGCGGGTTGTTGCGGTCGACCGCCAGCAGGTATTGGGTCAGGTCGTTGGAACCCACCGAGAGGAAGTCCACCTGGCGCGCCAGTTCGCGGGTCTGGTAGACCGCGGCGGGAATCTCGATCATCAGGCCGATGGGCGGCAGCGGCACATCGGTGCCCTCGTCACGCACTTCGCCCCAGGCGCGGTGGATCAGGTGCAGCGCTTCTTCCAGCTCCTGGGTGCCGGAAATCATCGGCAGCAGGATGCGCAGGTTGTTCAGCCCCTCGCTGGCCTTGAGCATGGCGCGGGTCTGCACCAGGAAGATTTCCGGGTGATCGAGGGTGACGCGGATGCCACGCCAGCCGAGGAAGGGGTTCTCTTCCTTGATCGGGAAGTAGGACAGCGCCTTGTCGCCGCCGATGTCCAGGGTGCGCATGGTCACAGGCAGCGGGTGGAAGGCCTGCAGTTGCTCGCGATAGGTGGCAAGCTGCTCCTTCTCACTGGGGAAGCGCTCGTTGATCATGAACGGCACTTCGGTGCGGTACAGGCCGACGCCCTCGGCGCCACGCTGCTGGGCACGGGCCACGTCGGCGAGCAGGCCGGTGTTGACCCACAGCGGCATGCGATGGCCGTCGAGGGTCTCGCAGGGCAGCGCGCGCAGGGCGTCGAGGCCTTCGGTGAGCTGACGCTCCTCCTCGACCACGTCGGCGTACTGCTTGCTCAGCAGATCGCTGGGGTTGGTGAAGACTTCGCCGTGATAGCCGTCGACGATCAGCTTGATGCCATCGATCTTCGAGTACGGTAGGTCGACCACGCCCATCACCGTGGGAATACCCATGGCGCGAGCGAAAATGGCCACGTGGGAGTTGCCCGAGCCAGTCACCGAAATCAGGCCCACCAGCTTGCCTTCCGGCACCTCGCCGAGCATCGCCGGCGACAGCTCCTCGCTGACCAGAATGGTGTTGTCCGGGTAGACCAGGGAGGTCTTGCGCTCTTCCTGCAGGTAGGCGAGCAGGCGCCGGCCGAGGTCGCGCACGTCACTGGCGCGCTCGCGCAGGTAGGCATCGTCCATCAGCTCGAAGCGCTTGACGTGGTCGAGCACCACCTGGCGCAGGGCACCCTGGGCCCACTGCCCGGTCTTGATGACCTTGCGCACCTCGTTACCCAGGGCGGCGTCGTCGAGCATCATCAGGTATACGTCGAACAGCGCGCGTTCTTCCTTGCGCAACTGCGTGGCGAGTTTCTCGGACAGCTCCTGCATGTCCTCGCGCACCCAGCCCAGCGCCTTGTCGAACAGGGCCAGCTCGGCGTCGATGTCCTCGACGTTACGATCCGGCACCACGTTCAGATCGGCCGGGGGCAGCACCACCACAGCGGTGCCCACCGCTGCCCCCGGTGCGCCCGGCACGCCGATGAACTTGGCCTCCTGTACCCCCTTGCCCTGACGGCCCAGGCCACGGATCGAGCCGGTGGCCTCGGCATGGGCGATGACCCCGGCGAGCTGCGCGCTCATGGTCACCAGGAAGGCTTCTTCGCCTTCGTCGAACTGGCGGCGCTCCTTCTGCTGCACGACGAGCACGCCCATCACCCGACGGTGGTGGATGATCGGTGCGCCGAGGAAGGAGGCGAAACGCTCCTCGCCAGTTTCGGCGAAGTAGCGATAGCGGGGATGGCTGGCGGCGTCTTCGAGGTTCAGCGGCTCCTCACGGGTGCCGACCAGGCCCACCAGACCCTCGTTGGGGGCCATGCTGACCTTGCCGATGGAGCGCTTGTTGAGGCCCTCGGTGGCCATCAGGACGAAACGGTTGCTGTCCGGATCGAGCAGATAGACCGAACAGACCTGGCTGCCCATGGCCTCCTTGACCCGCTGCACGATGATCGACAACGCCGCCTTGAGATCCTTGGCGGCGTTCACTTCCTGGACGATCTTGCGCAGCGTGTTGAGCATGCTCGGTCAGAATCCCGTAATCAGTCGCGCACACTGAGGCGCGGTGCAAGTTCCTTGAGGGCCCGGCGGTAAACCTCGCGCTTGAAGGTGACCACCTGGCCCAGCGGATACCAGTAGCTGACCCAGCGCCAGCCATCGAATTCCGGTTTGCCGGTCAGATCCATGCGCACGCGATCCTCGGAGCCGGTCAGGCGCAGCAGGAACCACTTCTGCTTCTGCCCGATGCACAGTGGTTGACTGTGGGTGCGTACCAGGCGTTGAGGCAGACGATAACGCAACCAGCCACGGGTGCAGGCGAGGATCTTCACGTCCCGTTCTTCGAGCCCGACCTCCTCGTTCAGTTCACGGTACAGTGCTTCTTCAGGCGACTCACGGTCATTGATGCCGCCCTGGGGGAACTGCCAGGCGTCCTGGTTGATTCGGCGCGCCCAGAGCACCTGGCCGACATCGTTGGTCAGGATGATGCCGACATTCGGGCGGAAACCATCGGAATCGATCACGGCAAGCAACCTCATAGACGCAAGTTAGGGCATTGTTCCACAAAGCCGCCGACAGCAGCAACGCAGGTTTTGGCGCAGTTTGAAAGCCCTGGCAAAGCGGCTATTCTGGCGCGCTCTCGACCCTTGCAGAACAGGTAGGCAACCGTGCGTTTGGCCCTTTTCGATCTCGACAACACCCTGCTGGCTGGCGACAGCGATCATAGCTGGGGCGAATTCATCTGCCGGCGCGGCCTGGTGGATGCCGCCGAGTACCTGGCGCGCAACGATGCCTTCTATGCCGACTACTGTGCCGGCAAGCTGGATGTGGTGGCCTATCAGAACTTCAGCCAGGCCATTCTCGGCCGCAGCGACATGGCGCAACTGGCGCAGTGGCACCGCGAGTTCATGACCGAGGTGATCGAGCCGATCATCCTGGCCAAGGGCGAAGCATTGCTGGCCGAGCACCGCGCCGCTGGCGACAAGCTGGTGATCATCACCGCCACCAACCGCTTCGTCACCGCCCCAATCGCCGAGCGCCTCGGCGTGGAAACCCTGATCGCCACCGAATGCGGCATGGTCGATGGCCGCTACACCGGCCAAATCACCGGCACGCCGTGCTATCAGGGCGGCAAGGTGACGCGCTTGAACGAATGGTTGGCAGAAACGGGTTACAGCCTGGACGACGCTTACTTCTACAGCGACTCGCGCAACGACCTGCCGCTGCTGGAAGCCGTGGCCAACCCGGTGGCCGTGGATCCGGACGACGTGCTGCGCGCCACCGCCCTCGAACGCGGCTGGCCGGTGATCTCGCTGCGCTGAGCCTCGGTTTGCCCTGCGCACCACGCCTTGTCAGGTGCTGGTGCGCATAGCGCACCCTACGAACCCAAGCGCACACCGCAACGACGTAGGGTGCGCTGCGCGCACCGGGTAGCAGATGCCCCGACACGCACGATCGCGAAGAGCCCGTAGGTCGGACTCAGGAGCGCCAGCGAACAGTCCGCCGGGCCATGCCGAGTTCGGCAGCACAACCTACGCCAGCCCCTTGTCAGAAGCTGGTGCGCATAGCGCACCCTACGAATCCGAGCGCATGCCGTGCAATGACGTAGGGTGCGCTGCGCGCACCGGGTAGCAGATGCCTCGGCACGCAGGAGCACGAAAAGGGGTGCTGAGCCGCCGAAGCGCCCGTAGCCCGGATGCAATCCGGGACCTAGTCTCAATCAGGCCGGCTTGGCCCCCATCAGGGCCATGATGACCAGCAGCAACGCCAGAATCAGCCCGGCATAGATCAGGCACAGACGCTTGAGCGCCGTCGGTGCCGGCGTATCGCCCAGTGCACGCCAGGCGGCCAGGCGACCGGCCAGCAGCAGACCGAGCAGCATCATCACCGCGTAGAGAATGCTGCCGAGCAGCAGCCAGGTCTGCCCCAGCGGCCAACCGGCGGTGTCCACCAGCCAGTAGCCGGTAAGCGGCAGGCTGAGCGCCAACACAGCGAATGCGGGAAAGCTGAACAACAGGGTCACGCACAGCTTGCGCGCCAGCACGGCCGCATCGCCGCTGCGCTGCGCCTTGAACAGCATCACGCCATGGGCGATCAGGCCGAGCAGCAGCAATACGCCCGGGGCGCCATGGAGAATGCGAACCAGCAGGTAGTGTTCCATCAGGAAGTCCTTGTTCAGCCCAGAAACAGGCGATAAGCCGGGTTTTCGCTCTCGTCCCAATAGGGGTAACCGATGGCGTCCAGCGCCTCCGGCACCAGATGGCGTTCGTCTTCCGGCACCTGCAGCGCGGCCAGCACGCGGCCGTCGGCGGCGCCGTGGTTACGGTAGTGGAACATCGAGATGTTCCAGCGCCCACCCAGCTTCTGCAGGAAGTTGAACAGCGCACCCGGCCGCTCGGGGAACTCGAAGCGCAGCACCATCTCGTCACCCACGCCGGCGGCGTGGCCACCGACCATATGGCGGATATGCAGCTTGGCCAGCTCGTTGTCGGTCAGATCCAGCACCGGGAAGCCCTGGGCGCGCAGGCCCTCGACCAGCGCGGCACGCGGGTCGTTCTCCGGGTGAGTCTGCACGCCGACGAAGATGTGCGCTTCGCTGCCGGTGTGGTAGCGGTAGTTGAACTCGGTGATCTGGCGCTTGCCCACCGCCTCGCAGAAGGCCTTGAAGCTGCCCGGCTGCTCGGGAATGGTCACGGCGATGATGGCCTCGCGCTTCTCCCCCAGCTCGGCGCGCTCGGCGACGTGGCGCAGGCGGTCGAAGTTGACGTTGGCGCCGGAATCGATGCCCACCAGCACCTGGCCACTGGCGCCTTCGCGCTCTACATACTTCTTGATCCCGGCCACAGCCAGGGCGCCGGCCGGCTCGGTGATCGAACGGGTGTCGTCGTAGATGTCCTTGATCGCCGCACAGATTTCATCGGTACTGACGGTGATCACCTCATCGACGTGATGCTTGCAGATATCGAAGGTGTGCTGGCCGATCTGCGCCACCGCCACACCATCGGCGAACAGCCCGACAGTCGGCAGCACCACCCGCTCACCCGCCGCCAGCGCCTGCTGCAGGCAGTTGGAATCGTCCGGCTCGACGCCGATCACCTTGATCTCCGGGCGCAGGTACTTCACGTAGGCAGCGATGCCGGCGATCAGGCCGCCGCCACCGACCGGGACGAAGATGGCGTCGATACGCCCCTGATGCTGACGCAGCACCTCCATGGCCACGGTACCCTGGCCGGCGATCACCAGCGGGTCGTCGTAGGGGTGGATATAGGTGTACCCCTTCTCCTCCACCAGTTTCAGCGAGTGCGCCAGCGCCTCGGGGAAGGCATCGCCGTGCAGCACCGCCTTGCCGCCACGGGAGCGCACACCCTGCACTTTCAGCTCTGGCGTGGTGCGCGGCATGACGATGGTGGCCTTGACTCCCAGGGTCTTGGCGGCCAGGGCCAGGCCCTGGGCGTGGTTGCCGGCCGAAGCGGTGACCACGCCACGCGCCAGCTCTTCGGGCGAGAGCTGTGCCAGCTTGTTGTAGGCGCCGCGAATCTTGAACGAGTACACCGGCTGCAGATCCTCGCGCTTGAGCAGAATCTGATTGCCCAGGCGCTCGCTGAGCTGACGGGCGGGTTGCAGCGGGGTTTCCACCGCGACGTCGTAGACGCGCGAGGTGAGGATCTTCTTCACGTACTGTTCGAGCATGGCGATTTCGCAGGCGTTCGGGCTTTGAGAGGACTGCCGAGTCTACCCCAGCGCCGCGCCAGGCGACCATACGAAACACGCGGGTTTTGCCCCGTGAGCACACCACTTGCCGCTATAATTCGCCCCTCTCGTTTCCCTACTCCCAGGCACAGACCCGCGATGAACCAGGATCAGCTGAAACAGGCCGTGGCCCAGGCCGCCGTCGACCACATTCTCCCGCGCCTCGACAGCAAGAGCATCGTCGGCGTCGGCACCGGCTCCACCGCCAACTTCTTCATCGACGCGCTGGCCCAGCACAAGATGGAATTCGACGGCGCCGTGGCCAGCTCCGAAGCCACCGCCGCGCGCCTCAAGGGCCATGGCATCCCGGTATACGACCTCAACGCTGTCAGCGACCTGGAGTTCTACGTCGATGGTGCCGACGAGAGCGACGAGCACCTCAACCTGATCAAGGGCGGCGGCGCCGCACTGACCCGCGAGAAGATCGTCGCCGCTGTGGCCAAGACCTTCATCTGCATCGCCGACGCCAGCAAGCTGGTGCCGGTACTAGGCGAATTCCCGCTGCCGGTGGAAGTCATCCCCATGGCCCGCAGCCACGTGGCTCGCGAGCTGGTCAAGCTCGGCGGCGACCCGGTGTACCGCGAGGGCGTGCTGACCGATAACGGCAACATCATCCTCGACGTGCACAACATGTCGATCGTCGACCCGGTGAAGCTGGAAGCGGATATCAACGCCATCGTCGGTGTGGTCACCAACGGCCTGTTCGCCGCCCGCCCGGCGGATCTGCTGCTGCTCGGTACTGCCGAGGGCGTGAAAGAGCTCAAGCGCTAGAACATAGCCCGGATGAAATCCGGGGATGCCTGACGCAACGCTCCCGGATTGCATCCGGCACGGCGTGACCTCGCTCGGAACCCCGGAAGCAAAACGTGGTGCATCAAGGTAGGAGCGAGCTCTGCTCGCGAAGCTTTTGCCATTTGCCAGGGTTCGCGAGCAGAGCTCGCTCCTACATGAAGCCTGTGCGCCTGAGTAGCCCGGATGAAATCCGGGTTACGGGCCGGGTGTTCACTTGCGCAACAACCGCAACCCGTTGAACACCACCATCAGGCTCACGCCCATATCCGCGAACACGGCCATCCACATGGTCGCCTCGCCAGCCAGGGTCATGGCCAGGAAGATCGCCTTGATGCCCAGCGCCAGGGCGATGTTCTGCACGAGGATGGCGTGGGTCTGGAGCGACAGGCGGACGAAGGCCGGAATCTTGCGCAGGTCGTCGTCCATCAGCGCGACATCCGCCGTTTCGATGGCAGTATCGGTGCCGGCGGCACCCATGGCGAAACCGATCTCGGCCTTGGCCAGTGCCGGTGCATCGTTGATGCCGTCACCCACCATGCCCACCACCTTGCCCTGCCCCTGTCGCACTTCGACCCAGGCCAGTTTGTCCGCCGGCAGCAGGTCGCCACGCGCTTCATCGATACCAACCTGCTCGGCGATGGCCGCAGCGGTGTGGGCGTTGTCGCCAGTGAGCATGCAGGTGCGCACCCCCAGCTCGTGCAATTCGGCGATGGCCTCACGGCTGCTCTGGCGCACCGTATCGGCCACGGCGAAGAGCATCAGCGGGCGCTGCTCGTCGCACAGCACCACCAGGCTCTTGCCCTGGCGCTCCAGCGCCTCCAGACGCTGTTCCAACTGCGCCGAGCAGAGCCCGAGGTCTTCCACCAGGCGGTGGTTGCCCAGGTACAGCAGCCTGCCATCGACCCGACCTTTGGTGCCCCGCCCCGCTAGCGCCTCGAAGTCTTCCACCTCTCGCAGGGTCTGCCCCTGCTGGTCGGCATGCTGGGCCAGCGCCCGGGAAACCGGGTGATCGGAGCGCGCGGCCAGGCTCGCCGCCCAGATGGCATGCTCGGGCTCGGCATTGTCCAACAGCTGGAGGCTGTCGGTCTGCACCGGCTTGCCGTGGGTCAGGGTGCCGGTCTTGTCCAGCGCCAGCAGGGCCAGATGCCGACCATTCTCCAGATAGACACCACCCTTGATCAGAATGCCCTTGCGCGCCGCCGCCGCCAGGCCGCTGACGATGGTCACCGGGGTGGAAATTACCAGCGCGCAGGGGCAGGCCACCACCAGCAGCACCAGGGCGCGGTAGATCCAGTCGAACCAGGCGCCGCCGATCAGCAGCGGTGGCAGTACCGCCACCGCCAGGGCGAAGACGAACACCGCCGGGGTATAGATGCGCGAGAACTGGTCGACGAAGCGCTGGGTCGGCGCGCGCGAACCCTGCGCCTCTTCCACCGCATGGATGATGCGCGCCAGGGTGGTGTCGCGTGCCGCCGCCGTAACGCGAAACTCCAACGAACCGGCCTCGTTGATGGTGCCGGCGAACACTGCATCCCCGCTGCGCTTCTCCACCGGCAGGCTTTCTCCGGTGATCGGCGCCTGGTTGACCGTCGAACTGCCGCTGACCACCTCGCCGTCGAGGCTGATGCGCTCGCCAGGGCGTACACGTACCACGGCATCCAGGCCGATGGACTGCACATCCACCTCCTGCCAACTGCCATCGGCCTGCCTGAGCGTGGCGCGCGATGGCGCCAGATCCATCAAGCCACGGATGGCATGGCGCGCCCGATCCAGCGAGCGCGCCTCGATCAGCTCGGCCAGGTTGAACAGCACCATCACCATCGCCGCTTCCGGCCATTGGCCGATCAACACCGCACCGGTCACGGCAATGCTCATCAGCGCGTTGATATTGAGGTTACGGTTCTTCAGGGCGATCCAGCCCTTCTTGTAGGTATTGAGCCCACACAGACCGATGGCCGCCAGGGCCAGCACGGCCACCAGCCAGTCGGTGCCGAGCGCAGCGAAGTGCGCGACCTCGGCCGCCGTCGCCAGCACACCCGCCATAGCCAACGGCCACCAAGACGCTTTTGCCGGCGCGGCGTGTGCCTGCTGCGCCGTGCCCTCGTCCTCCACCTGCGGGGTAAAGCCCAGCGTGCGAATGGCCGGCAGCACCTGAGCCAGCGCCCCGGCCTCATGGCTGACGGTGAGCACCCGCTGCAGCAGGTTGAAGTGCAGCCCGGCAACGCCAGGCAGGCGGCCCAAAGCATCACGGATCAGGCGCTCCTCCGTCGGGCAGTCCATCTGCTCGATGCGAATGCGGGTGTTCTGCGCGCCCGTCAGCGGCTCGTCGCTCGCCGAATGGGCTGCGCCCTGCTGATCATGCCCGGCATGGTCATGGTGGGCAGGCGTCTGTTGATGCGTGTGATCGCAGCAGCGACTCATGGCAACTCTCCGTCAGGTCTCTGTTGCCGAGTACACACCCTGTAGTCACTATAGGGTCAAGCAATAGGAGGCGATTCCATGAAAATCGGAGAATTGGCGAAAAAGGCCGGCTGCCAGGTGGAGACGGTGCGCTACTACGAACGCGAAGGCCTGCTGCCCGAGCCGGCACGCACCGAGGGCAACTACCGCGTCTACGACCAGAATCACCTGGAACGCCTGGTGTTCATCCGCAACTGCCGCACCCTGGACATGACCCTGGAAGAGATCCAGCGTCTGCTGGCCTTGCGCGACCTGCCCCATGAGAGTTGCGCCGGCATCAACAGCCTGGTGGACGAACATATCGAGCACGTGCAGGCGCGCATCGACAGCCTGATGGCCCTGCGTGATCAACTCAGCGAATTGCGCGACCGCTGCCATGGCCCCAAGGAGGCGGAGGACTGCGGCATCATTCGCCAGCTCAACGTCAGCGGCGGCGTGCAGCCGCTACCGGACGACAACCATACCCATGTCGGCAAGAGCCATTCACATTGACGCTAGGCGTCACTGCGGCTTGCGAAATACGTAGAACAGGTTTGGCTCGCTGATCAGGTACAGGTTACCCACCTCGTCGCTGGCCACCCCTTCGGCCTGCGGCACGCTGCGTTTGAGGCCATGCTGACCGGGCAGCAGGGACAGGGTGCTGATCGGCTTGCCCTCGGTATCCAGCTCGATCACCAGGCGCGACTCATCCGATAGTGCCAGCAGGTGGCCGGTAGCGGCGTCGAAGTCCAGGCTCGACAGATCGCGCACGAACAGCCGCGCATCACGCTTGGGATCGGTGTTGACCTGCAGGGCCAGCGGCTTGCTCTCGTCGACATGAGGGAAGCCCAGCACCTCGAAGATACGCACCGGGTCACGCTCCTTGGCCACCAGCAGGCGGTGGTTGGCGGCATCATAGGCCAGCCCCTCGAAGCCCTTGTTGCCATTACGGCCGATGCCCAGCGAGAGCTGCTGGTAGTCGGCCGCATCGAGCACGCGCGTGGCATCGTCGATACGCACCTTGACCAGGCGCTGTTCGCGCTCGTCGGCGATTACGTAGGTGCCGGGCGCCACGTATTCGATGGCCTCGGGATCGCCGAACCCCTGCAGGTCGATGGTGCGCTTGAGATCGCCCTGCAGGCTCAGCTCGATCACCCTGGCCGGCTTGTTGGTGACGCTGAACAGGCTGCGCCGATCCGGATCGAAGGTCAGCGCCGACACATCGCTGATATCGCCGATGGCCTTGGCCTCGATCACCACGCGGTAATCGCCCAGCCACAAGGAGCGCTCGCGCCACTGCTCACCATGCTGCCACTCCTGCACGGCGAACCAGGCGCGCTCGAACAGGCGGTATTGCTGGGCCGCCACGGCAATGGCCAGCAACGCCAGGCCGAGCAGGTAGAACCAGGGGTTGATGGCAAGCAGGCGGCGCATGGTGATCTCACGAAAAAACCCGCCACAGCTTATCTGTGGCGGGTGGGCAGAACAGCGGGGATCAGTTGATCAGTTCGACACGGTCGACATCGATCTCACGATTGTCGAGATCCTTGTCGACTTCACCGGTCAGGCGCACCTTGGCGTTTTCCGAGACGGTCTGGTTCGGCCAGTCTTCGTCGTCGATCTCCACCTGGATGGTGCCGGTGGCGTCCTTGAATTCGTACAGTTCGTCCTGCAGGCGCTTGACGATCTGACCTTCCAGCACGACGTGGGTGTCGTCGGCGGCCTGCTGCGCGGCAGCAACGGTGGTGACCTGCGCCGTAGCGCTCGGGCCGGTGTAGCCGGTGGCGAAAGCGGCAGTGCTGAGCAGCGGCAGGAACATCAGAGCGAGAGCGGTACGTTTCATGTTGAGAACCTCGTTGTTCGTAAGTGACGGGGTCAGATTAGTGCCGCAAGCTGAAGCCAGACTGAATCGCCGCTTAAGCCAAGCTGAATGCTCTAGCAGGCCGTTGAAAAACGTAGGCGAGGCAGCCAGTGCAAGGCAAAAACAGGCGAAAAAGCGGAGTTTACGAGCTGTAAATGAGCATTTTGAGCCTGTTTTTAACGCAGCAATGGCAACGTAGATAGTTTTTCAAGCTCAGCCCGCACCTGGCAGAGACTTGCGAAAGCGATAGAACAGGTTGGGTTCGGCGACGATGTAGATATCGCCGCTCTCGTCCATGGCCACGCCTTCGGCCTGC
This sequence comes from Pseudomonas sp. NCHU5216, assembly GCF_052156495.1. Lineage (NCBI taxonomy): Bacteria > Pseudomonadati > Pseudomonadota > Gammaproteobacteria > Pseudomonadales > Pseudomonadaceae > Pseudomonas > Pseudomonas sp. NCHU5216. Next base: position 132,332 of record NZ_JBQLIX010000005.1, on the reverse strand, counting down.
TCGATGCCGCTGTGCAAACCATTGAACCCGCCATTGAGGCTGAGGAAGCTGACTGGCTGGCCGGCACGGTCGAGTTCCAGCAGCATGCGCGACTCGTCGGACAGCACCAGCAGGTGGCCGGTACGCTCATCCACGCTCAGGGAGGAGATGTCACGCAGCGCCAGATGATCCGATAGCAGCGGTTGCAGCGCGCCAGCGCTGCCGTCCTCACCGGGGAAGGGCAGGCTGAACAGACCCAGCGGGCTGCGTTCCTTGCCCAGCAGCAGGCTGTGGCTGCGCGAATCCCAGCCCAGGCCCTCGAAGCCCTTGTTGCCGGCGTCGGCAAAGCCCAGGTCGAAGCCGGGAAAATCGGCGGCATTGAGCTCGAACGCATCGTCCTGCAGGGTGAAGGTGGTGAGCTGGCGGCGGCGCTCGTCGACTATGGCCATGCGACCGTTGTCGAGCATCTCCACCCCCTCCGGGTCGGAGAAGCCCTTGAGCGAGATGCGCCGCAGGATATCGCCATCACGGGACAACTCCACCAAAAGCGGATGCTTGCCGGTAACGGTGAACAGGGTGCCGGTCTGCGGGTTGTAGGTCAGCCCGGAGGTTTCGTCCTCTTCCAGGCCGGCCAGGGCCTTGGCCTGCACCACAGCGCGGTAACCGGGCAGCCAGATACTGGCGAGGCGATTGCCCAGCGGCGTGGAGCGCTCCTGCCACCAGAGCTGGGCGCGGTCGTCCCAGTGCTGGGTCTTCACCAGCACGCCGCAGGCCAGCAGCGCACAACAGGTAAGCCAATAGCGCGGGCGCTTCAGGCGGGAGCGGAGAGAGGACATCGCGACGACTCGACTGCAAGGTGCCCATGCGACCCCGGCCAACGACGGGAGTTCCACCGCCCTGGGGCGGCGGTCTTACTTACAGTACACGGCTGCTAAAGCGGCTATGACCGACCAGCTCCAGCTCCAGTTCGTCGCCTTTGTTCAGCGCGCCGACGCCCACCGGCGTGCCAGTGAGGATGACGTCACCCGGCTGCAGGGCGAAGTGCCCGGCCATGTGCTGGATCATGCCGACGATGGGGTTGAGCATGTCGCGGCTGTTGCCGTCCTGACGGGTTTCGCCATTGATCACCAGGCGAATGCCGATATCGCTCAGATCCTCGATGGCATCGCCCGGCACGAAGGGCGCCAGCACGCAGGCGCCGTCGAAGCTCTTGGCGATTTCCCAGGGGTAGCCCTTTTCCTTGAGCTTGGCCTGCACGTCGCGCAGGGTCAGATCCAGTGCCGGAGCGAAACCGCTGATGGCATCGCGCACTTCCTCGGCATCGGGCTTCGATGACAGCGGTTTGCCGATCAGCACGGCGATTTCCGCCTCGTAATGCACCGCGCCACGATCCTCGGGGATGGCGAAGCCGCCATCGAGCGGCACCACACAGGAGCCGGGCTTGATGAACAGCAGCGGCTCGCTGGGCACCGGGTTATTCAGTTCCTTGGCGTGCTCGGCGTAATTGCGGCCGATGCACACCACCTTGCCGAGCGGGAAGTGCACGGTGGTGCCGTCGACGTACTGATGCTGATAGCTCATGGGGTTGCTCCGCAGCTACAAGCCCCAAGCTACAAGTGAATCCGCGCCCTGCTTTTCTTGCGGCTTGCAGCTTGAAGCTTGCGGCTTTAATTGAAGATCTTGCCGGGATTCATGATCCCGTTGGGGTCGAACACCGCCTTGATCGCCTTCATGCAGGCGATCTCGGCTGCCGAGCGACTGTACTGCAGATAGTCGCGCTTGGTCATGCCGACGCCATGCTCGGCGCTGATCGAGCCGTTGTACTTCTCGACGATCTCGAACACCCACTGGTTGACCACTGCGCACTTGGCGAAGAAGTCTTCCTTGGCCAGCGCTTCGGGCTTGAGGATGTTCAGGTGCAGGTTGCCGTCGCCGATATGGCCGTACCAGAGCACGTCGAAGTCCGGGTAGTTGGCCGAAACGATGTCGTCGATGTCCTTGAGGAAGGCTGGCACCTGGCCGACGGTAACGGAGATGTCGTTCTTGTACGGCGTCCAGTGGCTGATGGTCTCGGAGATGTACTCGCGCAGCTTCCACAGGTTTTCCAGCTGCTGCTGGCTCTGACTCATCACCCCATCGAGCACCCAGCCCTGCTCGACGCAGTGCTCGAAGGTGGCCAGGGCTTCGTTGGCCACGTCCTCGTTGAGGGCCTCGAACTCCAGCAGGGCGTAGAACGGCGTGCGGCTCTCGAACGGCGCCGGCACGTCGCCACGGCCGAGGATCTTCTCCAGGCAGCGGTCGGAGAAGAACTCGAAGGCGGTCAGGTCGAGCTTGCCCTGGAAGGCATGCAGCACCGGCATGATGGAGTCGAAATCCGGCGTGCCGAGCACCATCGCGGTGAGGTTCTTCGGCGCGCGTTCCAGACGCATGGTGGCTTCGACGACGAAGCCCAGGGTGCCCTCGGCGCCGATGAATAGCTGGCGCAGGTCATAACCGGTGGCGTTCTTGATCAGGTCGCGGTTCAGCTCCAGCAGCTCGCCGGTGCCGGTGACCACTTTCAGGCCGGCGACCCAGTTGCGGGTCATGCCGTAGCGAATCACCTTGATGCCGCCGGCATTGGTGCCGATATTGCCGCCAATCTGGCTGGAGCCACTCGAGGCGAAATCCACCGGGTAATAAAGGCCCTTTTCCTCGGCGAACAGTTGCAGTTGCTTGGTCACCACGCCCGGCTGGCAGACCACGGTGCGGTCGTATTCGTTGAATTCGACGATGCGGTTCATGTAGTCGAACGACACCACCACCTCGCCATTGGCCGCCACGGCAGCGGCGGACAGGCCGGTACGGCCACCGGAGGGCACCAGGGCGATCTTGTGCTGATTGGCCCAGCGCACGATGGCCTGCACCTGTTCGGTGGTCTTGGGGAAGACGATGGCCGAAGGCGCAGGGGCGTACTGTTTGGTCCAATCCTTGCCATAGGTTTCCAGGGAATCGGCGTCGGTCAGCACCTTGCCGGGCTCGACCAGGGTCTTCAGCTCTTCGATCTGCACCGCTGTAGTCATCAAGTGAACTCTCAAAGGATTCATGGTCGCCCTGAGAACCATTCAGGTCGCAACCGAGCATTGAAAAAGGCGAACATGCTAGCATACGCACCCCGCGAATCGTGACATGCAGCGATCTGCGGGCGCTGGCTGAGTTTCTCGGCCCTTCCCTGACATTCTTCTGTGGGACACAGGTACTCCGATGAGCAAGACCTCTCTCGAAAAGAGCAAGATCAAGTTCCTTCTTCTCGAAGGCGTGCACCAGAACGCCGTAGACACGCTGAAGGCCGCCGGTTACACCAACATCGAGTACCTCAAGACCGCCCTGTCAGGCGAGGAGCTGAAAGAGAGGATCGCCGATGCCCACTTCATCGGCATTCGCTCGCGTACCCAACTGACCGCCGAGGTCTTCGACTGTGCGAAGAAGCTGGTCGCCGTCGGCTGCTTCTGCATCGGCACCAACCAGGTCGACCTGGACGCCGCCCGCGAGCGCGGTATCGCCGTGTTCAACGCGCCCTACTCCAACACCCGTTCGGTGGCCGAACTGGTGCTGGCCGAAGCCATCCTGCTGCTGCGCGGCATCCCCGAGAAGAACGCCTCCTGCCATCGCGGCGGCTGGATCAAGTCGGCGGCCAACTCCTTCGAGATCCGTGGCAAGAAGCTGGGCATCATCGGCTACGGCTCCATCGGCACCCAGCTCTCGGTGCTGGCCGAGGCGCTGGGCATGCAGGTGTATTTCTACGACACCGTGACCAAGCTGCCGCTGGGCAACGCCACGCAGATCGGCAGCCTGCACGAGCTGCTGGGCCTGGCCGACATCGTCTCGCTGCACGTACCGGAGCTGCCATCCACTCAGTGGATGATCGGTGAGAAGGAAATCCGCGCCATGAAGAAGGGTGCCATCCTGATCAACGCCGCGCGTGGCACCGTGGTCGAGCTGGATCACCTGGCCAATGCGATCAAGGACGAGCACCTGATCGGCGCCGCCATCGACGTGTTCCCGGTCGAGCCCAAGTCCAACGACGACATCTTCGAGAGCCCGCTGCGCGGCCTGGATCGCGTGATCCTCACCCCGCACATCGGTGGTTCCACCGCCGAAGCCCAGGCCAACATCGGTCTGGAAGTGGCCGAAAAGCTGGTCAAGTACAGCGACAACGGCACCTCGGTATCCTCGGTCAACTTCCCCGAAGTGGCCCTGCCGGCCCATGCTGGCAAGCACCGTCTGCTGCACATCCACGAGAACGTGCCGGGCGTGATGAGCGAGATCAACAAGGTGTTCGCTGACAACAACATCAACATCTCCGGCCAGTTCCTGCAGACCAACGACAAGGTCGGCTACGTGGTGATCGACGTCGACGCCGAGTACTCCGATCTGGCGCTGGAGAAGCTGCAGCAGGTGCATGGCACCATCCGTAGCCGCGTGCTGTTCTAAGCGACAGGCGGAAATGAAAAGGGCGACCCTCGGGTCGCCCTTTTTCGTTTGGCTTGGCCTGGAAGCTCTACCGGCAGCGATTTCGGCGAGTTGCAAAGCATCCGCCTGATTGTAGGAGCGAGCTCTGCTCGCGAACCTGGGCGACCGAGAAGCTTCGCGAGCAGAGCTCGCTCCTACAGGGAGCTCCGTAGCCCGGATGCAATCCGGGGATGTCTGGCGCCTTGCCCCCCGGATTGCCTCCGGGCTACGGAATCATTTGACCGTGACGCTGATCTTCTCCGACATCACCGGCGGATCCAGCGGTACGTGGTTCTTGTCCCCGACCAGCAACTGCAGGGTGTGCTTGCCTGGCGGCAGGGTCAGCTGGGTTTCGGTCTGGCCCTTGCCGAAGTGGCGGATGGCATCGGTCATCGGCAAGGGGGCGTTCATCGGCGGCAGCTTGTCGACGTCGATCAGCAGGTGATGGTGCCCGGTACCCGCCATATCGACACCTGCCGGCGCCACGCCCATGCCCTTGAGGCCGAACTTGACGGTAAAGGTCTGATCCACCGTGGCGCCATCGGCCGGCTCGATGAAGTACACCTTGGCACCCTCCGGCGCCGCGGTGCGTGGCATGTCGGCCCAGGCAGTGGCACTGGCGCCCAGCAGCAGGGCAGCGCAGAGAGAGATGGCATTCAGCGTTCTGGTCATCACGGCGTCCTCGAGAGAAACAGGGAAACGGTGGACTCTAAACGGCGCCAGACGTTCCCGTTTCGCTCTCCAGCGCCAACAAGGCCTGCCGCGCCTCGTCCAGTTGCTGCTCGTTGAATACCCTCACCCCGGCGCGACGCAACAGCGCAGCCGTCACCCCCTCACCGGCCACCCGCACGCCACTGAAGGTGCCGTCGTAGTTCTCCAGATTGCCGCAGGAAGGGCTGCGCGCCTTGAGCAGCGCCATACGGATGCCGTGTTCACGCACCAGCGCCAACGCCTGCTGCGCCCCCTCGACGAAGGAATCGGTGACATCGCCACCCTCGATGGTCAGCACCGGCAGGCGCCCATCCAATACCTGCGCGCCCTGCCCACCGGCGATCTCGGCGGGCGCCCTGGGTGTCGGCAGCCCGCCGGCCACTTCCGGACACAGGGCCACCACCCGCCCCTCGTCCAGCCACTGCTGCAGCAGGTCGTAAGGGCCGTGGGCGCCACCGTCGTAGCGCACGTGATGGCCCAGCAGGCAGCGACTGACGAGAATCTTGTGCATGACTCAGAGCGGGCTCTCGCCACGGCGGCGGAACCAGCCGGTCAGCGACAGGCGCTCGCGGGTGGCCGCCAGCACCTCATGCGGCACCTCGGCGGACATGAACAGCGCCAGGGTGCCGGCCTGCGGCAGCACATCGTGCGCGCGGCCATCGGCCAGGTGCAGGCGCAGCGCACCTCCCTGCTCCGGCAGCCAGTCGTGGTTGAGGTAGAACACCGCCGACACGGTACGGCGGTCGTCGTCGCGGAAACGGTCGAAATGGCGCTGGTAGAACGCTCCCGGGGCATAACAGGCGAAGTGGCACTCGAAGTCCTCCAGCCCCAGATAGAAGGCCTGGTTGAGCGCCTGACGCAGCTCGTCCATCAGCCCCAGGTAGCGGTCGCAGGCCTCGCTCTGGCCCGGCTCGAGCCACTGGATGCGGTCGCCACGAATGCCCTCCTGCACCTGCTGGGCCTCGCCGCGACCCACGGCGGCGGCGTGCAGGTCGCCGTTTTGCGCACGGCGGTGGCACTCATCGGCCAGTTCGCGGGTCAGACCCTCTGGGGCGAATAGCCCCTGTTGGGACCAACCTTGGCTGGCCAGGTCGTTGATGAGAGCGGAAAAGGGGGTAGGAATGTCGGTCATGCCGGCGATTCTAGCAGCCCCCGGTGAAGCGCTCGACAAGCCAATGCCAGCCACTGAAAATAGCCCGCCGCCGAGTCCTCGTCCCGTGCAACGGTCAGGCGGTCTGCCAAGGAGTTTGCGATGCGCGTTCTGTTTGCCCTGTTGCTCTGTCTGGCCCTGCCGGCCATGGCCGACGACCATCTGCGCCTGTACCAGGCGGCCGGCTGGCCGCAACAGCGCGAGCATTTCAACCAGGCACTGGACGCCGCCCAGCAACGCTACCGCAGCACCCTGCCGCCGGCCGTCTACCAGGCACTGGTGGACAACAGCAACCAGCGCTTCGCGGCGGCCTCCATCGACCGCCGTGCCGAGTACAGCCTGCGCATGGAGCTGGCCAACCCCAAGCCGGCCCTGACCTTCTTCGAGTCCGAACTGGGCCGCAAGATCGTCGCCGCCGAGGTGCGCGCCACCAGCAGTGACCAACTGGCACGCTACGCCAATGGCCTGCCCCGAACCGAGGCCGATGCCACCCGCCGCCTGCTGATCCGCCACCTGGCGCAGGCCCTGCCGGCCAAGGAGGCCGGTGCCGAGGTCAGCCTGGCCCTGGCCGGCGTGGCCGCCGACAGCCTCAGCCAGATGATCCCCGGCCTGCTCAGCGGCGGCCAGGCACAGAGCCTGCTCAACGGCCAGCGTGAACGCCTGATGGCGCAGATCGAGCAGGATCTCGACAATACCCTGCTGCATGTCTATCGCGACCTGTCCGACCCGGAGCTGGAGCAGTTCGTCGAATTCGCCCAGTCCGCCGATGGCCAGGCCTACTACAAGGCCGCCCTGTCAGCCCTGCGCGCCGGCCTGGCCGTGGGCCTGAGCACCAGCGAGCTGGTGCCACCGCCGCAGGGCATCTGAATCATCAAGCAGGGCAACCTCAGCACGCCAGCAGGTAGGCCGGGCTCAGGAGGCCAGCGTGTAGGGCGGGCTCAGGAGCGCCAGCGAACAGCCCGCCGGGCCATGCCCACTTCGGCACCACAACTCTCCAGCGAAACTCCGCCTGCGTACATCGTCGCGCACGAATCGCTGCCCGGTACGCACGCACCATGCCCATCGCGGATAAATCCGCTCCTACCGCCTGTGCCGGCTATGCCAAACGCTCACTGAGAAAGTAGAAGTAGCGCCGACGCAGCGTTTCGTTCTCGTTGGCCAGGTGGTGGCGCGCCTCGGGCAGGCGCAGGATGCTCGGCTGGCGGAACTTGTCCTGTAGCACCTCCAGGTTGTGCCGCCAGTCCACCGTCATGTCCTCTTCACCCTGCACGATCAGCGGGCTGTGCGAGCTGCGCGCTGCGGCCTCGATGCGCGGCACCCAGCGTTTCAACGCCCCGACCCAGAGGGTGGGCAGGCTGCGCGGTTGCAGCGGGTCGAGGTTGTGGACGAAATCGATGAAGGCCGCGTCGCTGGAGTTCTCGCTGAAACGCCGAGGAATCTCGCGCACGAAGGGGCTGAGCATCAGGTAGCTGAACTTCGACCAGTTCCAGGCACGCGGCCGCACCAGCGGTGCCAACAGGATGCTCTGGCCCAGCTCGGGTCGCTGGCCATCGGTGAGCAGGTAATCCAGCAGGATCGCCCCGCCGGTGCTCTGCCCACACAGGTGCCAGGGCTGCGGCAGCCCCAGCTCGGCGGCCTGCTCGAACAGGCCGAGCAACACCTGCTGATACTCGGCGAAGTCGTCGATGCTGGCCCGCGCGCCGCTGGACAGACCATGCCCTGGCAGGTCACAGGCCAGCACGGCGAGCCCCAGGCCCAAGGCCCACTCGACGACATGGCGATACAGCCCCATATGGTCGTAATAGCCATGCAACAGCAGCAAGGTTCCGCGCGGCTCGGCCGGTGCCCAGAGCTGCACGGCGATCTGGTAGCCGGCAGCGTTGAAGCTGCCCAGGCGGCAGTCCAGCCCGGCATGGCGCGTCGCCAGGTCGAGGCCATAGAAGCTGCGGTAGGCCTGCACGGCGGGAAGATCGAGGCGCGCTGCGGCCAAGGGTCGCAGCAAGGGGCGTAGCAGCTCGGGCTGGAAGGGCTCTGACATGGGGCTTCCGACAGGGTTCGCATGACGCGAAGAGAGTTTCTCGATGCAGCGATATTCTGCTGCCGAGCGCGGCATGGCAAGCTAGGCGCCCGTTTGCCAGTCCTGCCCCCATGCCCCGTCCATCACGCACTACCTGGATCGCTCTGCTGCTGGCCGCCGTCTGCGCGGTGGCCTTGCTCATGGCCTACCGCTGGTTCGAGGCCCGCTACCTGCGCCCCTTCGACGAACGCGCCGCAATCTTTTCCGGCGCCGCGTTGCGCCTGCCCGAGGAACTGGCCGGCCCTGGGCCGATCCGCCTGGTGCATTTCTGGGATCCGGCCTGCCCGTGCAACGTCGGCAACCAGCAGCACCTGGCCGAGCTGATCGGCGGCTACGCGCCCAAGGGCGTGGCCTTCTACGCCGTACAACGCCCCGGCAGCAAGGGCAGCCTGCCAGCCGATCTCGGCGGCCTGCAGGTACTGGAAACACTTCCAGGCAGTGACGCCATCCCGGCCAGTCCGGCGGTGGCGATCTGGGATCGGCAAGGCCAGCTTGCCTATTTCGGCCCCTACAGCGAGGGGCTGGTATGCAATTCGAGCAACAGCTTCATCGAGCCGATCCTCGAAGCCCTGGCCGAAGGGCGCCGCGTGGATGCCAGCAACACCCTGGCGGTAGGCTGCTTCTGTGACTGGCAAAGCGTGGATTAGCGATACCCGCGCGGCGTGCCTCCCTGCCAACGGTGAAAGGCCCGGTAGAACGGCGATAGCTCGGCGAAGCCACAGGCACGGGCCACATCGCGCACCGCCTGCCCCTGTTCGAGCAGGTGCAGCGCCTTGAGGCGGCGCACCTCGTCATGCAGGGCGCGAAAGCTGCTGCCCTGTTCACTCAGTGCGCGCTGCAGCGCCGAATAGGAGAAACCCAGCGCTGCCGCGCAGCTTCGCAGATCGCAGCGCGCCTGGCCCAGATTGCGCTCCAGCCAGTAGCGCACGCGCGCCAGCAACTGGTTTTCCACCAGTTCTTCCAGTTGCCGCTGCGCCTCTTCGCAGAGCACCTCGAACAGCCGCGCATTGGCGCTACGCAGCGGCCTACCAAGCGCCCCACGCGGCAGGATCAGGGCATCGTGGGGCTGCTCGAACAGCGGCGTAACGCCCAATAGGCGCCGATGCTCGTGCAGCCGGCGCGGGGCGGCATGACGAAACTCGACGCCCAGCAGCGGCAAGGGCACCGGGCAGACCGCCAGCAACATCTTGTGCAGCAGCAGGGCCAGGCATTCCATCTGCTGGCGCAACGACGCGAAGCCCCGGTAGTTGAGGTCGATCACCAGGCGCACCTGCTCATTGCCCTCCTCCAGCCGTGCGGCAAAGCCACCGGAAAGAATGTGCTGAAAACGCACGAAGGCCTGCAGCCCCTGACGCAGGTCGGCCGCGCTGAGCAGCAGGTAACCGACCACATCCATCGGCCTTGGCTGCATGGCTTCGGCCAGGTGCAGGCCGATATCGGCATCGCCACTGATGCCAGCGATGGCCTGCCAGAAGCGCGGCGCATTGTCGTGATCCTCACGCGCCTCGCGCAGCGGCGAGGCCAGCGGCACCCCGGCGTAGGCCCGTCGGTAGCTCTCGGTGGGATCCAGGCGCAGTGCCGCCAGGGCCTCGTAGAGCAGGCGGCGCAAGGTGGCAGAGTGCGTCAGAGCGGTGAATGCGGAGCGCTCGGCATCAGGCATGGCAGAATCCGGGGCAAAATTGACGATAGACTTTCAAGCCTGCTGCATTTGGTCAATGCCAGCGCCGAGGCAGCTACGCAGAATGCCGACCTGCTGCCCCACAAGAACAAGGATCTCGATGAAACGTACCCTCACCGCTCTGGCCCTGATCGTTGCCGTTGGTGCCGCCGGCGCTGGCTGGTATCTGCATGGCAAACAACCGCAACGTGACGGCGAACTGGCCCTGGCTGGCCTGCATGCACCGGTGACGGTGCGCTACGACGAGCGCGGCGTGCCGCATCTCAAGGCGCAGAATCAGGACGACCTGTACCGTGCCCTGGGTTTCGTGCATGCCCAGGATCGCCTGTTCCAGATGGAACTGCTCAGGCGCCTGGCGCGCGGCGAGCTGGCCGCAGTGCTCGGCGAGAAGCTGCTGCCCACCGACCGTCTGTTCCGCACCCTGGAGATCGCCCGCCACGCCGATGCCCGCGCCGCCCAGTTGGATACCAACAGCCCCTCGGTACGCGCCCTGCAGAGCTACCTGGACGGCATCAACCAGTACCAGGCCAGCCGCCCGCTGCCCATGGAGTTCGACCTGCTGGGCATCGAGCCGCGCCCCTTCAGCGTCGCCGACACCCTCAGCGTCGCCGGCTACATGGCTTACAGCTTCGCCGCCGCGCTGCGTACCGAGCCCCTCATGACGCATATCCGCGACCAGCTCGGCGCCGATTACCTCAAGGTCTTCGACCTCGAATGGCACCCCGAGGGCGTACTCGGCACGCCCCTGGCCGCGGGCGACTGGCAGGATCTGGCCGCCCTGGCCCAGCTCAGCGATGCCGCGCTGGCCGGCAGCGGCCTGCCGCAATTCGAGGGCAGCAACGCCTGGGCCGTGTCCGGCAGCCGCACCGCCAGCGGCAAACCGCTACTGGCGGGCGATCCACACATCCGTTTCTCCCTGCCGGCGGTGTGGTACGAAGCGCACCTGCAGGCGCCCGGTTACGAGCTGTACGGCTACCATCACGCTCTGATTCCCAGCGCCATGCTCGGTCACAACCGTGACTTCGCCTGGAGCCTGACCATGTTCCAGAACGACGACCTCGATTTGATCGCCGAGCGGGTCAACCCGGACAACCCTAACCAGGTCTGGTATCAGGGCCGCTGGGTCGACCTCGAGCAACGCACGGAAAGCATTCAGGTCAAGGGCGCCGAGCCGGTGCAGATCACCCTGCGCCGTTCGCCCCATGGCCCCATCGTCAACGACGCCCTCGGCCAGAGCAGCGGCAGCACCCCCATCGCCATGTGGTGGGCCTTCCTCGAAACCGACAACCCCTTGCTCGACGCCTTCTACCAACTGGATCGCGCCGACACCCTGGACAAGGCCCGCGCCGCCGTCGAGAAGATCGAGGCACCCGGCCTCAATGTGATCTGGGCCAATGCCACTGGCGATATCGGCTGGTGGGCGTCCGCCAAGCTGCCGCTGCGCCCGGTCGGGGTCAACCCCACCTTCATCCTCGACGGTGCCAGCGGCGAGGCGGACAAGCTCGGCTGGCACCCTTTCAGCGCCAACCCGCAGGAAGAGAACCCGGCGCGTGGCTATATCGTCTCGGCCAACTATCAGCCAGTGCCGGCCAGTGGCATCGAGATTCCCGGCTACTACAACCTGCCCGACCGTGGCCAGCGCCTGAACCAGCGCCTGAGCGACGCCTCGGTGAAATGGGATGTGCACAACAGCCAGGCCTTGCAGCTCGACACCGGCAGCGGCTACCCCAGACGCGTGCTGGCGCCGATCCTCGGCGAGCTGCGCAGCGCCGCCCATGGCGAGCAGGAACAGGCTCTGGTGCAGCGTCTGGCCGAATGGAATGGCGAGCACCCGCTGGATTCGGTCACTGCGACGCTGTTCAACCAGTTGCTCTATCAACTGGCCCACGAAGCCATGGCCGACGAACTGGGCGAAGCCTTCTTCGACAGCCTGCTGCAAAGCCGGTCACTCGACATCGCCTTGCCGCGTCTGACCGCCGATGCAGATTCGCCCTGGTGGCAACGCAAGGACAGCAACGGCACGGCAACTCGCGCGCAAATCGTCGCCGACGCCTGGCGCGCCAGCCTGGCACACCTGCGCGAGCAGCTAGGGGATGATCCGCAGAACTGGCAATGGGGCCGCGTCCATACCCTCACCCACGGCCACCCGCTGGGCCAACAGCCCTTGCTCGGCCGCCTGCTCAACGTCGGCCCCTTCGCCGCCCCGGGTAGCCACGAGGTGCCGGACAACCTCTCGCACAGGATCGGCCCGGCGCCCTGGCAGGTGGTCTATGGCCCCTCGACGCGGCGCCTGATCGACCTGGCCGACGCGAGCCAGGCACTGGGCGGCAATCCTGTCGGCCAGAGCGGCGTACCGTTCGACGCGCACTACGCCGACCAGGCCGCTGGCCATGTGCTTGGCCTCTATCGGCCCCAGCACCTGAACGAAGCGGACATAGCGAGCCATACCCAGGGCACCCTCGAGTTGCTACCGCGCTGAGCAGCATGGTGCACCAGAGAGCAGCATGCTGCTCTCTGGTGCACGCCCATCATCCCCACGCCCCGGCCAGTTCTTTGCCAGGGCGCTCTGAAGCCCGCCAAATCAGGCCTTGCCGCTCCGGTCACGAAATTGGCACACCCCCTGCATATGCTAGTGCAAGCCCAGTTTCGGGGACCTTGGTACAGGCAGGCCGGGGAATCCCCCTCTTTATTCGACGTGACCTCGCTGTCACACGCTGCGCGCCGCAACCCGCTCGACGGGCGAGGCGCCACCCGTTTCGGGGACCTTGGTACAGGCAGGCCGGGGAATCCCCTCTTTATTCGACGTGACCACGTTGTCACGTGCAGTGCGCCACAACCCGCTCGACGGGGCAGGCGCCACCCGTTTCGGGGACCTTGGTACAGGCAGGCCGGGGAATCCCCCTCTTTATTCGGGGCGTAGCGTCAGTTGCACGCGCCAACGTCCGTCCACCTCGCTACCGCGCCACTCCCCGCTCAGCGGGCGCGGCGATATCAGCACCAGCAGCAGATCCCGCCCATCGCGCTCGATGCGCCAGTTCACCATGCCCAGGGGCAGCTTCAACTGTCCTTCGCGCACCCGCCCATAGGCATCCTCGAAACGATATCTCAGCGCACCGTCGACCGGCTCGGCCTGTGCCTCTGGCGCCCGGTTGAACCAGAGCTGCAGCCCCTGCGCCCAGGGCTCGGCAGCCTCGACGCGCAGGCGCGGTGGATCGAACACCCGGCCGATCATCACGCCGACGAGAAAGGCGGTGAGCATGATCGAGGCCACGAAACGCCAGCGCAAACGCGGCCGCGGATCCTCCGGCGGCGTAGAATGGCGCCCGTCCCAGTGCTCGGAGTGCTGCATGTTTCACGTCATCCTCTTTCAACCGGAAATTCCGCCCAATACCGGCAACATTATCAGGCTGTGTGCCAACAGCGGCTGCCAGTTGCACCTGATCGAGCCATTGGGCTTCGAGCTGGACGACAAGCGCCTGCGCCGCGCCGGGCTGGATTACCACGAATACGCCACGCTCAAGCGCCACGCGGATCTGCATAGCTGCCTCGACAGCCTCGGCCAACCGCGCCTGTTCGCCTTCACCACCAAGGGTTCGCAGCCATTCCACGACATCGCCTACCAGCCAGGCGATGCGTTCCTGTTCGGCCCGGAGAGCCGTGGCCTGCCGGAGGACGTGCGCAACGCCCTGCCACCCGAACGGCGCGTGCGCCTGCCGATGCGCGCGGGTTGCCGCAGCCTGAACCTGTCCAATACCGTGGCGGTGACCGTTTACGAGGCCTGGCGGCAGAACGGCTTTGCCGACGCCGATTGAGGCGGTAGGCGGACGAGTAAGGTTCTTCGTGGATTTTCGTGGAAGGCAGTTCGGGCACCGGACTGGCAAATTTGTGTGGATCTGCTGTTATTTTCGGTGTTCAAGCTGCTTATCGGCGCTCTGCTGATGTCTCCCGTTTCGCCCCCCGGCGACTTTCTTTTGTCAAACGCCACAAAAGAAAGCAAAAAGGCTTGGCCCCGCCATCCGGCCCCGGCTGCGCCGGGGTTCGTTCGCTCCATCGCTGCTCCGAGGGTCGGCGTACATGGGCCATCCCTGGCCCATTACGCCTCTCGCGGCATCCATGCCGCTCGCCCCTCTGCGCAACGATTCCACTCACCCTCCTGAAGGGGCCATTCGCGCGCCTGAACGTACATCGGTTCCGGGCATGTGCGGCGTGTTCTGGTGACAGTGGAACCATGACGTGGCTGCCGGGTTAAACCAAAACTTTCATTCGCGTAGGGCGTACTCGCGGAGCAGTACGCCGTTGGTGGAAGTATTGGGCGTGAGCCGTAGTGCCGAACTCGGCATGGCCCGGCGGACTGTTCGCTGGCGCTCCTGAGTCCGCCCTACGGCGGCCCTCTCAAACACTCCGCGCAACTTCTGGGTTACCTAAGGTTCAGGCGCGTGCAGAGCCCGCCCAGGAGGGCGAACGGAATCGCCGTGGAAGAGGTTGAGCGACATGGATGTCGCGAGAGCCGCGATGGGCCAGGGATGGCCCACCGCGGCGGGCCTCTGGAACGGCGATGGAGTGAGCGAACCCTGGCGCAGCCAGGGCCGGATGAAAGGGCGGAGGGTTTGGTTACTTTGCCCGCAAAGTGACTCGCCCGGGAGGGCGAAACCAAAGACATCAGCAAAAACGCGGCAATTCGGAACAAACACCCGAACAACCAACAAGCCAACAAGCCAACAAGCCAACAAGCCACGACAAACTTGCCAGTCCAGCATGACTCCACAAAACGCAAAAAGCGCCCCGAAGGGCGCTTTCTCACTCAACCAACATGCTCTTACTGAACAGTGGCCTCACCAGCCTCCTGCATGCGCTGCAGCTCCTGCGCGTACAGGGCATCGAAGTTCACCGGCGAGAGCATCAGCGCCGGGAAGGAGCCGCGGGTCACCAGGCTGTCCAGCGCTTCGCGGGCATAAGGGAACAGGATGTTCGGGCAGAAGGCGCCCAGCGTGTGGCTCATGGAGGCGCCGTCCAGGCCCTTGATCAGGAAGATGCCGGCCTGCTGCACTTCGGCGATGAAGGCGACTTCTTCGCCGTTCTTCACGGTCACCGACAGGGTCAGCACCACTTCGTGGAAGTCACCTTCCAGGGCCTTCTGGCGGGTGTTCAGATCCAGACCGACGCTCGGCGTCCACTCCTGGCGGAAGATTTCCGGGCTCTTCGGCGCCTCGAAGGACAGGTCCTTGACGTAGATGCGCTGCAGGGAGAACTGAGGGGTCTGCTCGGCGGCGGCGCCGCTGTTGGCTTGCTCGGTCATGGCGTTGGCCTTCCTTAACGTTGAGGTTTCAAGCGGGGCTCTGCAGCAGGGCGTCGAGCTTGCCGGCGCGCTCCAGGGCATAGAGGTCGTCACAACCACCCACGTGGGTGCTGCCGATCCAGATTTGCGGTACCGAGGTGCGCCCGGCCTTGCGGGTCATCTCCGCGCGTACGGCCGGCTGGCCATCGACGCGAATCTCCTCGTAATCCACCCCTTTGCTGGCCAGCAGTTGCTTGGCCCGTACGCAGAAGGGGCACCAGTCGCTGGAGTAGATGACCACCTGGGCCATGTCACTTCACCAGCGGCAGGTTGTCACCACGCCAGGTGGCAATGCCACCAGAGAGTTTGGCAGCGGTGAAACCGGCTTTCTTCAGTTCGCGCGCGATGCTGCCGGCCTGCTGGCCCATGGCATCGACGATGACGATGGTCTTGGCCTTGTGCTTTTCCAACTCGGCGATGCGCGTGCTGACCTTCTCGTAGGGAATGTGCAGCGAGTCGACGATATGCCCGGCGGAGAAATCCTTCTGCGAACGCACGTCGAGTACCACGCCCTGGTCGCTGTTGACCAGCGCGGTCAGCTCACGAGTGGACAGGCTCTGCCCGCCCTTGCGCATTTCGGTGACGATCAGCAGCACCAGCAGAACCACGAAGGTTCCGGCCAATACGTAGTGGTTGGTGACGAACTCAATCAGGTTGGCGAACATCTATAAGACCCAGGACGGTAAAATGCCGGCCAGTATACACAGCCCCACAGGTCGGCCAAACCCCGTCCGGCAGTGACGTGCCAGGCGCTTGACCGTAGAATGCCCGGCCTTGTCTTCCGCCAATCGACCCAGAGCGAGCCAGCTAAATGAGCGCCACGCCCAAACCCTTGGTTCTGATCATCCTCGACGGCTTCGGTCACAGCGACAAACCCGAATACAACGCCATCCATGCGGCCAACACACCGGTCTACGACCGTCTGCGCGCCACTTTCCCGCATGGCCTGATTTCCGGCAGCGGCATGGATGTCGGTTTGCCGGACGGGCAGATGGGCAACTCCGAAGTCGGTCACATGAACCTCGGTGCCGGGCGCGTGGTGTACCAGGACTTCACCCGCGTGACCAAGGCCATCCGCGACGGCGAATTCTTCGACAACGCCACCATCAACCAAGCCGTGGACAAGGCCGTAGCCGCCGGCAAGGCCGTGCACATCCTCGGCCTGCTCTCCGATGGCGGCGTGCACAGCCACCAGGATCACATCGTCGCCATGGCCGAACTGGCCGCCAAGCGTGGTGCCGAGAAGATCTACCTGCACGCTTTCCTCGATGGCCGCGACACCCCGCCGAAGAGCGCGCAGCCGTCCATCGAACTGCTCGACGCCACCTTCGCCCGCCTCGGCAAGGGCCGCATCGCCAGCCTCACCGGCCGCTACTTCGCCATGGATCGCGATAACCGCTGGGATCGCGTCGAGCAGGCCTACCACCTGATCGTCGACGGCGCCGGCCAGTTCAAGGCCGCCACAGCCGTGGAGGGCCTGCAGGCTGCCTACGAGCGTGGCGAGAGCGACGAGTTCGTCAAGGCCACCAGCATCGGCGAATCGGTGCAGGTCGAAGACGGCGACGCCGTGGTGTTCATGAATTTCCGCGCCGACCGCGCCCGCGAACTGACTCGCGCCTTCGTCGAGCCCGGCTTCAAGGAATTCGAGCGCAAGCGTGCGCCGCAGGTCGGCTTCGTCATGCTCACCCAGTACGCGGCGAGCATCCCGGCACCGGCGGCCTTCGCCCCGGAGGCGCTGACCAACGTGCTCGGCGAGTACCTGGCGAAGAACGGCAAGACCCAGCTACGCATCGCCGAAACCGAGAAATACGCCCACGTCACCTTCTTCTTCTCCGGCGGCCGCGAAGAGCCGTTCGAGGGCGAAGAGCGCATCCTGATTCCCTCGCCGAACGTCGCCACCTACGACCTCAAGCCGGAAATGAGCGCACCGGAAGTCACCAACAAGATCGTCGACGCCATCGAGAACCAGCGTTATGACGTGATCATCGTCAACTACGCCAACGGCGACATGGTCGGCCACACTGGCGTGTTCGAGGCGGCGGTCAAGGCCGTGGAAACCCTCGACACCTGCGTCGGCCGCATCACCGAGGCGCTGGAAAAGGTCGGTGGCGAGGCACTGATCACCGCCGACCACGGCAACGTCGAGCAGATGGAAGACGAGTGCACCGGCCAGGCGCACACCGCACACACCTGCGAGCCAGTGCCCTTCATCTACGTCGGCAAGCGCCCGGCGCGCATCCGCGAAGGCGGCGTACTGGCCGACGTGGCGCCCACCCTGCTCAAGCTGATGGGCCTGCCGCAACCGAGCGAAATGACCGGCAAGCCCATCGTCGAGCTGCAATAGAGCAGCTTCAGGCCACGGAAATCGTAGCCCGGATGCAATCCGGGGAGTCCGCTCCCGGATTGCATCCGGGCTACAGGTCGCTTTCGTTCTTCTTGCAGCTTGTGGCTTGCAGCTTGCCGCTGCTTTTTTAGGCATACTAGTCGCCATTGCTACCCCGCCCAGGTGTCGCTCACTCCATGCGTCGTTTCCTCATACTCGTTCTGCTCAGCAGCCTGCTCGCTCCGGCCATGGCCGATCAGCGTGCCGATACCCAGCGCCAACTGGAAGCGGCGCGCCAGGACGTCGCCGAGCTGAAGAAGCTGCTGGAGAAACTGCAGCAGGAGAAATCCGGCGTACAGCAGCAGTTGAAGAAGACCGAGACCGAGATGGGCGACCTGGAAAGCCAGGTCAAGGATCTGCAGAACGAGCTCAAGGACAGCGAGCAGGAAATCCAGCGCCTGGACAAGGAGAAAAAAAAACTCCAGAGCGCGCGCAGTGAACAACAACGGCTGATCGCCATTCAGGCCCGCGCCGCCTATCAGAGCGGCCGCCAGGAATACCTCAAGCTGCTGCTCAACCAGCAGAACCCGGAAAAGTTCTCGCGCACCCTCACCTACTACGACTACCTGAGCCATGCGCGCCTGGAGCAACTCTCGGCGTTCAACGAAACCCTGCGTCAACTGGCCAACGTCGAACAGGAAATCAACGCTCACCAGGCCCAACTGCAGGCGCAGAAAGCCGAGCTGGATGAGCGCCATGCCCAGCTCGCCGAGGCCCGCAAGGAGCGCCAGCAGGCATTGGCCAAGCTCAACAGCGAATTTTCCAGCCGCGACAAGCGCCTCAAGGCGCGCCAGCAGGAGCAAGCCGAGCTGGGCCGCGTGCTCAAGACCATCGAAGAAACCCTGGCGCGCCAGGCACGCGAGGCCGAAGAGGCACGCAAGCGCGAACTGGCTGCCCGCGAAGCCCGCCCCAGCAGTGCCGGCAAGCCGGCAGCCAGCGGCCCGCTGGTCAGCTCCGGAGCCATCTATGGCGGGCCTTTCGCCAGTGCACGAGGCAAGCTGCCATGGCCTGTCGATGGCCGATTGGTAGCTCGCTACGGAACCCCTCGCGGCGATGATGCTCGTACTAAGTGGGATGGCGTCCTGATCGGTGCGCAGGCGGGTAGCCAGGTGCGCGCCGTGCACGGAGGGCGCGTGGTTTTCGCAGACTGGTTGCGCGGCGCCGGTCTGTTAGTCATTCTCGACCATGGTAACGGCTATCTGAGCCTGTATGGCCACAACCAGAGCCTGCTCAAGCGAGCCGGTGAACTGGTCAAGGCGGGCGAAGCCATTTCCACGGTCGGAACCAGCGGCGGCCAGGCTACCCCGGCACTGTATTTCGCCATCCGCCAGAACGGTCGCCCGAGTGATCCGGCACAATGGTGCCGCGCGCAGGGATAACCAGGCTTGCTGCCTGGTGGCGCCTCATCCACTTAGGAGTTGTCTTCATGCCCCATCGCTTCCGCCCCACCTGCCTGGCTCTGGCCCTTGGCCTGTTGCTCGGCGCTCCCGCCCTGCAGGCTGCCGAGCCTGCCCCCGCGCCAGCGGCGAGCAGCAAGGCGGCGCCACTACCACTGGATGAGCTGCGCACCTTCGCCGAGGTGATGGATCGCATCAAGGCCGCCTATGTCGAGCCGGTCAGCGACAAGACCCTGCTGGAGAATGCCATCAAGGGCATGCTCAGCAACCTCGACCCGCATTCGGCCTACCTCGAACCCGATGCCTTCGCCGAGCTGCAGGAAAGCACCAGCGGCGAATTCGGCGGCCTGGGCATCGAAGTGGGCATGGAAGACGGCTTCGTCAAGGTGGTGTCGCCCATTGACGATACCCCGGCCTCGAAAGCCGGCATCCAGCCAGGTGACCTGATCGTCAAGATCGACGGCCAGCCGACCAAGGGCCTGTCGATGATGGAAGCCGTGGACAAGATGCGCGGCAAGGCCGGCAGCGAGATCGAGCTGACCCTGGTGCGCGATGGCGGTCGCCCGTTCGACATCACCCTGACCCGCGCGGTGATCAAGGTGCGCAGCGTCAAGAGCCAGTTGCTCGAAGACGGTTATGGCTACCTGCGGATCTCGCAGTTCCAGGTCAACACCGGCGAGGAAGTGGGCAAGGCGCTGACCAAGCTGCGCAAGGAAAACGGCAACAAGAAGCTGAGCGGCCTGGTGATGGATCTGCGCAACAACCCGGGCGGCGTGCTGCAGGCTGCAGTGGAAGTGGCCGACCACTTCCTCAAAAGCGGCCTGATCGTCTACACCGAAGGGCGCCTGGCCAACTCCGAACTGCGCTTCAACGCCGACCCGGCCGACGCCAGCGAAGGCGTACCGCTGGTGGTACTGATCAACGGCGGCAGCGCCTCGGCCTCGGAGATCGTCGCCGGTGCCCTGCAGGATCACAAACGCGCCGTGCTGATGGGCACCGACAGCTTCGGCAAGGGCTCGGTGCAAACCGTGCTGCCGCTGAACAACGACCGCGCGCTGAAACTGACCACAGCGCTGTACTTCACCCCCAACGGCCGCTCGATCCAGGCGCAGGGCATCGTTCCGGACATCGAGGTGGAGCGCGCCAAGGTCACCCGTGAGCAGGATCCCGAAGGCATCAAGGAAGCCGATCTGCTCGGCCACCTGGGCAATGGCAATGGCGGCGCCGACCGTCCGAGCAAGGCCGCGCAGGCGGCCCGCAAAGAGCGCCCGCAGGATGACGACTATCAACTGAGCCAGGCGCTGAACCTGCTCAAGGGTTTGAACGTCACCCGCGGCGAGTGAAAGCCCACGGCTGAAATGAAAAAGCCCGGACATTCAGTCCGGGCTTTTTTTGCGCAGCCGTTAGCAGGCCGTTGAAAAACGTAGGCGAGGCAGCCAGTGCAAGGCAAAAACAGGCGAAGAAGCGCAGTTTACGAGTTGTAAATGAGCATTTTGAGCCTGTTTTTAACGCAGCAATGGCAACGCAGGTAGTTTTTCAACAGCCTGTTAGAGGTAGTTGTTGGTCACTTCGTCGACATACCCCTCGGCACGCATGGCATCCAGCGCCTGCTGCAGCCGCTGCACCACCTCGTCGGGGGTGTCCTTGTTCAGGGCCAGGTACAGCTCGGCATCCTTGAAGCGCAGCACGGTGTTGAGGCCGGTCACGTCTTCCTGCTTGGCCAGGTAGCGACCCACCGGGTCGGTGGTGGCCCACAGGTCGATCTGTCCGCGCACCAGCTTCTTCACGTTCTCCTGGTCACGCAGGGCGTTGATCGGCGCCAGGCCCTGGCTTTCCAGGTTCTGGCTGACGGCGTCGTTCTTGTAGGCACCGATACGATACTTGGCCGCGTCCTTGAGGCTCGACACCTTGATGTCGCTACCCGGCGCCGCGAGCAGCACCCAGCCGGTTCTGGCGATGGGGCCGACCCACTTGAACAGCGGCTTGCGCTCCTCGGTGTAGGTGGTGGAGAACAGGCCGTAGTTGGGCTTGTCCAGGGTCAGGCGATACAGGCGATCCCAGGGAAAGCGCAGGGTCAGGGTGTAGTCGATGCCAGCGCGCTTGAACATCTCACGGACGATATCGGCACTGATGCCGTCGATCGAGTCGTCACGGGCGAAGTTCTTGTCATCGATCGCCATGTTGAACGGCGGGAAATTCTCGGTCAGCAGGATCACTTTGTAATCGCGCGGCAGTTCCGCATGGGCGATACCGGCACCGAGGCACAGGACAAACAGCAGACGTTGACTCAGTTTCTTCAGCATAAGAGCGACTCCCCAGACTTCATATCGATAGGATCGGCCCACCGCCGAGAGCAACCGCTCCCGCACGGCGCACTCACATGTAGTTTCTCTGTATCTCGTCCAGCACACCTTCGGCACGCATCTGATCCAGAGCGGCCTGCAGGCGCTTCACCAGCTCATCCGGGGTTTCCCGGTTCAATGCCAGATAAAGTTCGGCACTGTTGAAACGCAGCACCACCTTCAAACCGCTGACACCCTCCTGCCTGGCCAGGTAGCGCCCGGCCGGATCGCCCGTGGCCCACAGGTCGATCTGCCCGGCCATCAGCTTGCGCGCATTTTCCTGGTCGCGCAGCGAGGTGCTGTGCGCGACGCCATGCTCGCTCAGGTACTCGGAAATGGCATCGCCCTTGTAGGCGCCGATCCGGTACTGACTGGCCTGTTCCAGGCTGTCGAGCTTCACCTCGCTATCACCCTTGGCCAGCATCACCCAGTCGTCCGGGCCGATGGGCCCGACCCATTTGAACAGCTGCTCACGCTCAGGCAAACGCGCCGCGACGAATACGCCATAGCCCGGCTTTTCCAGCGCCAGCTTGTAGATGCGATCCCAGGGGAAGCGCAGGGTCAGGTCGTAGGGCACCTCCGCCCGCTTGAACATTTCCCTGACGACATCCACGGCAATGCCTTCGATGTTTTCCTCATGCGCGAAATTCTTGCCATTGGTGGCCATGTTGTAGGGCGGGAAATTCTCGGTCAGCAGCACCACAGGTTCGCTCAACTCGGCGCGCACACTGCCGGTCAGCACCACAAGAGTGCTCCCCAGCAACATCAACATGCGTTTCAACATGGTATTTCTCGTATTCAGCAAAGCAGACCGGGCGAGGATACCCCCCATGCCAGCCTCGGCACAGTGATCGATAGCAGACTGCCGCCATCATTTGGACGAATGTGCCATGCCGTGACGAAGTTCACAGTAGCAAGTTCTGCACCAGGGCCATTACGCCCGGCAATACGAGAGGCGCAGGGGCGAACGTAACCAGGGGCGCCCTGCTCGCCCCTGGCAAACGATGCGCTCAGCGCACCACGATGCCGCGGCTGGCCAGATAGGCCTTGGCTTCCGGCACGGTGTATTCGCCGAAGTGGAAGATGCTCGCGGCCAGCACTGCATCGGCCTTGCCTTCGAGGATGCCGTCGGCCAGGTGCTGCAGGTTGCCGACCCCACCGGAGGCGATCACCGGCACGCGCACGGCCTCGCTGATGGCGCGGGTCACGCCCAGGTCGTAGCCGCTCTTCACGCCGTCCTGATCCATGCTGGTCAGCAGAATTTCACCGGCGCCCAGACCTTCCATCTTGCGTGCCCACTCCACCGCATCCAGGCCGGTGGGTTTACGCCCGCCGTGGGTGAAGATTTCCCAGCGGCCCGGCTCGCCCGGCGCGGAAACGCGCTTGGCGTCGATGGCGACGACGATGCACTGCGAGCCAAAGCGCGCGGCGGCTTCGCCAACGAACTCGGGGTTGAACACGGCGGCGGTGTTGATCGACACCTTGTCGGCGCCGGCATTGAGCAGGTTGCGGATGTCCTGCACGCTGCGCACGCCGCCACCGACGGTCAGCGGGATGAACACCTGGCTGGCCATGCGCTCGACGGTATGCAGCGTGGTATCGCGATCGTCGACGCTGGCGGTGATGTCGAGGAAGGTGATCTCGTCGGCACCCTGCTCATCGTAGCGGCGGGCGATTTCCACCGGGTCGCCGGCATCGCGGATGTTCTCGAACTTGACGCCCTTGACCACGCGGCCGTTGTCCACGTCCAGGCAAGGAATGATGCGTTTGGCCAGTGCCATGCTTTTTCTCCGAAAAAGGGCTGCAAGCTGCAAGCCCCAGGCCTCAAGCAGAAGCCTGGGCAGGCAGCGCTTTAACTTGCGGCTTGTGGCTTGCCGCTTGCCGCTGCATCACAGAACGCCTGCGCCTCGGCCACGTCCAGGGTGCCTTCGTAGATGGCTCGGCCGGTGATGGCGCCGATGATGCCGGGCGCACGCGCCAGCAGCAGCTTCTCGATATCACCCAGGTTGTGGATACCGCCGGAAGCGATCACCGGGATGCGGCTGGCAGCGGCCAGCGCGGCGGTGGCTTCGACGTTGCAGCCCTGCATCATGCCGTCTTTGGCGATGTCGGTATAAACGATGGCCGAGACGCCATCGGCCTCGAAGCGCTTGGCCAGGTCGGTGGCCTGCACACTGGAGACTTCAGCCCAGCCGTCGGTGGCGACGAAACCGTCCTTGGCATCCAGGCCGACGATCACCTTGCCGGGGAAGGCCTTGCACGCCTCGCTGACGAACTCGGGCTCCTTGACCGCCTTGGTGCCGATGATCACGTAGCTGACGCCGGCGCGCACATAGTGCTCGATGGTCTCCAGGGTGCGGATGCCGCCGCCGATCTGGATCGGCAGGTTCGGGTAGCGCTTGGCGATGGCGGTGACCACTTCACCGTTGACCGGCTGGCCCTCGAAGGCGCCGTTCAGATCGACCAGGTGCAGACGACGGCAACCACCCTCGACCCACTTGGCGGCCATGCTCACCGGGTCGTCGGAGAATACCGTGGAGTCGTCCATGCGGCCCTGGCGCAGACGCACGCAAGCGCCGTCCTTGAGATCGATAGCGGGGATAATCAGCATGTCTTTTTTCCTAACGTCAAAAAGAGCGGCAAGCTGCAAGCCTCGAGCTGCAGGCAGGCGCATTCGTTTCTCTTGCAGCTTGCGGCTTGTCGCTTTCAGCTGCCTTTTTCGAGTGCCCAGAGGTCGCTCTCGATGCTCTCGAACCTGTCTTTCAGGTGCGCCTGCACATCGAGAATCGCCTTGTTGTAGTAGTGCGGTGCCAATTCGCGGGTGATCAGGTCGAGCACTTCCTGCACCTCGAAGGTGCCCAGCTCAAGCTCGAAACGCTCATCGAGAAAGCGCTGCAAAACCAGTAGCGCGGCCTGCTCCTGAGCCGGCTCCAGCGCCAGGCTCGGCACCTTGGCGCGAGCCATTACCAGCGGCCGTCCCAGGCAATGAAGTTCTGCAGCAACTGCAGGCCGTGGCTGTGGCTCTTCTCCGGGTGGAACTGCACGGCGAAGCGCGAGCCCTCGGCCAGCGCGGCGGCGAAGTCCTTGCCATAGTGACCACGACCGACCACCTGCTGCGGCTTGCCGGCCTCGATGTAATAGCTGTGCACGAAATAGAAGCGCGCATGATCGGGAATGTCGTGCCACAGCGGGTGTTTCACCGCCTGCGCCACTTCGTTCCAGCCCATGTGCGGCACCTTGAGGCGCTCGCCGTCTTCACTCAGATCCTTGCCAAAGAAGCGCACCTGGCCAGGGAACAGGCCGATGCAATCGACACCGTCGTTCTCCTCGCTGCGCTCGAGCAACGCCTGCATGCCAACGCAGATGCCGAGGAACGGGCGGTCGGCGCTGACTTCACGCACCAGTTCGTCGAAGCCCAGGCGCCTGATCTCGGCCATGCAGTCGCGGATCGCGCCGACGCCGGGGAACACCACCCGGTCGGCCTCACGGATCACCTTGGCGTCACTGGTCACCAGCACGCGGCCAGCACCGACGTGCTCCAGCGCCTTGGCCACCGAGTGCAGGTTGCCCATGCCATAGTCGATGACGGCTACGGTCTGCATCAGAGGGTTCCTTTGGTCGACGGCATCTGCCCGGCCATGCGCGGGTCGAGCTCCACGGCCATGCGCAGGGCACGGCCGAAGGCCTTGAATACGGTTTCGATCTGGTGGTGGGTGTTGTGCCCACGCAGGTTGTCGATGTGCAGGCTGACCTGAGCGTGGTTGACGAAGCCCTGGAAGAATTCCTGGAACAGGTCGACATCGAAGCCACCGACCACGGCACGGGTGAACGGCACGTGCATCTGCAGGCCCGGGCGACCGGAGAAGTCGATCACCACGCGCGACAGTGCCTCGTCCAGCGGCACGTAGGAATGGCCGTAGCGGGTCATGCCCTTCTTGTCGCCGACAGCCTTGGCGAAAGCTTGGCCGAGGGTAATGCCGACGTCCTCGACGGTATGGTGGTCGTCGATATGCAGGTCACCCTTGCAGTGGATGTCGAGGTCGATCAGGCCATGGCGGGCGATCTGGTCGAGCATGTGCTCGAGGAAGGGCACGCCAATGTCGAATTTGGCCTTGCCAGTACCATCCAGATTGATAGAGACCTTGACCTGGGTTTCCAGGGTGTTGCGCTCGACGGATGCCGTACGTTCGGCCATCACCAGCTCCACGAATTGCCAACGGAAAAAGGCCAGCATTATAGGCGCGCCGCGGCCGCAACGGCTACCGGCGATGGTCGGACGGCGACAACGAAAAAGCCCGTGCAGGCGCGGAGCCTGCACGGGCTTTTTTCAGCAGCGCGGCGTTACTGGAACAGTACGACGGTCTTCTGCAGGGTGATCCACACACCCCAGGCCAGCGGAATGCCCACTACCAGCCAGGCAGCGATGGCCAACGGCTTGCTCGACGGATCGGCCGACCACTCCAGCTCGCCCGCTGCCGGGGTGGATTTCTCGCCATGGGCACGCTCGGCGGCCAGCTCGGCCTCGCTCATGAAGTACTTGGCTGCCACCGGGCGCACCAGGGCGTTGCAGATGAAGCCCAGCACCAGCAGGCCAGCGAGAATGTACAGGGTGATGTCGTAGGCCGCGGCCTTCTCCACACCGATGCTCAACTGGTACTCGCGCAGGTAGTTGACCAGCACCGGGCCGAGCACACCCGCCACGGCCCAGGCGGTCAGCAGACGACCATGGATGGCGCCGACCATCTGCGTGCCGAACAGGTCAGCCAGGTAGGCCGGCACGGTGGAGAAGCCACCGCCGTACATCGACAGGATGATGCAGAAGGCCAGCACGAACAGCGCCAGGCTGCCCAGGTGAGCGAGCATCGGCACCGAAGCGTAGAGCGCCAGGCCCAGGCCGAAGAACACGAAGTAGGTGCCCTTGCGGCCGATGAAGTCCGAGCAGGAGGCCCAGAAGAAGCGGCCGCCGATGTTGAACAGGCTGAGCAGGCCGGTGAAGCCCGCCGCGATCGCCGCGATCTGCGCGAGCTGAGCCGCGTCGAGCTGGTTGAAGCTCAGGTCGACCCCGATCAGCTTGCCGGCGAAGACTTCCTGCAGCAGCGGCGAAGCCATGCCGATGATGCCGATGCCGGCCGACACGTTCAGGCACAGTACGGCCCAGACCAGCCAGAATTGCGGCGTCTTCAGCGCGGTATCAACGTGCACGTGACCCTTGGTGATCATCGCGTTGTTGCCCTTCGCCTCTGGCGCAGCCCAGCCTGCCGGCTTCCAGCCGGTCGGCGGTACACGGTAGGACAGTGCGCCACCCATCATGAAGATGAAGTAGATCACCGCCATGACCACGAAGCTCTGCCACACGCCAACGCTATCCGGGGTGGCGAAGTGGTTCATCAGCATCGCTGCCAGCGGCGCACCGACCATCGCACCGCCGCCGAAGCCCATGATCGCCATGCCGGTCGCCATGCCGCGCTTGTCCGGGAACCACTTGATCAGGGTCGACACCGGCGAGATATAGCCCAGGCCCAGGCCGATACCGCCGATCACCCCCGAGCCCAGCCATAGCAGCCAGATCTGGTGGGTGTAGACGCCCAGCGCGGAAATCAGCAGACCACCGCACCAGCACAGGGCCGATACCACACCGGCCTTGCGCGGGCCGGCATGTTCCAGCCAGCCACCCCAGATGGCAGCCGAGCAGCCAAGGAAGACGAAGAACAGGGTGTAGACCCAACCGAGCATGGAAATCTGCCAGTCGCAGTTGCTGGCGAAGATTTGCTCGAAGAAGCCCATTTCCGGGGCACAGGCCGTGGCGGCGGTGATGCCGACGGCCTTGGACAGCGGCAGCCAGAATACCGAGAAGCCGTAGGCCATACCGATACACAGGTGAATAGCGAGGGCGGCTGGCGGAACCAGCCAACGGTTGAAGCCGGGGCGCGCGATGATGCGTTCCTTGGAGAGGAATGCAGGCTTCGCCGCAACGCCGTTCAATGCAAGGGCGTCAGTCATAGCAGAGTCTCTTTTTATGGTTGCAGACAAAGGCGCACGCGACAGCAGCCTGGCGCCAAAGTTTGCAGAGAGTAGCACCGGGCCGCGACAAAACGTCGCGCGAGAATGAGCTTTTTGCTTTTTTTTGCTTTTTTTCTGAGTTTTCGGCAAATCACAAAAGACAGTCTCTATTGCTTGATAGAAGCCATCGATGCAAACGCCGTTACGGCCAGGTGCAATCGAGGTTGCCCAGGTTCGCGTGCAGGCTCATCGCACAAGGAACCGCTCATCCTCTTCCCGATCCAACCCCCTGCCGGTTCTCTCTGCGGCCAGGCCATGACATGGCCACGGGCCAACCGAACCTATCGCGACGGCGCTTGACGTTATACTGGGCGCCCTTTCATTCCAGCCATCGAAACAAGGACTCGTCCATGAAAGCGCTTGGCAAGATCCTGGGCCTCTTCCTTCTCGGATTGCTGCTGATCATAGTGGCGCTGCTGTTCGCCCTGACCCATCTGTTCGACCCCAACGACTACAAGGACGAGATTCGCCAGATCGCTCACGACAAGGCCAATCTCGACCTGCAACTCAAGGGCGACATCGGCTGGAGCCTGTTTCCCTGGCTCGGCCTGGAACTCACCGACGCCACCCTGGCCAGTGCCGACACCCCGAACAAGCCCTTCGCCGACCTGCGCATGATCGGCCTGTCGGTACGTGTACTGCCGCTGCTGCGCAAGGAAGTGCAGATGAGCGATATCCGCGTCGACGGCCTCAACCTCAACCTGCAGCGCGACGCCAAGGGTCATGGCAACTGGGAGGGTGTAGGCCGCCCGGCCAAGGCCGAAGGCAGCGAACAGCCCCCAGCCGAGCAGCCGCCGGTGGCGGACACCCAGCCCAGCAGCGAAGCGGGCAAACCCGCCGCGCAACCGCTGAAACTGGATATCGACAGCCTGACCCTGAGCAACTCGCGCATCGACTACGACGATGCGCAGAAAGGCCAGCAATTCACCGTGGAAAACATCGAACTGAAGACCGGTGCGATCCGCGAAGGCGCCAGCATCCCGCTCAAGCTCAGCGCCTTCTTCGGCACCAACCAGCCGGTGCTGCGTGCGCGCAGTGAACTGGAAGGCTCGCTGCGTTTCGACCGCGCCCTCAAGCGCTACCAGCTTGAGGATCTCAAGCTGGCCGGCGAAGCCTCGGGCGAACCACTCAATGGCAAGACCCTGAACTTCTCCGCGCAGGGTCAGTTGCTGCTCGACCAGGCCGCCAATATCGCCGAGTGGAATGGCCTCAAGCTCTCCACCAACCAGTTGCGCGCTCTGGGTGAACTCAAGGTGCGCGAACTGGACAAGGACGCCAAGCTCGCTGGCGGCCTGTCCATCGCCGCACTCAATCTGCGCGAATTCCTCGATGGTATCGGCGTCGAACTGCCGCCCATGCGTGATGCAAACAGCCTCAGCCAGTTCGAGTTGGTCAGCCGCCTCAACGGCTCCAGCAAGGGGCTGATGCTGGAAAACCTCGACCTCAAGCTCGACGGCAGCAGCTACAGCGGCAGCCTGGGCGTGGCCGACTTCGCCAAACAGGCACTGCGCGCCGACCTCAAGGGCGACAAGCTCGACCTCGACCGCTACCTGCCACCCAAGGGCAAGGACAGCGCCGCCGCCGCGCGCCAGTCGGAGGTCAAGGCGAGCATCGCCGATGCCGGCTCCAGCGGCACTACGCCGCTGCCCAACGCCCCGACCCAACAGGCCTGGAGCGACGAGAAAGTGCTGCCCATCGACCGCCTGCGCAAGCTTGACGCGCAACTGGCGCTGAGCCTGGGCCAGCTCACCTTCGACCAGCAACCCTTCACCGACGTGACCCTCAAGGCCAATGGCCGTGGCGGCCTGATCACCCTGGAAGAAGTGCGCGGCAAACTGCAGGGCGGCAGCTTCAGCGGCAACGGGCGCATCGACGTGCGCCAGGCCGAGCCGATGATCAGTGTCGAGAAGCGGCTCAGCCGCATCCCCGTGGAGCCCTTCCTCAAGAAGGAGGATCAACCCTCGCCCATCCGCGGCCTGCTTGATCTGGACGCCAAGTTCAACACCCGCGGCAACAGCGAGAAGGCCTGGATCGAGGCGCTCAACGGCAACGCCAGTTTCGTCCTCAACGACGGCGTGCTGGTCGGTGCCAACCTCGAACAGCAACTGTGCCGTGGCATCGCCACCCTCAACCGCAAGACCCTGAGCAACCCGCCGAGCGGCAAGGACACCCCCTTCCGCGAACTCAAGGGCAGCCTCAGCGTACGTGATGGCGTAGCGCACAACCCGGATCTGGTCGCACAGATACCGGGCCTGGCGGTCAGCGGCAATGGCGACCTCGACCTGCGCGTGCTCGGCCTGGACTACAAGGTCGGTATCACCATCGAGGGCGACCAGCGGGAAATGCCCGACCCGGCCTGCCAGGTCAACGAGCGCTATGTCGGCATCGAATGGCCGCTGCGCTGCCGTGGCCCGCTGGAAATGGGCGCCAAGGCCTGCCGTCTGGATCAGGACGGCCTCGGCAAGATCGCCGCGCGCCTGGCCGGCAACAAGCTGACCGAGAAGCTGGAAGAGAAGCTCGGCGACAAGGTCAGCCCCGAGCTGAAAGACGCACTCAAGGGCCTGTTCAACCGATGAGCCCCGAGCAGTTCAACAGCGCCGTGCTGGCCTGGTACGACCAGCACGGGCGCAAGGATCTGCCCTGGCAGCAGAACATCACCCCTTATCGCGTCTGGGTTTCCGAGATCATGCTGCAGCAGACCCAGGTCAGCACCGTGCTCGGCTACTTCGACCGCTTCATGGCCGCCCTGCCGACCGTGAAAGACCTGGCCGAGGCGCCCGAGAACGAAGTGCTGCACCTGTGGACGGGCCTGGGCTACTACACCCGCGCCCGCAACCTGCAGAAAACCGCGCAGATCATCATGGGCGAACACGGCGGCGAATTCCCCCGCAGCGTCGAAGCCCTCAGCGAGCTGCCCGGCATCGGCCGCTCCACTGCCGGCGCCATCGCCAGCCTGAGCATGGGCCTGCGTGCACCGATCCTCGACGGCAACGTCAAGCGCGTGCTGGCGCGCTACGTGGCGCAGGAGGGCTATCCGGGCGAACCCAAGGTGGCCAAGCAACTCTGGGACGTGGCCGAGCGCCTCACCCCGCATGAGCGCGTCGGCCATTACACCCAGGCGATGATGGATCTCGGCGCCACCCTCTGCACCCGCAGCAAACCCACCTGCCTGCTGTGCCCGGTGCGCAGCGGCTGCCAGGCGCACCTGCTCGGCCTGGAAATCCGCTACCCGGTGCCCAAGCCGCGCAAGACATTGCCGCAGAAGCGCACCCTGATGCCGCTGCTGGTCAACGCGGCCGGCGACATCCTCCTCTATCGCCGCCCCGCCACCGGCCTTTGGGGCGGGCTGTGGAGCCTGCCGGAGCTGGACGACCTGGCCCAGCTCGACGACCTCGCAGGGCAGCAACAACTGCGCCTCGGCGAACGTCGCGAACTGGAAGGCCTGACCCATACCTTCAGCCACTTCCAGCTAGCCATCGAACCCTGGCTGATCGAGGTAACCGAGCAGCCCGGTCGCGTGGCCGAGGCCGACTGGCTCTGGTATAACCTCGCCACCCCGCCGCGCCTGGGCCTCGCCGCCCCGGTGAAGAAGCTGCTGAAACGCGCGGCGCAAGCCATTACCGCTGGAGAACCGACATGACCCGCACCGTACAGTGCCGCAAATACAAACAGGAACTGCCCGGCCTGGATCGCGCGCCCTACCCCGGCCCTAAGGGCGAAGACATCTTCAATAACGTTTCCAGGCAGGCCTGGGACGAGTGGCAGAAGCACCAGACCATGCTGATCAACGAACGTCGCCTGAACATGATGAACGCCGAGGATCGCAAGTTCCTCCAGGCCGAGATGGACAAGTTCCTTTCCGGTGAGGAATACGCCCAGGCCGAAGGCTACGTGCCGCCGAGCGAGTAAGGACAACCCTGGGACGGCTTCGGGTAGGGTGCGCCATGCGCACCAGCCGTCAGGCTCTCGATAGCGGTGCGCACAGCGCACCCTACCGCCATTAACCTAAGCGCCCGAAATAATTAAATATTTTTCAAACCCGCGCTTGACACTGATCCTTCAAATCCGTCTAATAGCGCCCCGTTGGCCCAGGTAGCTCAGTTGGTAGAGCAGGGGATTGAAAATCCCCGTGTCGGCGGTTCGATTCCGTCCCTGGGCACCACTGATTCATAACAAAGAGCCTCAGCCATGCGCTGGGGCTTTTTGCTTTCTGCTCCGACAATAATCGCGCGTCATTTTTCGCCTGCGCGACAAGCTGCTGCAACCAGGCGACACCCTGGGCACGGACCCGCCTTCAGGCCGGCAAACGGCATGGCGATCACGTAATCGCTATGCTAGCTTGGCCGCCTGCCAGGACGGTCTGCTGCACGCCGGAGCGCTATCGAAGAAGAAGAGGATCCCACCCCATGGCCGAGGCGACGCCCGCGCTGGACATTCGCAACCTGCACAAACGCTACGGCGACCTCGAAGTGCTCAAGGGCATTTCCCTGACGGCCAAAGACGGCGACGTCATCTCCATCCTCGGCTCATCCGGCTCCGGCAAGTCCACCTTCCTGCGCTGCATCAACCTGCTGGAAAACCCGCACGAGGGGCAGATCTTCGTCGCCGGTGAGGAGCTCAAGCTCAAAGCGGCGAAGAACGGCGAACTGGTGGCCGCCGACAATCAGCAGATCAACCGCCTGCGCAGCGAGATCGGCTTCGTCTTCCAGAATTTCAATCTGTGGCCGCACATGAGCGTGCTCGACAACATCATCGAGGCACCGCGCCGCGTGCTCGGCCAGAGCAAGGCCGAAGCCATCGAAGTGGCCGAAGGGCTGCTGGCCAAGGTCGGCATCGCCGACAAGCGCCACGTCTACCCCAACCAGCTTTCCGGCGGCCAGCAACAACGCGCGGCCATCGCGCGCACCCTGGCCATGCAGCCCAAGGTCATCCTGTTCGACGAGCCCACTTCGGCCCTCGACCCGGAGATGGTACAAGAAGTGCTTAACGTGATCCGCGCGCTTGCCGATGAAGGGCGCACCATGCTGCTGGTGACCCACGAGATGAACTTCGCTCGCCAGGTATCCAGCGAAGTGGTGTTCCTGCATCAGGGCCAGGTCGAGGAACAGGGGCCACCGGCCCAGGTGTTCGACAACCCGCTATCGGCTCGCTGTAAACAATTCATGTCCAGCAATCGCTAACACGGAGCAAACCCCATGCACAGTTACAAGAAGATCCTGCTGGCTGCGGCCGCTACCCTGGCCTTCGGCACCCAGGCCATCGCTGCCGACAAGCTGAAGATCGGCACCGAAGGCGCCTACCCGCCCTTCAACCTGATCGATGCAAGCGGCAAGGCCACCGGCTTCGACGTGGAAATCGGCCAGGCCCTGTGCGCCAAGATGAAGGTCGAGTGCGAGGTGGTCACCTCCGACTGGGACGGCATCATCCCCGCCCTCAATGCCAAGAAGTTCGACTTCCTCATCGCCTCCATGTCGATCACCGACGAGCGCAAGCAGGCCGTGGACTTCACCGACCCCTACTACACCAACAAGCTGCAGTTCATCGCCCCGAAAGACGCTGACTTCAAGACCGACAAGGCGAGCCTCAAGGGCAAGGTGATTGGCGCCCAGCGTTCGACCATCGCCGGCACCTGGCTGGAAGAGAACCTCGAAGACGTCGTCGACATCAAGCTCTATGACACCCAGGAAAACGCCTACCTGGACCTGGCTTCCGGCCGCGTCGATGGCGTGCTGGCGGACAAGTTCGTCAACTGGGAATGGCTCAAGAGCGATGCCGGCAAGGACTTCGAGTTCAAGGGCGAGCCGGTGTTCGACAACGACAAGATCGGCATTGCCGTGCGCAAGGGCGACCCGCTGCGCGAGAAGCTCAACACCGCGCTGAAGGAAATCGTCGCTGACGGCACCTACAAGCAGATCAACGACAAGTACTTCCCGTTCAGCATCTATTGATGCGCCTCGGCGCCCCTAAAGGACACCTCTAAGAACGTAAGCGAGGAAGTCAGCGCAAGGCACAAACAGGCGAAGAAGCGCAGTTTACGCGCTGTAAATGAGCACTTTGAGCCTGTTTTTTAACGCAGCGATGGCAACGCAGGTAGTTTTTAGAGGTGTCCCGAACGGGGCGCCCCTGCACCGACTAGAAACCAAGACCATGATTCTCGACCTGCATGGCTTCGGCAACCAGCTTGCCGAAGGCACGCTCATGACCATCAAGCTCTCGCTGGCCGCCGTGTCGCTGGGGCTGCTGCTGGGCCTGCTGGGCGCTGTCGCCAAGACCTCCCGCTTCCGCGCCCTGCGTGCGCTAGCCACGCTCTACACCACGGTGGTGCGTGGCGTGCCGGAAACGCTCTGGGTGTTGATGGTCTATTTCGGCACCGTCAGTGGCCTGAATGCCCTGGGCAGCCTGTTCGGCCATCCCGATCTGGCGCTGTCGCCCTTCGCCGCCGGCACCTGCGCCCTGGCCCTGTGCTTCGGCGCCTACGCCACCGAAGTGCTGCGTGGCGCGCTGCTGGCCATCCCCAAGGGGCATCGTGAAGCCGGGCAGACGCTCGGGCTTTCCTCGGCACGCATCTTCTGGCGCATCATCCTCCCGCAAGTCTGGCGTGTCGCGCTGCCTGGCCTGGGCAACCTGTACCTGGTGCTGCTCAAGGACACCGCGCTGGTTTCGCTGATTTCCCTCGACGAGATCATGCGCAAGGCCAGCATCGCCTCCAACGCCACCAAGGAACCCTTCACCTTCTATCTGACGGCGGCGCTCATCTATCTGGGCCTGACCGTCGTCGCCATGACCATCATGCACCTGGCGGAAAAACGCGTCAGCCAGGGCTTCACGAGGAACGAGCTATGAGCGAGTGGGAACTGCTCGCCAAGTGGACGCCGAAGATGCTCGAGGGCGCCCTGCTCACCCTGGAGCTGCTGGGTCTGTCGGCCATCATCGGCCTGATTCTCGCCGTACCGCTGGGTATCGCCCGCGCGTCCCGGCACTGGTACGTGCGCGCCCTGCCCTACAGCTACATCTTCTTCTTCCGCGGCACCCCGCTGCTGCTGCAACTGGCCCTGGTGTACTACGGGCTGGCGCAGTTCGAGGCGGTGCGTAAAGGCATACTCTGGCCCTACCTGCGTGATCCGTTCTTCTGCACCCTGCTGGCCATGTCGCTGCACACGGCGGCCTATATCGCCGAGATCCTGCGTGGCGCCATCCATGCGATCCCCAAGGGGGAGGTAGAGGCGGCGCGTTCGCTGGGCATGTCGCGCAGGCAGGCGCTGCTGTACATCATCCTGCCGCGCGCCGCGCGCATCGCCCTGCCGGCTTACAGCAACGAGGTCATCCTCATGCTCAAGGCCAGCGCCGTGGTCTACACCGTGACCCTGTACGACCTGATGGGCATGGCCAAGACCATCGCCGCGAAGAACTACCAGTACATGCTGTTCTTCTGCTACGCCGGCCTCTTCTACCTGCTTATCACCCTGGCGCTGACCCTGATGTTCCGCAGCCTGGAGCGTTGGCTGCGGGTCGACGCCAGCCAGGGCCGCTGATACCTGCTGGGCGTCGCCGCTCGACGCCCAGCTACTGGCTCTCCAGAAAGCCCCGCCCGGTTGCGCACCATGCCAAACACCATCCTCCAAGGCCCAGCACTGCTCGAACGCTTTCAGGCCCTCGACGCCTGGATCGATGAGCACCAGCGGCTCTGGCGCCCCAAGCCCTTCACCCAGTTGCAACTGCCCTGGGAAGGCGACTGGCCCGAACTCGCCGCCTGGCTGCGCAGCCGCACCCTGGAACAGGCCGAGGCCGACCACGGCGAACCCTGGACGCTCGATGCCCCCGCCCCGTTTCGGGACTGGGCAGTGCAAGCGCGTGAGCTGGCCAGCGTCGGCAGCCTGCCGAGCGGAGGCGATGAGCCCCCGCCCAAGGCGCGCCACCTGCATGACATTCCCGGACGTAAACTGGAGCAGATCAAGGCCTTCGCCAGCCGTCTGCAATTCAATACTGCTCCCAGCCACTGGCTCGACTGGTGCTCGGGCAAAGGCCACCTGGGACGCTGGCTGGCCCGTGGCGGGCAACAGCTGACCTGCCTGGAATACGATCCAGCCCTGGTAACAGCAGGCGCCGCCCTCAGCCAGCGCCTGAACATCGCCGCCGAGCATCTGTGCCAGGATGTCATGGCCGACACTGCCGCCACGCGCCTGCAACCCGAGCACAGCCCGGTGGCCCTGCATGCCTGTGGCGACCTGCACGTGCGCCTGCTGCAACTGGCCAGTGCCAAGGGCTGCGTGCACCTGGCCGTGGCACCCTGCTGCTATAACCGCATCAGCACGGCGCATTATCGACCACTCAGCATTGCGGCCCAGGCCTCCAGCCTGCACCTTTCCCGCGATGACCTGGGCCTGCCCTTGAGCGAAACCGTCACCGCCGGCGCCCGCACCAGGCGCCAGCGGGATCGCTCCATGGCCTGGCGCCTGGCCTTCGACCTGCTGCAACGGCGCCTGCGCGGCACGGATCAATACCTCAACACCCCCGCTCTGGCCAGCCACTGGCTCGACAAGTCCTTCGCCGACTTCTGCCGCGACCTGGCCGCCCTGCGAGATGTCCCCGCCCCTGGCGACGAGGACTGGCCAGCGCTGGAGGCCCAGGGCTGGCAACGCCTGGCCATGGTGCGCAACCAGGAGCTGGTACGCGGCCTGTTCCGCCGCCCACTGGAGCTCTGGCTGCTACTGGATCGCGCCCTCTATCTGCAGGAACAGGGGTATGAAGTCCGCCTGGGCAGTTTCTGCGACTACCGCCTCAGCCCACGCAACCTTCTATTGCTGGCCGAACGCCCCTGAGTTGCTCACAGAAGCTGTGGATAACTCTGTTGATGCCGCCTGAGCAACTGCCTGTAACGGCCACGCAGAAAGGCCCGTGGACATCTGATCAATTTCTGAGCATGCGGGCTAAACCCTAGATAAAACAGCCACTTGCAGAAAACCATGACGAAAGTCAAACCTTTCATACCTGGCGCTGGAAGATAAATTCCGATTGTGCATAAGCCGCTCGGTGGTGATAGCTCGCACAGGAATTCCGAGCACCATCATGGCTTTACGCGAGCCTATGAATGGATATAATGGCGCCCCCACCTATGCCGGTATAGCTCAGCTGGTAGAGCAACTGACTTGTAATTCGTTGCATCAGATCGGCCAGCACATTCAGCACTCGTCACGGCGCAAAGCCATGAGTTCTCGTTTGATCCTTCAAACGAGGCGAGTGTCATGCAAGTTACAGCTACCTACTCAACGAAAGGCGGAACCGGGAAAACCACCGCTTCAGCCAACCTGGGCGCGTTATCAGCAGATGCCGGTCTTCGCACCCTGCTGATCGACCTGGATACAGGCCAACCTACGCTTTCGAGCTATTTCCAGCTCGACTATCTCGCGTCTGGCGGCGTGTACGACATGCTCGTACACAGCACCCTGGACGCAGCTAAGGTCATCTCCAAAACCCAGATTCCTAATCTGGATATCATCCTCTCCAATGACCCTTACAATCAGCTCGAAACCCTCCTGCTACATGCGCCGGATGGTCGGCTGCGCCTGCGTTCTCTGCTGGCACGTCTCACGGATCAGTACGATCTGGTGGTAATCGACACGAAGGGTACTTCCGCTGTAACCGTGGAGATGGCTCTTGTAGCAGCAGACAATGCCATTTCCCCGCTCTACCCCGAGATGCTAGCGGCACGGGAATTCAATCGCGGAACGTTGCAACTGCTCCAGGGCGTCAACAACCTGCGCCGCACCCTGGGCCTCTCTGAGTTGCCGTTGAATGTCGTGTTCAATCGCCAGGACAAAACAAACGATGCCC
The DNA here is from genome assembly GCF_052156495.1 of Pseudomonas sp. NCHU5216. Lineage (NCBI taxonomy): Bacteria > Pseudomonadati > Pseudomonadota > Gammaproteobacteria > Pseudomonadales > Pseudomonadaceae > Pseudomonas > Pseudomonas sp. NCHU5216. Next base: position 94,901 of record NZ_JBQLIX010000005.1, on the reverse strand, counting down.
GTGATATCGCCCTGGAAATTCGCGACATGCTCGGAACGATGGGTGATAGCGTCAAGGTGCTGGGGACTCATATCCCTGCATTGGTGACCTACCGAGTAGCGGCCTCTCAAGGCGTGCCGGCACACCACCTCGAACGCTCCACCCCCTCCAATCGACGTACAGCATCTGCCCTCCAGACGATGAAGTCTGTCGCTTGCGAGGTTTGGCCAAGCTGGACTTGGCGCTTCGAGGGGGTGTGACATGACCAAGGTGTCACACCTCACTCAAGCAGACGGCATCACTGCAGATGTTGTCGTCGAGCTGAGCCAGTTCTACAGCTCCAATGAGCTTCGCTCGGTTCAATCCAAGCTAACAGGCAATTCCCGCGAACTTCGCAACTTGGTAGACAGCCACACACTACTGGGTCGGATAGGCGCAAAACTGACGCGTGAACAGCGGCAACTGCTCAAGGATGCAGCTCAGCTCATCGACTCGGTCAACGAGAACATCACGCACGCCAAAGAACGCAAGAAACGCAGCGAGGATACAAAGGCTGCCTGGAGGAAACAGCGCGGGAAAGAAGCCCAGATTTTGAGCGGTAAAGCGTTCCCGTTGCCACATGAAACGCTCGAGCAGAAGCTGGAGATCATCAAGCTGGCTCTGGTGTTTCACCGTCTTGGTGTCTACCAAGACTTCCGCCCCGGTTTGAAATTCCATCACGCGCTCCGAGAGGAGGTCACAGACTTTTCCAGGCTTATTGGCTGGTCGATCCCGGAGTGGAAGCTATCTCGACTCGCCGATCACCGGCGAGACATTCTCCAGAGCATTCAATTTGCAATCACCTATGAACTGGACGACCGCAGCGTCCAGGAACAGCTCGAAGAACTCCAACAGCGCGTTGTTGATTCTAGGGATCAAGTGCTCGCGGATCCGCAGGCGGTCGAGACCCTCCGCATCTGGTCAGAAGCATTAGCTGACGACGCGAACTCGGAGGGTCGGCCATGAACCGCTCACTTCCGAGGCTAGCGGCTTATGCAGTCGCATTACTCTCGCTCTCCGTCGTTACTGGCGCCATGTACACGAGCTGGATGCTGGCCGGCGATGTTCCGGCGCCCGACGCTCTGTACCTACATGCCCTGTTGATGCTGCCTCTTTTCTTCCTGATCGGACTGCTCCTAGGCGTAATGGGCACAGCCATCACTCTCGAGCATCCCGTTACAGCCTCTGGGGAGAAGGCCGAGGATGCCCTGCCAACAGCTAAACGAGGTAATGCCTGATGCCAAGCGCAATCATTCATTTCCAAGACCACGGACAGGACTTTCTGCGTTGGCAGGTTGATGAACAGGGTGTTGTAACGGGCTGCTGGCCTTTTCAAAAGCAGATCTGGTGCGGCCTGCAGATCACGAATCTTTCCAAGCTGAAAGCGGGCGAACTCGTTCACCACAATCGCTTCGGTGAAGAGGGAAACATTCGCTATCCAGTCAAGGCGATGATTCCCCTTTCCCCTGTGGAAGTAACGGTTCGTCTTGACGGGGATGGTTACATCACCAGCTCTGTCAGGGGCTTCAAGGTGTCCTGCACACATAGCTCTGAATATCCCGTCCATGCCCTGGCCAAGAAGCTCTTCCCAGATCACGAATGCAAGGTGGAACAGCTTCCCTGTGAGCGATCTGGTCGCATCGACAGCAAGTGGTTGATTACACCGATCCTGGAGGGCTGCCAGCATGCCTCTGATCAGTAATTCCGATTTCAACCAAACCACGCTCAAGCAACTGGTCGACACAGCAGAAGCGATGAAGGCTGATGCATACGACCTCGTTCATCTGACCCTCGAATCTGGCCGAGAGATGATCCTGCTAGCGGTTACAGGTGAAAACTTAGATTCGGTTGGAATGATCCTGGATGGTGTTCGCGAACTGCGGAGGGCCATCTGATGGAGAAGGACAAGGCACTCGATAAAGCGCTCAAATGCCTCGCTCGCGCGGAAGGTACTGACTCGGAGCACGAAGCCGAAACAGCCCTGCGCCATGCCAGAGCGCTCATGGACAAGTATCACCTCGATATGGGTGACGTACTCGCTGCCGGAGTAGTCGAGCACCAGGTTCGTTGCGGCACCAAATCCAAGCCTACGAACTGGATGTTTCGGCTGGCCAGCGTATGCGCAGACGCCTTCAACTGCAGGGTGGTTGGCTCCCCCTACCAGGCCCGAGGCTGGCATTTCCGTTTCTACGGCATCGGCATGTCGAGCGAGCTGGCCAGCCACGCCTACTCAATGCTTCATCACCAATTGCTGAAAGCCCGTAAATCCTTCGTGGCTAAACAGTCGCGTTGCAAGCTCGCAACCAAGCGCAGGCGTGGCGATCTCTTCGCGCAAGGGTGGATTGATGCAGTCTCCACGAAGGTTCAGCAGTTTGCTGGAGCTGATCAGACCACAATCACTGCACTACTCGCATACGAAGGCAAACACTTCGCAGATGCGACTACCCAGGAGCTGAAGCGAGTAGAGGCCCGCCGCGCTCATGACGCCAAAGCGTCAGAACATGGCCGGTCTGCAGGCCGTCATGCTCATTTGCACAGAGGCGTCCAGCAGACTCCGCTGGCTGCCCTCCAGTACGGAGGGGCCGGTCGATGAGCGATATTCAATTCCTGCCCCCTCACTCCATCGAGGCCGAACAATCGGTACTCGGCGGACTGATGCTGGATAACTCGACCTGGGATCTGATCGCAGACATCGTTGGCGCCGGCGACTTCTACCGTGCAGAGCATCGGCAGATATTCATCGCGATCAACCGTCTGGCTGATCAAGGTCAACCAATCGACGTGGTCACAGTTGGTGAAGAACTGCACAGAGACAGCAGTGACGTCGGCCTGGCCTACCTGGGTGAGCTCGCGAAGAACATTCCCTCGGTGGCCAACATCGTGGCGTACGCGAACGTGGTCGCCAAACGCGCCCACCTCCGAAAGTTGATCACTCTCGGCAACGATACTGCGCGCATGGCCTATGAGCCGGATGCAAATGTTGAGGCAGTCCACGAGGAGTGCGAGGCACGACTCTTCGCGCTGAACCAGGCGAACTCGAAATCTGACTTCGTCAACCTCGCTGATGCACTGGTGGGTGTCGTCGATGAGATCGACCGAAATTTCAATAGCGACTCCAGCCTGACCGGAGTGCCTACCGGGCTCGACGACCTCGATGCAGTAACTGCAGGCCTGCAGCCCGCGGATTTGATCATCGTTGCTGGCCGTCCCTCCATGGGCAAAACCTCTCTGGTGCTCAACTGGATCAAGCCGATCCTAGACGCTAAGCCGGACAAGACCGTCCAGGTATACAGCCTGGAAATGCCGGCGCGCCTGCTGCTCTATCGGATGCTTGCCCAGATAGGGCACCTAGACGCGAATGCCTTGATGAAGGGTGACCTTCAAGACGAAGACTGGCCAAGACTGACCCATGCAGTGGCGACGATGAAGCAGATGGAAGGCCGCTTGATCATTGATGATGAGGCCGGCATTTCACCTACTGCGTTGCGTGCTCGAGCGCGCCGTGCAGCCCGCAAGTTCGGTGACCCCGCCGCCATCATGATCGATTACTTGCAACTGATGCGCGTAACCGGGCGAGAGAACCGCAACCTCGAGATCGCGGAGATCAGTGGCGCCTTGAAGGGAGTGGCCAAGGAGTTCAATTGCCCGGTTATTGCTCTTTCGCAGCTCAATCGCGCGGTAGAGCAACGCCCCAACAAACGACCAGTGAATGCTGACCTTCGAGAGTCAGGAGCGATTGAGCAAGACGCGGACATCATCATGTTCGTGTACCGCGACGAGGTCTACCACCCCAACACCGAGGACAAGGGAGTAGCCGAGCTCATTTTCGGCAAGTTCCGAAACGGCCCGACAACGACCGTTCGCACGGCCTTCATTGGCCGCGAAACCCGATTCGCCAACTTGTCAGCTCGGTCGCTGGCTGAAGGAGTCCGCGTATGACGCTGCTCTCCCCCACCCACTGGTGCAGGCACTGCAATCACCACCTACGGCCTCGCTACTTGGCCGACGCGGCCTGCTGCCCTATCTGCTTCACCATCGAGCTCGAGGAGCTCGAGGAGTTCGGTGATGAACAGTAGCGCGCTACAACTACGCCATATCCCAGCCGTCGCCCCGTTCGATCAGTCAGCGCTGGTATATGCCCATCAGCTTGGCATCAACGCTGTGGAGCTGGACGCCATGGCGCTTGTGATCAACCGCCTGTCCCGAGATGAGAGCACGGTCGCCCCACTCCACCTGCAGGAGGATCTGCGATCCCTGCAGGAGCTCGGCTACGTCGATCTCGAACTGACCAACCACGACACCCTGGAAGTAACCAGGCGTGGAGCTGCCGGCCTTCTATCCGCCTATTTCTGGTCGGTATGGGTTCCGCAGCACCTGCTTGCTCGCTCCATGAAAGTCGCGGTGCTGCCCCAGGTTCCTACGCAGGGTGATGCGCAGCACTGCACCGTGGTGTTCCGGATCCCAGGTGCAAGAGATGAGGTCAGGACGTTCCTGAGCGACCTCTGCAAAACCTACCCCGATCGTTCCCCTGAGATCGTAGCGATCCAAGTAGGCAAGCACATTTCCAAGGAGGCCAAATGATCAATTCCAAGCAGGTTGAGTCAGCAGAAAAACTTGGCTGTGATGCTTCTTCCTCTGAATGCGCTATCCAGGCTGTGCCCGTTGAGCGAGATGAGCACGGTTTCTGGACGCACCCGCAATACCCCCACTTCTGGGACGAAGGAACCACGTCGTCTGAGATCACTGCTTGGTTCTCAGCTAGAGGACTTCAGAGTCAAGTCACGGAATACGAATACGACGCCCCCGACGAGTTGCAGACGATCTGGATGGAAACAGGCACGCCTGCCTGCAGCCTTTGGCAACCCACCGAGCCAAGTGGTAGCGGCTGGTTCATCTTTTCGCTCCACGACACTGAGCGTGGGCCAGTGTGTGTTTGGGTACGGCAAAAGCCTCTATCAGACGAAAAGGAGGCACGCTAATGCCTATCCGTCATTGCATTGTTCATCTGCTCGACAAAAAACCCGACGGCACGCCCGTCGTGCTACATGCCCGCGACAGCGAGCTGGCCACCTCGCAAGCCATGGAAAACCTGCTGGCCGACCTCAACGAGAACTACAACGCCAAGCAGGGCAAGGCCTGGGGCTTGTTCCACGAGGAATCCGGCGCCTACCCCTTCAGCGGCTGGCTCAAGGCCTATCTCGATGGCGAGCAGGACTTCACCGCCTTCAGTCGCCAGGCCGTCGAGCACCTGCAGACGCTGATGGAAGAATCCAACCTGTCCACCGGCGGCCACGTCCTCTTCGCCCACTATCAGCAAGGCATGACCGACTACCTGGCCATCGCCCTGCTGCACCACAGCGAAGGCGTGGCAGTGACCGACGCGCTGGACGTGACCCCGGCCAAGCACCTCGACCTCGGCCAGTTGCACCTGGCCGCGCGCCTCAACATCAGCGAGTGGCAGAACAACAAGCAGTCCAAGCAGTACATCTCCTTCATCAAGGGCAAGAACGGCAAGAAGGTGTCGGACTACTTCCGCGACTTCATCGGCTGCCAGGAAGGGGTCGACGGCCCGGGCGAGACGCGCACCCTGCTCAAGGCCTTCAGCGACTACGTGGAAAGCGAAGATCTGCCCGAAGAGCAGGCCCGCGAGAAGACCAAGACCCTGGTCGGCTACGCCAGTAGCCAGGCCAAGATGGGTGAACCCATCACCCTGGAAGAACTCTCCGGGCTGATCGACGAAGAACGCCCCAAGGCCTTCTACGAGCACATCCGCAACAAGGACTACGGCATGGCCCCGGAATTTCCGGCGGACAAACGCACCCTGAGCCAGTTCCAGCGTTTCACTGGCCGCGCCGAAGGCCTCGCAATCAGCTTCGAGGCGCACATGTTGGGCTCGAAGATCGATTACGACGAGGGCCGCGACACGCTGGTCATTCGCCAAGTGCCGACGCAGCTCCGTGAGCAGCTTCGCCGCGCCCAAAAAGAGGTGAAGTCGTGAGTGCCGATCCTCTCCGGCAGGAGTCCCCTACCCCATCGCCAACCTGGCTGACTACCGAAATGGTTGATGCAGGCATGCGCGCATTGAACGCTGCTGCCGCTCAAGGCAACGCCCCTGCAACAGCACTTTCATGCGCGTTCAAGGCAATGCTGAAGGTCGGCGAGACAGCGTCTGAAGGGCCGTGGCCTGTGCTCAGCGGCAATGACCTACTGGCCTGGCACAGCCTCTGGCTTCGGCAGCCATCGATGCTGCCCCCCTTCGTCGTCAGCGCCATGTTTGAGCGCCTGAAGCAGCTCCTCGAGGAAGTTGGAATGCTGCGGCAGTCCCATGACGAGCAGTTGGTACTGCGCGTCACGGCATATCGCCAAATCGAGGCTTTGCTGGCCAAGGTGGAGCGAGCAGGAGAATTGCTCACGAGCGCTTGCACAGGTGACCTGGATCCTCAAGCAGTGGATACCTGGGTATCCGAATCTGAGATAACCAGTATGGATCTCGTACTGGGCCGTGCGGCTACAGAAGCACAGTCGGAACGGCTGCGTCTGCAGGAGACGCTGGCCGGGCAAGAGCTATGGAATGCTGGAGCACTGGTCGCGGTACAGCAGCTTCTCTTCGCTGCGATCAACCACCTGGGGAAGGCTGCTCAAATCGGCGACCAGCCCGACTCTGCCGCCGTCGAGACTGCCTCGAAACCATCCCGCTCAGAGCTCATTCAGGGTCTGGCATACGCCCTTTACGCCATCGACATGCTGGACGCCAACTCGCCTCCAGCGCCTTTGGATCACCTCGCTCTGGAAACCTATCTCTGCAGCCTCAAGCGCGAGCACACGGACACGGTGACGTTACCTCGCCACCGATTAGAGGCTCTGGTGCAGAGCGGGAAACAGCGCGAGGCGGAGATCTACGAGCGAGTTCGACAGATGGCGACCTTCCACAAAGCGCCTGAAGGCTTTCACGAGTGGATTGATCTGATGCAGAGCCTGACTCGTGAGGGAGCGCCCCCAGCAGGAGAGTGATAAAGGCGCTCCCCAAACGAGCCCCCAACACCAGCCCGATGCAGGGCTCGTTATGGACAGCGCCGAAACGTAAGACCCAAGAACCGGGTTCCGGTTCCTCGGGGGAGCAGTCGGGCTCAACAGTTGTTATTGGAGGTAATACATGAGCCATGTGAAGCACCAGAACCTTGCGCACAAACACAGCCGCGATCAGGACAAATTCGTACTCCGCTTGCCGGACGGCATGCGGGACAAGATCTCCGACAAGGCGAAGGCACAGCACCGCTCCATGAACATGGAGATCATCCAACGCCTTGAGCAGAGCCTGCAGGCCGACCAGGAGTTGCAGCGCCTGCAATCGGCGCTCGACGACGCACACTTCCGTATCCGCGTGCTGCAAACACAAGCACAGGCAGAAGGAGCAACGGCATGAAGCCTGTCGCCAAAACGTCTCTGCGTGACAAGCTCCTGGTGGGCCACTTCACCACATCCTCGCCGCAGCCGTCCTCGCTGAGCGATCCGCTTGAGCCGGTACAGATGGTGCTGACGCTCGATCAATTGCGCCCGTACAACCTCAACCCACGGGTCAAGAAGAACGAGAAGTACGAGGAGATCAAGGATTCGATCCGTGCTCGAGGCCTCGACAGCCCACCACAGGTGAGCCGGCGCCCCGGGGAGGAGCACTACACCATCCACAACGGCGGGAATACGCGCCTGCAGATCCTGGGCGAGTTGTGGCAGGAGACCCGTGACGAACGGTTCTTCCGCATCCCGTGCCTGTTCAAGCCCTGGAAAAGTGAGATCTTCGCCCTCACCGGCCACATGGCCGAGAACGATACACATGGTCGGCTGATCTGGATTGAGCGCTGCCTGGGCGTTGCGCAGGCCAAGGCGCTGTATCAGGAGCAGGATGATGGGAAAGACATCTCCCAACGTGAGCTGGCCCGACGTCTAAAAGCGGATGGTTACCCGATTGATCAATCGCACCTGAGCCGCATGGAGCAGACGCTCCAGCATCTGTTTCCGTACATTCCCAGCATCTTGTGGGCCGGCGCCGGTCGAGACTCAACTGACAAACTGCTACAGCTCCGCTCCAATGCCGAAAAAGCTTGGGCAAAGCTCATCGAAGAGAAAGGCGAACCCGCGTCTGGCATCCAGTTCGACCTACTCTTCAGTACCACCCTCAGCGTCTATGACCAGGAACCCGAGGGGTATGTCTTCAGCCACTTCAAGGACGATCTCATCGGCGCGATGACCGACGCGCTGCGCGCGAACGACGTCAGCTATGAGCACATTCTGTTTGAGATCGAAGTGGCTCAGGATCCCAAGCGTGCGCCACAGCAGCAGGAAAGCGGCTATCAACCGCCTGCAAACCTTCCACCAGCTACAGCAACGCCCGACGGCGGCACTTTGGGCAGTGGGCAGCAGCAACCTCCACAGCATCCTGCAGGCGCCCAGCCCCCGGCCGCGACTCCCACTGGCAGTTCTACTGGAACCAAAACCAAGCAGCCGCCCATACCGCCTGCAGATTCAGGTAATGGGCCAGTCGTTTCAATCCCTGTGTCCACGGGTGGCCTCGCCCCTGTCAGCGACATCTGGGCGATCTACCCGCAACAGGACAGCATCGAAGCACTGCGAAACCTGGCGGATCTGATCGCGATGGAAGTTGCGTCATGGGCCGGCATCCTCGATCACATGACCTCGACTCAGCATCAAGGCATGGGCTTCACACTGAGGCGCCCTGAAGCCTTCACGTCGGCAGCATCAGAAACCACCTGGCAGTTTCTCGCCAGCCTCTCCGGCAATTCGCCGGCAGCCGACATTCAACCTGTCGCACCAGATGACCTGGCCGAGCTGCTGCTCCATCACCTGCCGGACGACCTGATCATCAAGGTCTTCCGCATGATCCGGCTGGCTCGCCGAGCAAAGGAATTGAACGGGGAGAAATGAGATGTCCGACAGCCCACTGAATACAGCAGTGCTGCACCAGGTCATGACCCACCTGCGCGACGGTGACTTTCGCCGCTGCCTGGAGTTTGGGTTCAAGGAGGACGAGCTGATTCGCCTGAATCAGCTTTCGTTCAGCGACATCACCGAACTGACTCGGATGCCCGTGCGCTTCGTGAAAATCAGCATCAATCACGACTTGCTAGGGAAAGCTCTCGGGCGCTTGCAAGAGGAGGGCCAGCGCGCCCAACTGGTTCAGAGGGCGATTCAGCTCGGCGCGAGCATCGAGATGCTCAACAAGCTCTTCGGCATCACCTCCGAAGAGGTGAGCGCTCGACGTCGCTTACTAGGTATTAGCATCAAGACCGGACGTCCCAAGATGCCTGAGGTGGAAGAGCTTCACCTGATCTGGGGCCGCTGGCAGAGCCTGATCGCGCATGCGGGAATCAAGCCCGAGCTGATAGACGCCAATTCCATCGAAAGCCTGGACATCATGATGATGCTGGCCGAAGAGACCGGCAAGCCGCTGTCGGTCATCTGGAAGCTGGTTCACGAATGGCACGCCGACGTGAAGAAGATGCTAGAGCGTTCTTCCAAGGGCAAACCGAAAACATCCCGCAAGACCTCAGCCTCGAGCAGCAAGGAGGCTGTTCGATGATTGATTTGCAGGCACTGATTGGCCGGGCCTGTGGGCAACTGACACAGAGGGAAGCGGATCGAGCAGCCGGACGCACCGACCATGACGACATGGGTGGGCTGCTGTTCTTCGGCAACCCGATGGAAACTACCCCCAGACGGCTCCTGGTGGACGAACGTCTGTCCCCGGTCGACAAAATCGGCTGGATGGCATTTCGCATGATGGCGTCAAAGGATCGCGAGACATCATTCCCCAGCTATGACGCCCTCCAACGCCTCCTCTCCTCCAGGGCGGACAGCGGCCAGGCCAGCAAAAGCACGGTGAACAGAGTGGTCTACATCCTGCGTCTGACTCGCTGGCTCAGCCTATGCCACCAGGCCAGGAACACCGCCAATGGCCGAATGGTCGGCAACATCTATGCACTGCACGACGAACCCGTGTCGATCGTTGATGCCGCCGGCATCGACACCGACTACATCGCGTTCGTTGGACGTTGCCGCAGCCATGGCAACCAGGCTGTACGCAAGGTGGCCAATATCGTCTTTGATGAGTTGGCCGACGACTCTACCGCTCGATACCTGATGACTCGGCTCGGCCTGTTCGAGGAGCGACTCAGTGATCATGAGCTGAGCAAGCCGCGCCCGAAAACCAAAGCGTCCAGGGCGAACAAAAAACGAACTCAAAGCACTCCGCCCGAACCTACCGGGTTTGAAAATCGAACCGGGGCAGAGCAGCCAGGTTCAAATTTCAAACCCAGTGCAAACGAAATTCAAACCCAGGATGCTGCCCATGAGTTTGAAAGTGAGACCCAGGCTGAAGCGGCGGCAACAAAATCGAACCCTGTTGAAAACACTGGGCCTGCCGACAGAGTTCGATTTTCAAACCCATATACAGTACGTACTTTACAAGAAACTGTTTCTGTAAAAGTACGTACTGGGGAGCTGGACTGGTCGAGCCTGACCCTCAACGCTGATGAGCAGCAGGTCATCACGCGCTACATGAGCGCAGTCCCTGAAGACCTTCACCAAGCGATCATCAACGAGGCAGCGGCACGTCGAAAGTCCGTACGCAACATGAGCGCGTACCTGATCGGTCTGATCGACCGGGCCAAAACAGGGCAGTTCAAGTTCACCGCCGAGCAGGGAACACCAACGCCACAGCAGCCACCTGCCGCGCCCTCCGTACAACCGCACGCATTACCCCAAGCCACCGCTCCGACGCCGAAGCGCCCTCCCCTGGGCAAGCCAGTCGATATCGCTTCGGAGATTCAAGCTATCCGCAACCTGGTTGGCAAAAAGCCCTCACAGCCCCCGCAACCCGCTACGACGGAGACTCAGACCGATGAGTGAGCATGATCAAGAATTTGGAGCCCTGCTGTTCTTCGGAAACCCGATGGAGGTCATTCCGCGCCGGCTCATCACTGCGAGCACGCTCTCGCATGAGGAGAAAATCTGCTGGATGGCAGTGAAAGTCCTGAGCGAGCACAACCGTGTTCACGACCTCGAGAGCAGCACTGAGCTGGCCCAACTGCTGTACAACAACCCGGATGAGCTACCGGCGCTGCGAGATGTCTTGCTCAAACTCCGTCTCTGCAGGTGGCTGACTCGATGCGGTGATGCCATGGGAGGCGGCACGCTCTACGGGGTGCATGATGAGGTGGCCAGCATCGCCGAGGTGGTCAAGCTGGATCCTGATTACCCACGGCTTGTGGCAGAGGCCGCCGAACATGAGCGCGAGGACATCCGCCAGTTGGCCAAAGCCACGTTGCCACTGTTGCTGCCTCCACCCTCCATGGAGACCGGGGGTTCGCTATGACACACGAATCGTATTCGGTAGCGATTGTTCACGGCCCTGCACTCTCGCCTGCCGCCGACTTGGATCTTGAGCATGTAAGTCGTTTGGTTGAATCCATATTCAATGCCGTCGGCGAGCGTCCAGAATCAACGCTATGCATCCAATCATTTGTCCCGCCCTACAGAGATCCTGCAGATTCACCGAACGGCTACACGCAGTTGTGGATTGAAGAACAAGGGCAAGTTCCACTGATGTTTGCAGTCGAGTTCGGAGGGAAAGAACACAAGCGCTACAGCTTTGACGACCACCTCTCACAGCAGCAAATGCAACTCGACGCGGAAATGATGACGCCGACCCAATACGCCTCGACCGCGTCACACGACGAGTACTGGATGTTTGTCGTAGCTGTTGCTGCTCGACTTCGCGTGCGGTCTATCAAGATCGCTTATGGGACCTGAGCCATGTCATCAAATGTTCCGCTGATCCTCTCTGCTGTCGGTCTTGTGTTTTCGCTGGTTGGTGTTCTGGTGTGCCTTCTGACCTGTGCGGGCCGCATAAGTGTTGAAGCCTTCAACACTCTGAAACCAGTCGGCAAGTGTTGGAGCCTCCAACACCCTGGTGCCGGTCGGTGAGTGATCGGGTAGAACCTAATGCACTGATGGGAAGGAATGAGGCTAACGTCGTACGTGCATAAGTCGACGACTAGAGACTCTCAGGGACAACTAGTGTCTCCCATACCCCCATGCTGCCAGGAGAGAATGTCAAAGCTTTGTAGATCCAACGACCACTATTTTGCTTCATTCCAAAAATGAAAGCGTGAGGTCTAAGCGAGTCCTTAGGCCTTCCTTCAAAGTTATCGTACTTACCATAGCCAAAGTGCTTCTGAGTTTCACCCGTTACACGATGATCTGTAACTGACATTTTGCGATGCGGGGCACTTCCAATAATCTGTGTTCGTGCGGCTGCTCGTGTTCCTGAACCAGAATCAAAGTCGAACGCACCATTTGCATCGCTAGCAATATGAAGAACCAGGTTATCTGTAATCACGAACTGACAACCCGTCAACTTCGTAGTCAGAAAAAATTGACACTTTGATTTTTCAAACCAATGACGCTGAGCATATACCGTTGTTCCTTTTTTCCATGGCAACCAATATGCGGGAACACTACCTGGTGTAGGTTCAATGGAGCCAGAGAGGGTCACGCTCATACCCTTGCGGTATGCGCTGACATAGAGCAGACCTCCATTATTCGCTCCAGGCGGCTTTAGCTCTCCTTGGAGAGTGACGTCATCCCGTATATAACCTAATGCACTGGGGCCATCGGACTGCTCATGTAGGCTGGTCCAAAACTCTATGTCGACATAGCCCGTATCCTCTTGAGGGCTTGAATCTCCAAAGTCGAGAAGAGCTGAAAAGTCTACGTTATTAAGCGAGTCCGAGTCTGAGTCTGAGTCTGACTCGGAACCCGAGCCTGTTCCATTTGGGGGCATAGCCTGTGCCTCAGACACTGTTTCGATTTACTTGAACATTAGCTCGATAACTCGTTGCGTCAATATCGACCATTTTCGGAATGCCCCATCAGCCTTGCCTGTGAAACCTTAAGACGAGGTATCAACACCCCGGAGCCAGCCGGCGAGTGGTGAAGCCTTCACCAACCTGGAGCCAGTCGGTGAGCGATGCGGCCCGCATCACCCTGGAGCCAGTCGGTGAGTGATGGGGCACCAACACCAGACTGACCTATGGAGGCTCCATAGGTCGACGAGCACCAACCTGACCTGTGAAGGCTTCACAGGTCGACACTCGATTCAGCGGCACCGGGTTATTGGTTTTCTATAGCAAGCCCTCTTCCTTGCAGGCGAGATTGCTCGCGTACCGATAAATGCAAGGAGCCCGAGGCGTATGACTGGCAAAGTACCCATGTGGAAACAGGCACTGAACTACCACAAGCAGATGTACCCGGATGATTTCGGCGTGGTGGTGAAGGATGAGCACTATTACCCCAAGCTGGCTGAGCTGCTGATCACTCGGCGAACCCAGAAGGCTTTCAGCTATTTGGATATTGAGCCAATCGAGTCCAGTCTGATGGTGTCGCGCAGCAGCCCAGTTGTGGTTCGGGCGCAGAGTGGCAACAAGCTGATGTTCAAGGACGCCTCGGGCGCCTTTCGTGTGCGCCTGAGTAAAGACGAGGTTGTCCATATTGTGCGTTGCCGGCTCAACGGCTCGCTGTGCATTGAGTACGCCGTTGGCCGGCAGAGCGCGATACTTCAATTGCACAACCTCTGCCGCACCGGATCGAAGAACCTGCGCCGCAACCTCCCCAAGAAAGGGTTGTGGGACTGCGAGAAAGACAATGGGCTGATCTATCACAGGCCAAAGCCTTCGCTGGTGAAAGAAGCCTCCGCCTTCTCTGGGCATCCCCAATACGAAAATCTGGAATCGGACTTCATCCAGTTCTTTGAAGACATCGACTTCTACACGCGCTACGGCCAGGCAGGCATGCGCAAGGTTCTGATGGCAGGGCCACCTGGTACTGGGAAGACCACCCTCGCCCGTGTACTCGCAGCGAACTACAGCAGCAAGTACGCATTCATTCAGGCGGACGGCAGCACTTTTCGGGATGTGTGTTATGAGGCCGCACGTCGCTCCACGCCAACCATCGTGATCGCAGAGGAAGTCGATCACCTCTACAAGGGTTATGCAGGCGCCGAAATTCTCAGTTTCCTGGATGGAATCAAGACACCCAGGAATGTCGCAGGCACCTACGTCATCTTCTCGACCAACTATCCCAAGCATATTGATGAGCGAATCCTCAAGCGCCCTGGCCGCATAGACCGTGTGATACCTGTTGGGGCTTTCCGGCGAAAAGCTGCGGCTCTATGCGCCCAGCACTACCTACCAGACGATTGCCATATACCGGCCAAGGATCTGGGAGCCGCTCTCGATCGCTGCACTGCTGCTGAGATCAAAGAGATCATCGTGACCGCCTTCGGTGTTACCCGTGTCACCCGAGAAGAGCTGACGGCCAAGACCTTGGAGCACGCCCGCGAACTGCTAACTGGCCGGCTGAAACGAGCGGCAGAGACGTGTGAAGAGGACATGGATGATCGGCAGAACGAGTTCAAGGAGCACGGCCCCGGTGTTGATCACGATGAGCTCATCGAAGAAGTCAGCAACATGAAGGACTGACCTGAACCTGGCTACGAACAAGGACGTTCAGAAACTCCCCCCTCTTGGGCTTTTGATTATCCGTTGAGTGGCGTAGCGGCTACATCGACCATCGGCGCACAACTCCTCACAACGTCATCAGTAGGAGGCCTTGTGGCCGAAAACATCGCTCTCAACCTCGGCAGTCTGCGCAGCGACATGAGTATCACCATGCATACTCATCACGCTGCCCGCTTGTGGTTCGGTCGCCGCAAATCCGAAGAGACCGGACAAGCCCACACCATCATCGGCATGCCTCGCTTCATCACGCTGATGGATCAGATGAAGAACGCAGCAGCACAAAACGACCCCTATGCAGATCACTGGCTCATACGCATGGAGGAACGCCTGGAGGCAGCCCGCACCGAGATCCAGCAACTGGCACAGCAAGTCGATGAACTGCTGAAGAAGGTGCCGCCAGCAATCAGCATTGCAGAAAACCTCAACGTCCAGCCGGTTCGACTACCGCTCTTCATTGGCTGCCAGCTGGGCTACATCGGTGTCTACATGCTCACTGAATACGACACCCTCGCCCGTCGCATTCTGCTGGCCCATCACACGGCCCTGATCGGTCGCAAGCTCATGGAGCAGATGCTCGATCGGGGAGCTCACGAGATCCGCAGTTGCTATGGGCTGGCCCAGCAGTACCGCCATGCCGGTGTCACTCGCGACGACATCGCAGCCAACAATGCACGCGCACGCGACGCAATCGAGAAGTTCGGCCAACTGCCCCAGGACGTATTGGAAGGCACTGTGCGCTCCAGCTACGCACCTGCGCTGCCGCAACTGCGCAATGGCACGGCCTCTGCCGCAGATCAGGATGCCGACGATTCTGAACTGGAGCAGAGCGCAGATCCGGAGGTTGAGGGCGAGGGTGAGCCCGATGGCGCATGACCTCTCACAGGAAGGGGCGAACGACCTCTACCGGCGCATGGCGCACGACTCCTCCCTAAAAGGCCTTTTAAAACCTTTTAAGGGTAAGGGGGACTACCGCGAGTTGGAGCAGAGCGCGAGGGAGGCATTGGTCACGTTGAACCAGATGATGGATCGTCTGGTGAGCGTTTCTGATCACCAGCAGATAGCTCACCGCAACATCGTGCTCCGGGTTCACAAGGCCAAATCAGGTGTCGGGTACCTGCGCTGGCGAACCATGCGTCACGCAGCAGAGCAGAGCATGGGATTCCAGCTCTGGAAGAAGGTGGTGCAAGACCCGCTCACAGGCCCACAGACCCGCACAAATTTGCTCATTCTGGAGAAGCAGCGAATGGCGCTGAACATGCAGGCATCAGTCATGCAGTACATCGCGCGCCAAGCCGCCGAATGCGCCCAGAAAGCTGAAATGGCCGACCAGGCTTTCTCCCTCAACTGAATCATCACAACGCAATAGCGCAAGCTACAAGGAGGCTTCATGGCAGCACCAGTCAATGGCTGGGTCGGCAACATCGGCTCGGATCCTGAATTCCGCGAGTTCCCGAACGGCAACGACCAGCCGCGTCGGCTCTGTCGACTCAACGTGTACTTCGACAATCAGGTTCCGGATGGAAAAGGGGGGCGCGAGGATAAAGGCGGATTCTGGATGCAAGTGGAGTGGTGGCACCGCGACGCCGAGCGTTACTCGCAACTGCTCCAGAAGGGCATGCGGGTGACGGTCTTCGGTCGACAAGTGAAGGATACTTGGCGTGATCGTGACTCCCAGGAGGAGAAGTCAGCGTTGAAGATTCAGGCCACCCAGGTCACTGTTGGCCTGCACCGAATCGCTGATATCGTAATGGAAGCGAAACAACCTCAAGGGCAATCTGGTCAAGCACCGCGTCAGGATCGACCGGCACAGCAGCAAAGCCAGGACTATCCCGAGACCTTCGACGACTACCCTGCTTAAAATCGCGTTTATCGCCAAGCCCCTGGATAACTGGGGGCTTTTTCATCGTGGAGCAGGCGTCCATGCCCAGAAACTCTACCTGTACTGACAACCGCCGCTTCAACAATCCCCATGCAGCAATCTTTGAGGCCGGGCGCAAAGCAGCCATTTCAGGGCTGCCAGTTCATTCGTGTCCGTACTCCCATCATCCGTTGAAGGCTTCCTGGCTGCGTGGTTACAGCGCAGGCAAGCAGATGCCGCTGCTGATCTAGTCGCACCACTTGCTCACGACAAACCCACGGCAAGTGGATTAATGATTACCTCTGGCCCCTCCTCACAGCCTGTTGAAAGCTGCAGCTTGGGAATCAGCTAAAAACGAGGCTAATCATGAATCACGATCAAATACTCAAGAATCGCGCCGAGCTCAACGCTCAGGGCGCCACGGCGACAGATTGCCAGAGCTGCGATAACCACCTGGTCTTCGTTCTCAAGGATCAGCACCATGAGTTCTCGATGGGGCTGACAACGATCCTGCAGTGTTTGAGGTTTGCTGAGGATCAGGGCGCTATCCCTGATCTACCGGAGGACTGGTGGGTCGCTGTAAGAGGTCGATATGATCTCTCCCACAAGCGCTGAGAGAGACCCTACCCAGGATGGATGAATTCAAACTGACAGTTGATCAGATTGACGGCTCGAAAATTGACAAGGATATTTTCGAGGAACAAACACGCTGTCGTGAACCTTGGTATCAGCCAGGAACAATGGGGCGCGACTCTCATTTTGCGGTTTGCCCGGCCTGTGACAATCCAATCCAACTCATTGGATTGTACGAATTGCCGCCCAATGTGCAGCAACCGTTTGGGAAGCACATGGTGACAGGCGTCAAAGGCATCGCTCCGCTGGATGACGAGGCCAAAGAGAACTGCCCTTACTTCAATCCAAGGCAACACGATAAGTCTTCGCGCAAAGCCCGATTTGATGGGGTTCCCCGCAAGATCGTGAAGCTGCTGATCGAGCACTTTGACCGCGTCGCCTACATACTCGAAAAACAGACAGGCCTAGTCCTTTCGACAAATGCTCTAGGCAAGATGCTCGATAGGTATGTCGGGGAACGTGGGTTCATGTACTCGGGAGCTACTCTGCGCAATGTCCCTTGGGTTTTTGCGTATATGTCCAACGCCACCGACCTGTTCAACCAGCGCGTTTCTGGTAACAGCGCATTGGTTGAAGCGATACGTCAGCATGTCCCGGGTGCTGACATCAGCAAGGACGGTCGGCTGATATCGAAAGTCCCGGCAGACGATTCAAAGCCAATATTCTTCGATTTGAAGGTCAATTATCTCAAGCATCGCTTCAGCAAAACATCCAACAATGCTGGCATTACTGAACGCATGGTGATGAACGTCTCCCTGAAGGTTGGGGGTGGTTTTGAAGATATCCACCAAGAAGCGATTGATTTTGACTACAGCGAATTCGACCGGCTCATTCGCATACCGGAGGGTAAAGGACACCGCCGGATGCACTTAGTCGAGTTGGCTAAACAAAAGCTCGGGCATCTACTGCAGTAATCGAGGTGGTGGCTTTGAACTGTTAATTCCCCTTCCACCAAAAAAGACCTTTCCATTGAACGACTGACCACCACTCAAGAACCATGCGGCCTACGTCATCCGTTAGGCGCATGCTCATGACTGTTCTTGTGATTGTTGAGTCGCCGGCAAAGGCAAAGACTATCCAGAAGTACCTTGGCTCGAGCTACGACGTGCGGGCCAGCATAGGGCACATCCGAGACCTCCCCGAGGGGGCTCTTGGAATTGACTTGGAGACATTCTCGGCTGAGTACAGGATCTTGCCAGGTAAAAACAAAGTCGTGAGCGGACTTCGCGCGCGCAAAGAAGCTGCCTCTGAGGTTCTGCTGGCGACTGACCCTGATCGCGAAGGGGAAGCGATAGCCTGGCATCTGGCACAGGTTCTCGAGCTGGAGAACCCGAAAAGGATTACCTATCAGGAAGTCACGAAGAAGGCTCTGTTGGCCGCCATCGAGACGCCCCGCGGACTCGACATCGCGAAGGTCAACGCTCAGCAGACTCGGCGAATGATTGACCGCTTTGTGGGATGGCTTGTGAGTCAGCGGATCTCCGCGCTACGGGGGCAGAGGCTGTCCGCTGGCCGGGTGCAGAGTGTCGCCGTCTTGCTAGTGGCTGAGCAGTGTCACAAGGTCGGCCAGTTCAGGGCGGTGTCCCACTTTGGAGCCGAGATCCATTTGCCTGGGCCAGATGGAGCCTGGAAGGCGAAGTGGCAAACGAAGGCACTCCTGCAGCAGCGCAACCTGGAATACTGGCTAGATGGCGATTTTGCCCAGCGTGTCGCCAATTTGAATCGATTCAAGGTCATCACCTGTGATCAGAAAGCTCGCTCAGAGGCTCCGCCAGCCGCGCTCACTACCGACACCATGATGGTGGAGGCGTCGAGCGTGCTCAAGCTCGATAGTGACGCGACAATGAAGGCGGCGCAGAAGCTCTTCGATGCAGGCCTCATCACCTACCACAGAACGGACAGTCCCAACCTATCGGCGACTGCCTTTACGGCAATCACCGAATACTGCAGCAGCAAAGGCCTGCCGGTTGTTGCCGAACAGCGTTTATGGGACTCGGCCGAGCTGGCCCAGGAGGCGCACGAGGCTATAAGGCCAACAAACTTCCAGATGCTTGAGGCAGGCGACGACGCCCAGCAGCAAGCGCTCTACCAACTGATATGGCGTCACGCCGTCGGTTCCCAGCTTGAGAGTGCGGTGTGGAATATCCGCGTCGCGCACCTGCAGGCGATGGACGAAGTTGATGGGGTAACACCCATTTTCGCAGGCACAGGCAAGGTCTTGGTGAAGTCAGGGTGGCGTTCAGTGCTGCAGACCAGCTCCGCAGAGCAGGACGGACAGGAGCAGGACGCAATGAAAAACCCTGTTCCCCTGCTCGAGCCAGGCCAGTTGCTGCAGCCATTATCTGGCCGTCTGCTGCAGCTCAAGACGTTACCGCCGAAGCTCTTTACCGAGGGGAGTTTGATCAAGGCTCTCAAGGCGCAAGGCATTGGACGACCAAGTACATACGCAGCAATCATCAAGACGATCAAGCAACGAGACTATGTGCGGCTCAGCAAAGGTTACTTCCAAGTCACTGAGCTGGGGCTGATCGTCCTCGCCAGTCTGGTGAACCAATTCAGCTTCATGCAGCTCGATTTCACCAGGAAGATGGAGGAGTTGCTCGATCAGATTGCACGCTCCCAGATCGAGCACATACCCGTGATTCGAGGCTTCTATAACCGTATTGCCCGTGAGCTTGAGGGCGTGCAGATCCAGGCAGCCACATCGCATCCCTGCCCAGACTGTGGTCGTCCCATGTACCTCAACCCCAAGGGAAAATTTGGGCCTTACTGGGCGTGCTCGGGCTTCAAGGAGCATGGTTGCAAGACCATGTTGCCCGACGTGGACGGGGTTCCTGGGCAGAAGAAGCCGGCAGGTGCTGCGCCCATTCCCACGGATATAGATTGCCCCAAATGCAAGAAGGGAAAGCTGGAGCGCAGGACTCGTCCCTCTATGCCTGGAGTCAGGGGCTACGACTTCTTCGGGTGCAACAGGTACTCCAAGGGATGCAAGTTCATCTGCAACGTAGAGAATGACCAGCCGATGCTTGGCGTTGGAGGGGATCAATGACTCCTGTGCTGATTGGCTACGACTACTGGCGTCGCAAGAACGATCACAAGAACGAGCTTGTACAGTGGGATCCCAGCCGGCTGGCCAACCACCATATCGGGATCGCCGGCACATCTGGCGCGGGTAAAACACACTGGATCCGCAACTTCATCCAGGGCCAGGCTGATGATGTGGTGATCGACATCTTTGATTACCACGGCGATATCGAAGTACCTGGCGCCAAGACCGTGCTGTTCAGCGAGTCCACCAAGTATGGCTTCAATCCGCTGGTGCTGAACCCGGATCCACACTTCGGTGGGGTGAGGCGCGCCATCAACGACGTGATTGCGGCCATCGGCAATACGTCCAGGGCACTCGGCACCAATCAGGAGGGCGTCCTTCGAGCGCTGTTGACCGACGCTTACGCGCTCAAGGGGATTTCGGCTACCAACCCATCCACCTGGTATCGGAATGAGGCCACTGACGAACAGATCAAGCAGCTCATCGAGGCACACGACTGGAACGGTCTTCGTCAGGTCTACCCGACGCTCCACGATGTCACCACTCTGGCCCGCCGGAAGCTCAAAGCCCTCTGGATGGGGATTGAAGACAAGGAGGATGGGCGGCAGGTGCTTACGGCCTTCGACGAATTCTGTCGCGTAATGGCGACGCTGAATAAGCGCAGGATGAAGAATGCCACGCAAGCCGCTGACGAAGCGGAACTGGCACAGCTCGACAGCAAGCTCGGTAGCATCAAGATCCGCGCCCTGGATGGCTTCAGCACATTTCTCGATCGCATGCAGTCCGGTCGCGAATTTGAAGAGGTCGTTAAATACAACTCCCGCGATGTCCTTTTGAGCGTCATCAATCGCCTAGAAAACCTGCAGGCGATTGGTATCTTCAACAGCAATCCGCCGCCGTTCGGCAAGGCCCGAATCCGGCGCTACAACCTCAAGCCAATTGCGCAATCTGAAGACGAGCTACGCATGTTCGTCCACTTCCGCCTGCAGGCAATCATTCGCGAAGAAATGCAGCGCGGTGAGTCCCATGGGCGAATCAGGCGTTTCGTTGTGATCGATGAGTGCGTGCTGTTCAACGATGAGTCTAGGAGCAATCCGATCAACGTCATCGCCAACCAAATGCGGAAGTTTGGCCTGGCGATTTTGCAGGCCGGACAGTCGCCCACTCACATGAGCGAGGAGTTTCTCTCCAGCGCCGGTACGATGCTGCTGCTCAACCTCGCACCAACCAATTGGGACAGTGCAGCTCGTCGACTGAAGATCGATGCAAAAATGCTCCAGTACCTGCAAGCACAGCATACCGGAGCAGTCAGACTGACCGAAAAAGGACAAATACCTGCATTTCGGCAGGTTTATTTCGCCTGAATGGTTGAACTGCCATCACGTCGTGACGATAATCCGAGTCAACGATTTCACCCGCTGGCAACTGGCGCTCAGTTGTGCCCTAGGACAAGCGGCTCCCGACTGACACTCGCCGGTCGTTATGTCCAAACCCAAGCACGCCATCACTCAGGGAAGCGCGTGCGAACCCAGCACACCGTGCACACGAAGCCTCCAACTTCCGGGTTCTGAGTTTCCTCTCCTTCGGGCCGGACTGGTGTTCTGACCCTTCCTTTTTACCTTTCAGCGTCGTGAGACGGTTGTCGTGGGCCTCCCTGAGGTGGCCCACGACAACCGCTCTTGCGGACATATTCATTGCCGGTGCCCGCCGGCGAACACTGGGATCCGTTTGTGTGCGGATGCATGCCTGAAAATGCCGATCCAGGTCACACGAGGGTCGGATGTTAGATGCGTGATCTTGCGAGGGGCACAAGTCTCAACATGGTGGCCATCCTGCTCTTCGCTGTGCCCTAAAACGCACAGCAACCTAGTCAAAACACGCCAGCCAGCGGCCTCATAGCTGGCCAGAATTCCAAGCTGCTGTCGTTGACAGCAACTTCCCAAGCCTGTCACGCATCCGGTGGCGCAGGCGGTCGCCGTTGGCGATGGATGCTCACTCAACTCAACCCCAACAGGGCGCTCTCCTGTGGGGGGCGCTCCAATCCCAATTGGAGAAACGCCATGAATCTGAACAATGCCCTTTCGCTCCCCTCAAACGAATTGCACCTGGTGCAATCCATCCTCGACGAAGCCATTGCTATGCACACCGATCCTATTGCAATTCGTGATCAGGTAATCGACGTGCTTCAACTCAATCTGCAGCAATCCAAGGAATTCGTGCTCGAGCGCTTCGGCGGCATCGTGGACGAGTTGATCAAAAAAGCTGACGATGAAGAATGCCTGCCGGTTTACCGGGGTACAGGTGACGCTGCCGTGGTCGAACGCCGGATTGATGCTCTATATGGTGTAGCGGTGAAGACCTATCCAACCTACGAGACGATGGTTCAGTCTTCCTTCTCTGAGGCTGTGCGCGATGAGTTCGGCGAGGACGAGAACGCCAACCCAGATGTGGCCTATGCATATGCCTATGCCCGAGATGCCTACGGTTACCTCTCCAGCGAAGAGCTGGAGCGGGTAAACGCTGAAGCAGCCAAAGAAGGCA
Source organism: Pseudomonas sp. NCHU5216 (assembly GCF_052156495.1). NCBI lineage: Bacteria > Pseudomonadati > Pseudomonadota > Gammaproteobacteria > Pseudomonadales > Pseudomonadaceae > Pseudomonas > Pseudomonas sp. NCHU5216. Next base: position 72,208 of record NZ_JBQLIX010000005.1, on the reverse strand, counting down.
TCTGCCAACATGGCCTGACTTCCTCGACCTGCCCGTGTGGTTGTTTCGAGTACGAACCTGAATGAACAACAGCCCCCCGAATCTGGGGGCTTTCAGGTATTGACAATGACTGAAACTGCACCCATATTTTCAACCGTGTGTTGCTGACGTTGTCGGCTCATGCCCAGGCAGTAAGGATCTTCAAACTGCGTCCGCTGTTGCGGTGATCCACTTCCCTAGTCCGTTACGCATCCGGTAGTACGGACAGTCGCCTCAGGCGATGGATGCCTCTTCCTCCGAACATCTACTCACCCATGCGGGAAACACTCTCCCGCATGGGATACGTGTTTCTCCGCTTTCCCGTACCTGGAATCTGGAGAACCACCATGACTACCAACACCAACGCTCAAAAAAGCTTCTTCGACCTGCACATCACTGGCCTCGGCTATCTGAACCGTATCCGCGAAGTGCCCATCCGCAAGGGAGAGCCCTTCCTGGCGTGCGATATCGTTGCCCTGCACGGTGATGCCACCGCACCTGAAAAAACCCGGTTCGACTGCAAAGTCGCTGGCGGTGAAGCTGACAAGCTCATCCGTCGTTGCATGGCAGCCGTTGCGGCCGAGAAGAAAGTCCTCATCGGCTTTCGTCTCGGTGACCTGACCCCTGATCTCTTCACCTACAAAGGTGGTGAGAAGAAGGATCAACCCGGTGTCAGCCTGAAAGCCCGCCTGCTGTTCGTTAGCTGGATCAAGGTCGACGGCGAGCTGGTTTACAAGGCAGAACCGAAAGGTGATGCAGAGCAATCCCAACAAGCTCAGCAAACTGCTGCAGAGCCGCAACAACCCGCACCAAGCAGTCAGCAGGAAGCGCCTGCCGCTGCAAGCTTCTGAACAACCGGCCCTCTCCGAGGGCCATCACTGATCTCAGCTAACCCATCCGGGGGGCACCATCCCCCCGCTGGCGGGCTTGGTGTTCTCCAAAAAATCCTTTTTGGAGAATCCATCATGAGCAACGCCAACATCCAAGCTGTAGAACTGCCTGCCCTGCCGGAAGTCACCGAGATTTCCGAAAGTGATGCCCTCGAGGCGCTGCTCGAAACCGAGCAGTTCTGCGAGTACGCCTGGGCCGTTCTGGCCGCTTAATGTCTGACCTCAAGGCACCTTCGGGTGCCTTTGGCTTTTACATGCTTCCTAACCTCAACCCTCGCGGGAATCACTTCCCGCATGGGATCAGTGATTTTCTGCTTTCTGGAGAATCACTATGAACACTCATAACCTGGTTGCCTTCCTCGCTGCTGCACGCACTGGCCAGATCCAAGAGATCGATCCCGAAGTGTTGCAGCGTTATGGCCTGGATGGTTCTGTGCTGCACCTCACGGTCGAGAATATGGCTGACCACCTGGTTGCCCATGACCGATTGCTTCATCAAGAGCACAAGCAGGACGGGTTGAAACTCGCCCAGTTGGCCCAGCTCGAGATTGAGCGCCTGCAGAACGAGCTCGAGATTCAGCGCGAGCGCTTGCAGCATGAGCGGGCATGGGCAGACGGTCAGATCCAGATGCTCACCCACCGCTGTGATCAGTACGAGGCAATCCTTCCCGGTCTGTCGGGTGGAAACACTCGCTGGATGTCCTTCCGCACCTGGTGGTTCGCTATCGGCGTTCTGTTCCTGGTGCTGTGGGCTTTCAAGTCGGACTACGCGGTGGACAGCTTGATCTTCTCCATCGGCTGGATTGCTTCCTACTCGGGCGTGTTCCTGGGCAAGGTGCTCAGCTTCTGCATGAAGCCGCTGCGCGACCTGATCCGACTGCCGGCGCTACGCAAGTATGCGCCAAGGCTAGAGCGTGATCGTCCTCAACCTGTTCGTGTTGGCTGACATGACCTCAAAGGCACCTTCGGGTGCCTTTTTCATTTTTCGTTCCCCAATAAATTAATTCCCGCCTTCGGGATTTTGATTCTTCGTTGTTGCGATAGGGGCAAGACGCAACCCTATGCGCATACCGAAGTTGGAGAACATCCTGATGCGTCACACCCTGCTGCTCGCCATGGCTTCAGTCGCTATGGCTGGTTGCGCTGCTCAGCGGCAACCAGCACCTGCAGAGCCTGCTGAAGTCATCTCAAACCCGACCTTCATCGCCCCTGATATCTACGCAGAAAAAGGCTCGATGAATCCTGGCCGGGAGCGTGACCAAGTCAGGAGTGGGCGCTACACGCTCACCAGCACTCTGCCGCTGCTGTCTCAGGAAGACCTGATGTCGCAGATTATTGAGGTCACAATTCCCGGCACGCTGAATCCGACTGTTGGAGATGCCTTGAAGCATGCATTGGCACGCTCCGGGTATTCACTCACGGCCCCGAACGCAGTGACGGAAGTCCTGTACTCCCGGCCACTGCCGGCAGCGCATTACAAGCTTGGCCCCATGAAGCTGCGCGATACCCTGCAGGTGCTCGCAGGGCCGGCCTGGAGGGTGCAGGTCGATGAGGTGACTCGGCAAGTCCAATTCAGCCTTCGATCCGGCTATCAGGTGCCGGCGCGGCAGACCGCTGCTATTGCCAAAGTCGAGCCCACCAAGCCTCAAAAGCAGGCGCCGCTTTTATCCAGCGAGTCCCTTCCTGTCACCACACGCCCCGCAGCTAGCGTTGTGAGCACCGAGCAAAACCCCGTGGAGATCGCCAAGGATGGCTCAACTGCGCCTGTAATAGGTGTTCCCGCGACAACGATGAAAGCCCCGGCTAGCGGTTCGATCTCTGTCTCTAAGACTGCAGGAATCAGTAAGCCACCTTTACCGATCACGTCGCCAACTGTAGTGCCACAGGTACGCGAGATTTGGGTCGCTGAAGCCGGATCCACGCTTCGTGACAGCGTCGAGGCCTGGGCCAAGAAAGCTGGCTGGAAAGTGATCTGGGATCAGGATGACCTCAACTACCCGATCGCTGCTGCCTTGAGGTTTGAAGGCTCATTCAAAGACGCGATCTACCAGTTGTTTCCCCTCTACGACAACGCCCCTCGCCCGTTCATCGTGGACGGCAGCTCAGTTCAGCAGATCGTGCACATCGCCGAGAGGAAGAAGAAATGAACCGACGCACCTGGATACACCTGGCGACAGTGCAAGCACTGGTGGTTCTGCTATCGAGTTGCACCCTCCAGCGCGTTGACGAATCCATCAGCCGCACTGAGCAGACTGGTGCGACGGCACGTCAGTACACGGCGCTGCTGCGTAACCAGCGGGCTGAGTCATCGCGTGAAACGGTTGTATTCAGTGACAAGCCTTGGGTCTCGACGCAGCCCTTGATCACCAAACGCGGGCTGCCGCAGTCGTTGAATCGCGACATCGCATACCGCCCTTCATCCCCGGTGACAATCACAGAGGTTGCGCAGTACGTCACGTCGGAAACCGGGCTGCCTGTCGTCGTAGCACCGGATGCAATCAATCCCAGCATTCTCGACAGTGCTCCCACAGCGTCTACCCAGGTTCCTGGTAGCTCGAACACTGGCACCTCAGCCAGTGGCTTGGAGGGACTCTTTCCGGGAAGTGCCTTATCGCCGGCCTCGGCAATGGCTTTTTCGGGCAATAGCTCGCTGGGACTGCCCCAGACAATCCAAGGATTGAAGTGGGCTGGGTCTGTATCAGGACTACTGAACCAGGCCACCAGCCGTCTTGGCCTGAGCTGGCACTACGACCCCGACATCAAAGGGGTTCGGATCACCTACTTCGATACGAAGGTCTTCGATGTATGGGCTTTCGGGGACGACCAGGAGATCGAGAGTACAGTCCGCTCGGGGCTGACCACGTCTACTGGATCAGCAGCCGGGATGTCCGGAGGCAACTCATCCGGTACTGGCGCCTCTGGCGAGTCCGGTAGCAGCCAGAGTACCAAGGTAAAAATCGTCACCTCGCTACTCGGTGACATCGAGTCGAACGTCAGGTCAATGCTGAGCACGCGACCGGCCGGGCGCATGTTCCTGTCGCGGACAACCGGAACGCTAACCGTCAGTGATCGCCCCGAGGTACTGCGTCGAGTCGATGCTTACTTGGCGAGTATCAATCGCAGCATCACTCGACAGGTTTCCTTCAACGTCACGGTCTTCGAGGTAGTCCTGACCGACCGCGATCAGCTCGCCTTGAATTGGTCTGCGGTTTATAAATCGATCTCCCGCAATTGGGGATTCCAGCTTGCCAACACTGTCGCGGGCATCGGCAGCGACGCCGTGACAGGCTCGGTCGGCATCCTGGATACGGCCAATTCGCCCTGGGCCGGTTCGGAGGCGGTGATACAGGCGTTGGCGCAGCAGGGGCGGATCTCGAACATCCGTACGCCGAGCGTTACAACCCTGAACCTGCAGCCTGCCCCCATTCAGATCGGCAACGTGCAGAGCTACATCGCGTCAAGCACGACCTCGACAACGGCTTCGGTTGGCTCCACCACCTCCCTGAATCCCGCGACCATTACCAGTGGCTTCAACATGATGCTGCTGCCCAAGGTGCTCGACCGGGACAACCTGCTGTTGATGATCAACCTCAGCATGAGCAGCAGGCCTACCTTTCAGACGTTCGAGAGCAACGATTCACGCGTTCAAACCGCTGATTACGACACGAAGAATGCCGCCCCGAAAGTGAAGCTGCGTAGCGGGCAGACCTTGGTGTTGACGGGCTTTGAAGAGAACCGCGAAGACGCCACACGATCCGGGGTCGGTAGCGCTCGATTCCTGGGGCTCGGCGGGGGCCGATCGAGGACGTCGGAGCACAGCGTTCTGGTCGTGCTGGTTACCCCCATTGTCGAGGTGGATGGCACGAGCAGTCAGAGCCAATACGTGCCCAGCATCCGTAACGCTGCGAACAACCTGGTCGCAAATGAACCCGCTATCGGGCTCATGAACTGTCGCCAGCCCCTGCGCGCCTGCTCTGTCTTCTGAGGAATTGGGTATGAGCACAGAGCAGCTTCAGCCCCAGCGCGCCTCGCGCACTCAAATCATCACACATCATGGCAAGGCGTTCGTGACAGGGTTGCGCTGGCACCCTCTGGGCAGCGTTACGGGTTACATGAAAGAAGCCCGCCAGTTCGGCAAGGAAAATAACCTCGATATCGTTGCAATACGCAGGACGCCGGGGATCATTCAGGCGGGCTTTGTCTCCCGAAGCGACGGAGTGACGAAGGGCATGTACTCACTGGCCGCTACTCTGGCCGGACAGCTCGGGGACTCCTGGATTGCTGCATGGCGCGTTGAGCGGGACGAAGACCGCTTTGCCGTAGTCGCCGTTCACAAGGGAGGGATAATTCCGGGCTGCGATCTCATCGGTACAGAAGCCGAGGTTCGGCGCCGCGTTGCCCAGCAACGCAGCAGGGGCATCGAGTTCGAGGAATGGTATCTACCCGCTGACTTCGATATGGGTGGTTCGCCCATCGACATCGAGGAGCTGCTCCACCCTTCCAAGCTGAAGCGTGAATACCGCCTACGCCCACTGATGTTCGGCCTTTCTAAGGCAGAGCTGGCTCAGCTCGTTGTGGTCGCACTCGTCGCCGGCATCGCGCTGACGGCCTGGTTTCAATGGCAGGCATATCAGGCCCGAATCGCCATGGAGGCACGCCTCGCGGCTGAACAGGCACGCCTGGAAGAGCTGTCCAAACTACATAAAGAGAGTGGTGCAGAGCAACCTCCCCAGGCGCTTGAGCACCCGTGGGCAAAACGCCCCTCTGTCATGTCATTTGTCGGCGGCTGCAGTCAGGTGATGTATCAACTGCCGCTGAGCATCCACGGCTGGATTTTCGCCAGTGCTACCTGTGACGGCACCCAGGTGCTGGCCTCATATAAACGCACAGGCAACAGTTCGGCGCTGCAGCTCATGTCGGCTACCTCCGGCCTGACCTCGGAGCGTCCAGCGTTCTTCGACGAAGGCAACTCTGCGACGTTGAAGTTCGTGATGTCGCTGCCGGCCGCAGGCGACGAACCTTTGGCACCCGCACTTGATGCCCTGGCCGCATTGTCATCGTGGCTTCACGGCTTTGCCCAAGAACCGACCCTGAAGGAGGTTCCTGTGGTCGTGCCGCAACCTGAAGCTCTGCCTGGTGAGCCCGCCCCACCACCACCGCCACCACCTCAGTGGAAGCAGTTCGAGCTGCGCTTCGTTTCCGGCCTCCTTCCCTACGACTCTCTCAGCGGTGCCCCGAGACAGGGCCTGCGCCTACGCGAAATCAAAACAGAGCTGCAGTCCGAGCTCCTCATGTGGTCAGTAACAGGTGATCTGTATGCCAAATAACCCTCCTGATCTGAAGCTGCCTTTCTGGCTGCCCTTGGTACTGCTCGTAGCCATGTTTGTGGCGTCTTGCATTGCAAACGATGCCCAGGCAGATGTCGCGGATCTATCCGGCATTGATGTTGGACACCTCGGCAAGGTGCAAAGCCAGACGATCCTGTTCAACGCTCAGGCAGAACAGGCGAAAGCAAGGCGTTCGATAACTGAGAACGGAGGGAGCAACGAGCAATCGGGAGGCCCGAGCACCCAAGTGCCAATGCCCTCTCCCGCTCCAGGCAATTCGGCGCAGGCCATAACCCAGTACCAGGATTTGCCAGTGATCAAAGCCATCACCGGGTCGCCCAGCAAGCTGAGTGCGACCCTCCTCTACAAATCAGGGGTGGAGTTCGATGTGGCTGCTGGTTCCATCCTCCCAGGCAACTTCAGGGTCAGCCATATCTCACTGGATGGCGTGACCGTAGAGGGCAACGGCAAGCGGTTTCTCCTGGGCTTCTCTGGTATCAGCCCGAGCACGTCCGGCTCAGCATCTTCTCCTGTAGCGCCGGCACTACCGGGCCAGTTCTGAGGGTCACTCCAATGACGACTCAAATTCCTGAAAGCACCGCCATTGAATCGGAGATTCCGACCTCTGAAATCTTCCCTCTTGTCACCGTACTCACGGCCCCTGGGGGACGCTATGAGTTGAAGCCAGAGTTGCGCCAAGTTTGCGCACTCACATCGGATGGCAAGCTCTATGTGAGTGCGCAACACAGCACCGATCCGTATGTCATGGCCTTCATGGATCAGCTCGAACACGCTGGGTTCGACTATCAGCTCCTGAGCTGCTCGATGACCGATATCAAAGCGCTCTACCAATCGTCATCGCAAATCGGGCGGATGTCCAAGCAGGTTGAAACTGATAGACAGGCGCACGCAGTTGCAATCCTTGAGGACGCGCACCGTCGCGGGGCCAGCGACGTTCATATCGTGGTCGGACACGAGATCACAAGGATCAAGTACCGCATTCACGGCCTGCTGTGGGAAGCCGGCCAGGAAAAAAGCGAAGTAGGCCGCGAGTTGTGCGCAGCGCTGTACAACAGCATGTGCGACGTCACTAAGGATCACTTTCAGCCCCAGATTCCACAGGATGCCCGTGTGAGCCGTCAGTACGTCGAGCAGCTCGGTCTGTTCGGCGCGCGTATCGCCACACGTCCGCTCGTTGAAGGCCCGTTGATGGTGATGCGCTTGCTCTACGACGACATGTCGAAGATGACCCTCGAAGACCTGGGCTTCCTTCCCGAGCAAATCAGTCAGTTCGCCCGACTGCGCAGCCTGCCCTATGGCGTGAACCTGATCACCGGGCCAACTGGATCAGGCAAGTCGAAAACGCTGCAGGTCAATATGGATCTCCTGGATCAGGAAGCCTCGAGCACCAAGCATATCCTGACCGTTGAGGATCCACCCGAGTACCGTATCAGAGCTAACCAATCCCCACTCGGGGCCAGTGAGACCTGGGATTCCGCCATCACCAACTCGATGCGGCTCGACCCAGACAACCTGATGTATGGCGAGATCCGCGATCTGGCGTCGGCACAGGCTGCGTTTCGGGGCGGCATGACAGGCCACCTGGTCTGGTCAACCCTGCATACGAACAATGCAGTTGCTTCGCTGCAGCGGCTGGCCGACATGGGTGTCGATCAGTATCTGATCACTGACCCAGCCTTGATGACTGGTGTGATCAATCAGTCGTTGCTACCTGTGCTTTGTCCTAAATGCCGCTTACCGGCAAAGAATCATGCAGAGCGGCTGGACAGTGGGCTTCGCGACAGACTCGAGCACCTGCAGATACTCCACAGCACGAGCCTCAAGGGAGACGGCTGCTCGAGCTGCAAGGGCCTGGGCGTCGTGGGCCGAACCGTTGTAGCCGAAGTTCTCCTGACAGATCTCTCATTCATGCGGGTATTCGCCGAGAGCGGGGCCAGTGCGGCTCGCCGCTACTGGGTCAAAGAGATGGGCGGAGTCACGAAGATCGCCCATGCAATCACCAAGATTGCAGCCGGTGAAATCGACCCCCGACATGCCGAGACGATCATTGGCCCCCTGGACTTCGACCAGCAAGTAGTGGAGTTCACCCATGCTGGCTGAGCTATTGGACATCGTCGATGGGCTGAAGGAGGCATTCCGTGGAAAAATCGAAGGCTTCTATGCGGCGCAGTTCGGCAAGCCTGAGCGAATTCAGTTCTACGAGAGCCTGATGGGCGTGCTCGAGGACGGCATACCGATCGAGGAAGCTCTCGAAACGGTAGAGAAAGCATTCAGCAATGGCGGCCGCGCTCTACATCCTGTTTCGATCATCTGCAACGAAGTAGCCATGGGGGTGCGCGGGGGCAAGACCCTCGCGGATGCCTGTCGGGCCAGGTTCCCCAATGACGAGACGTCGCTGATTGAAACTGGCGAAGAAACCGGAGGCCTTGTACAGGCATTCCGCGATTGCGTGCGCATCATCGAAGTTCGGCAGCAGGTAGGTCGGCTGGTAGCTTCCGTGGTGCTACTACCATCGCTGACCTGGAGCCTGATGTGGGTTCTGCTGTACGTGATTGCTCTATGGCTCGTCCCCTCGATGTCTCGCCGCGATGATCCGGAGAATTGGACGGGGATACCAGCATTCCTACACATGCTTTCTTATGTGGTCAGCCATTACGGTGTGTTCATCGTGATCACTATTGTCGGGGTGATCATCACCTCGATCCTGACCTTGCCTCACTTCTGTGGCCTGAAGGTCACGCCCACTAGCCCAATGTGGAAAATTCAGCTCAGTAGGATCCTGCAGACCGCCCGGATCCGGCTCGAGGGGATTCCGCCCTGGTCAATCTATAAAACCCTGCAGGGCTCAATTTTCCTTCTCAACATGTCGGTGATGCTACGCACCGGCATCAATCAAAACGCAGCGCTCGACACGCTGAAGCGCAGCGCTACCCCATGGCTCCGTGAACGTTTGGATGCAATCCGCTATGGCGTCAGCGCGGGCAAGACTTTTGGTGAAGCACTGAAGCTCGCCGGCCATCAATTTCCCGACCCGATGGCCATTCACTTCCTCGAAGTGCTTTCGGCACGCACTGGCTTCGCAGCGTCGATGGAGCGGTTTGCGAACCGCTGGCTGGATCAAATGCTCAAGCGCGTCGACGCCATGGCCAAAACCATGATCGCTCTTTCAGCCGTATGCATGGGCTCACTGATGATCCTGGTAGTGATTGGGGTCTTCATGCTTGCCGGCAACGCCACCGACTCTTCAGGTTTCTAACAACACACCAAGGGGTAATGAATATGCAGTTTCCAGGTAACTACAAGCAGCGCGGCTTCTTGTCGATCGACGGCTTGTTCTGGTTGATGTTGATCGTGGTCGCACTCGGTTTCATCATCTGGATGAGCGCGCGAATGCTCGGGAGCTCCGACGTGGCCATCGAGCAGAGCAACATCAGCACGCTGATCGCCAATACCAAGAAGTTGAAGGGTTCCACTGGCTACGGAACTGCAGGACAGAACCTGGTGCCGTCTCTCATCGCAATCGAGGGGGCGGGCTCTATGGGGGTATCAGGCACAACGCTGGTGAATCAGTGGAACGGCGGTGTCACTGTAGTCAGTAACGGCATGACTTTCACGATCACAGAAAGCGGCGTTCCGAAGAGCGCATGCATCACGCTCGCAACGAAAGTCGCGAAAGACCGCCAGACGACCACCAGCATCAACGGTGGCTCTGCCACTACCGGCGAGGTTCATGCCACCACGGCCACGACGAGTTGCTCCAGCGACGCCAACAGCATCACCTGGACCACCTACTGAAGGTTCGTAGCGTGAGTCTCATAGCTGGAGTCGAGTTCGTCGACCTCTACCTTGGCGACGGCTTTTCAGATGTGAAGGGGCTGCCTGGCCAGCCTCGACGCGTCCCTGCACCTGATACTTGGGCAGAGGAACTGGAGGGCCTGCTGCAGCGTTGTATCGATCACTTCAACGCAACCCAAGAACCTGAGTTTTCGTTGATTCTGGAGGGCGTGGTACTCCGGGTCACTCAGCTCCAAGACGTGAATGCCAAGCAGGTATTCGTGCTGAGCAAGTCGTCAGTGCAGATCCTGCCGCTCGATAACCTTGGGCTGCCAGAAGAGATACACGTCACGCTGATGCAAGAGTCTATTCGCGGGCTCATCTTCATCTGTGGGGAAATGGGCTCGGGGAAGACCTCCAGTGCCGCCTCAATCGTCAAAGCCCGACTGGAGGCGCACGGCGGCACTGCACTGACGGTCGAAGATCCGCCCGAGCCTCTTCTGCACGGTGAGCATGGACTGGGGCGTTGCATCCAGATCCCAGTATCACGACGAAATGGGGGCTATGAAGAAGCCCTGGTGCGCGCATTACGCACCAGAGCTGACCTGCTCCTGGTTGGCGAAGTGCGGGATACACCTACGGCGGTTCAGGTCGTGCAGGCCTGTATCAATGGCCACCTGATCATCTGCACGGGGCATTCAGGTAGCGTCATCCAGGGCATTGAACGTTTGGCTGTTCTGGCCCAACCCCTTCTGCCGAATGCCAGGCAGATCCTCGCCCAGGGGCTCATTGCCGTGATCCATCAGACGCTGATCACGAATGCCTCTGGGATAAAGCGCCTCAAGCTGCAGTGCCTCTCCTTCACAGGGCATGACAGCGCAGCCATTCGCGAAAAAGTCCGCTCGGGCCAGCTATCTACCCTCGAGCAAGAAATTGCCCATCAATCCTCAAGGAGCCTCTGGAATGATCAGTAAACGCAGTCAGTCTGGTTTTTTGGGGGTCGATGCAGTGATCACCTTGATAGTGCTGTCGATCATGATTGCCCTGGCAACTGGCTGGGTAACCAGGCAGATGGATCAACAGGACTACCGCATAGCCGCCGATCAGCAACGCACGGTGGCAGAAGCGCTCTCGAAATACCTGAAAGATCACTACAGCACGGTGCTGACCAATGCAACAGCGACCGCGCCTGCGCAGATCACTGTGGCCATGCTGCGCAACACCAAATATCTACCCGACGGCTACAGTGACACGAACCTGTTCGGACAAACGATTATCGGCCTAGCCAGAAGACCGAACCCCAACCAGCTTGAGGCCATCGTCATCACAACCGACGGTCGTGCAATCCCTGAGCTTGGCGTGCGGACGATAGCTGAGAACCTCGGTGGCCCTGGGGGGTTCATCTCATCGTTGAATAGCAGTGTCATCCAGGGCATTCGTGGAGGGTGGCAACTCGCGCTGAGTAATTACGGGATATCTCCTGGCCCGGGCCACACAGCTAGTGCCCTGTTCTTGATGGATGGAGAGCTTGCAAACGACTATCTCTACCGTAACGCCGTACCTGGCCGCCCCGAGCTGAACACAATGAATACCGCCATCAATATGGGCGGTAACGACATCAACAATGCCGACCAGTTGAATACCCGCGCACTCACGGCCTCGGAATCGGTATCGGCTGAGACAGTCGAAGCGAGCGGCTGGTTTAAATCGACTGGTGACAATGGCTGGTATAGCGAGAAATGGGGTGGCGGGATCTATCAGTCGGATGCTGAGTGGCTTCGCGTATTCAATGACAAGGGACTGCTCACTGGTGGGCGAATCCGTGGTGGCACGCTTGAATCGCAAGGTCGTGTCGTAGTGGGGGAGTACCTGGATATCGAGAGTGTTGCTGTTGAAAATCAGGCGTGCCCGAAGAACGGACTACAGTCGAAGAATAGCCAAGGCGCTCCACTGAGCTGCCAATCCGGGAGGTGGAAAGCTAGCAGCGCGGAAGAACGGTGGGGCGGCTCCTTTTGGACAGGAACCCAATTCGCAAGTGGCTGCGGCACTGCAAACCCGTATACAGGCTCGTGCAGTTGTCCAGCTGGATATGTTGCAAATCAGCAGTTCGCTATCCAGGTCGGAGGCTGCAATCCATGCCGGTCTTTCAGCTGTTACAAGCCTTGATTTCCAATAGGTTGTGACTGGTGTCTAGAAGCTACCAAGGGTCGCTCAATGTCTTTTCAGTGGATCGTCATCACCTTCCTAGTAATAGCGAGCGGTGTGCTCGTTAATGTTCTGCACGACGACGCCATAACGTCTGAACAGGCCGACCTGGATGCACTGAGCCGTGGCATGCTCGTGTACCGATCGGCGGTTGCTGAGTATGCTCATCAAAACCCTGGATTCACTGGGGTGCCTTCTGCCCTTTCATTGCCGACCTGGTACAACCGCCCGGCAGGGGTTTCTGCGTACATCGAAAATGGCCAGGCCTTCACGTACTACAGTGATATGGCCCCAGGCCTACCTGCGGCTCTGTCGTCGCTCACAGAGTCTCTTGCCGTTGGCGTGAACCGTGCCGGCATCCTGATTTCACCGAACGTTGGTTCGACCGGAATTGCGGTGCCTGGCGCGGTTCCGAACGGTGCCGTAGTCGCGGTTAATTGATCTGACGAACTCTTTGCGCTACTCCTCTGGCTCCCCCCTCGGACGTGAATGGCCAACGCATCCTCTCTACAAGCCGCTTGTCTCTCGACAAGGAGGCGAGACCTAATACGTACGTTGTACTTGAGTCTATATAAATCTTGTTGCTACTATCGAGTCGCGCCCCGGCAGGCGTAGGACACCCGTCAATAAAGCTGGAAACGGCACTGCCTTGCTAAATTACCGACCGTGAATTCATTCGGTCTGTTGTGGCGGAGACGGGTGACGCTGCGTGATAGACCGGGAGAAACTCATGGTTACCCTCGCAACTCCTCCGTCCACCATTGACGGCATCAAGCGCTTGGCTAAGGCCATCAAGCGCGAATCTGGCCTCACTCACCTCGCTGCTCTCGAAGAGGCTGCTCGCAAGGCTGGCTTCCAAAACTTTCGTCACGCTTCACATGCGATCGCGAAAGGCTCTCAGCATTGCTATACAGCCTATGTAACTGTGTACTGGAAAGAACTCAGTTCTGAGGTACCGTCTTCCGGACGATATACCATTCAGGTTCACCTCACGCGCCCTCTTCCAGAGTTACTTGCTGACGGACTCAAGGTTGGTGGAACCTATTTACGTAAATTCAAGCTTGAAGCTCCTGATCACATCGAAATGCGGACTGATGCAGCTAGCCAGGTAAGCGCGATGCAATATCTGGATCAAGCCAGTTTTGTCCTGCTCTTCATTAACGCAACTGGACTGGTGAGAGCTTTCCGGCGGGAAAACATTGAGGAGATGAACAAACTTGAACGGATTCCTTATGCAGATCACATAACCGGCTGGGAGGAACCACAAAGTGGCGACTGGTTGCTACTGGATGAGCCCTATATCTCGCCTTATCCGGGCTTCAGGAAGGAGTGGCTGCAGGAAAAACGCCTACATCAGGTCGCCCCACAATGGCCGGGAATCTATTACCCAGGGAATGCAGTCCCCTACCTAATTTCTCCAAGCCAGGAGCTACTTAGGAAAGTACAGGCCCAGCTTGAGAGAATACCAGACAGTTCCTTCCACATGGGTGTTCCTGAAGCCATGCCGTACGACTCATGTTTTGTCAGTCCGTCCCGCCAGGCATCAGGCAAGCCAAGAAGGTCGCGCTTAAAGGCGGCACACAGCCCAAGAAATGGGGCTGTAGCTTACGGCGGGGCTCCAGGGGTTCGCTCCAAGTGGCGCCCTGCTGGAGGAATGTCGCTTGAACTGCATACCACGATTGGCCCCATCCTACATAAGCTCTGCAACAGTTCCGTCCGGACTGCCGGAGTAACTGCCAGGGTTTACGATAGATTGAATCAGGTGCGATCTCGACTTGAAGACTGGGCTTTCATGGAGCACCCCGAAGGTATCTCAGCCGAAGTTGATTCAAAGCTCTACTACGGCCCACGGGTTGATGGGTACACCTGCCCGCAAGAAGCTCTCGAGGCTATAGAGAGCGTCCGGGCCGTACTTCTGAAAGGATATAGAGAATGCAAGCCACGAGCACAGATGCTCACAAAGATTGAGGCGGCTGCCGCTGATCTTCAGAAGAAGGTCAGCCGTTAAATGCACTTGTGCTGGCATGGCCCTAGGAGTTGGCCATGCCGGTGCTGCAAGAATCGTAAAGCGAGCCACGACCGCTAGCTATGGTCGTAATTTCTCTTTGGGCACTAATACGGATATCTGATCGAGCTAAACACGCCCAAACGGCTGTCACGTCACCGTTCGGGGCAAAAGCCAACAACATCCCCTCACAGCAAACCCCGCATTTCTTCCAGTTAGATTAATTCCCCCTCCGCGCACTTTTGAATTCGCATTGAGACCGACATGCATCTCTAGCAGCCTATCGCGCATCACCGAAGGCACGGCAAGAGGTCACCATGTCGAAGAAACGGATCACAGCAACGGCGCTGCTGGTCGCACTACAGCTGGGTCAGCTCGGTTGGCTGGGCTGGTTTCAATACGACAAATCCATATCGACGACACGGCTGCAGGAACAGCTCACGCAAACGTCCGCAGAACTTGATGGCTTGCGAGCCGCCAATACAGAACTGGCTGGGGCAGTCAGCAGCCTGAAAGGCACTACAAAAGCGCAACTGGGCTCTCTGGACACCAAGGTCGCAGAGCTGAAGGAGCTCACGGATTCCCTAGGCGCGTCCCAAGTTGACACCCTTGAGCTACGGGTCGTTCTCGCAGCGAAGGTTGAACAGCTCATTGATGACGTTACAGCGCTCAAGCGCACTCCTGCTTCGCTTCCTCGGCCAGCGGCCCCTACCTCTCCGACGCCGGCCAAATCGCCACCGAAGACGCGACCGGCTCCTGCAGCCCGTATCGCGAAGGCGAAGCCAAAACCGGCACCGCCTCCGTTTGTGTTGCTCGGCATCGAGACCAGGGCAGGGGAACCATTCGCTTCCATCGCCCGTGACGGAGCAGCCAGCCTGGGAGATGTTCAGTTGTTGAGGCCTGGTGAGGCCTATCAAAGCTGGAAGCTGATCCGAGTAGAGGATCGTGCTGCTGTCTTCTCCGCCGGCGGGGAAGAGCAAGTGGTGAGCATCAGATAAATCGGGGCAAGGAATCTGAACATGCAATTGAAATACATCGCACTGGCTGCCGCTCTGCTACTGGCCAATACAGCGATCGCCGATGAAACCAGTACAACGCGTAAATCCACCACCCAGGAAGCGTCTGCAGCGAAGGCCTGGCGTCTAAACGCTTCGGATTGGCGGCGATATCAGGATCTCCAGGCAGGCCCGCGAGGTACATGGTCTCCAGGTATTGATCCCATCACTGCCCTGGGCCTCAGTGCTGAAACCGATGCTGAGCGCCGACGCTTTGCCGAAATGCTTGTCGAGGCTGAAAAACTGCGTATCGAGCAGGAGCTTGCCTTTCAGAAGGAATATGACGCCGCCTGGAGGCGCCTATACCCTGACCTGATGCCGGTCATGCGGAGTGGATCCAGCGTCCCTGGCACCGATGCGGCCTCCCCCGCTCAGGCGTCACGCCTGCTGGTATTCGTTTCACAGAAATGTGAAACCTGCGCGGCTTTGGTTAAGCGCTTGGTCACGAGCGGAGCAGCATTCGATCTGTTTCTCGTAGGAACTGACAGTGATGACCAGGTGATCCGTACTTGGGCCAAGTCCGTGGGTATTCCACCTGATCGGGTGCGTGCCCGCCAGATAACGCTGAATCACGACAATGGCCAATGGTTCGACCTAGGCGGCCTAACCGGCACTCTTCCCGCTGCATTCAAGCGAGCTGGTGATCAATGGCTACCTGTCGAGTTTTGATTGCAGCGGCAATCTGCACTGTGGGTGATGTGGAGGCACAGGACTGGCCTGAGATACCGCCGCCGGCGTACCAGGTCGCAGCACATGCGGGAGGCACTCCATCCGAGCTGCTTTATGCCGTGGCCAAGACCGAGAGCAACACGAAACTGCGAATTGGGTATTTCCCGTGGCCATGGACGTTGAATATCAAGGGCAAGTCCTTTTACTTCGCAACTCGCCATGAGGCATGCAGCGCTGCCCTGGAGGGTATACGCGAGCATGGCGAGCTCGGTGTCGATATCGGCTTGACCCAGCAGAATTGGGGCTATGTTGGAAAGTTCTGGTTCGCCCATCCCTGTGACGCCCTCGATCCCTACGCGAATCTTCAGGCCGCGTCCAAGCAGCTTCGACGTTACTTCGACTCGTCCGGCGACTGGGTAACTGCAGCGGGGCAGTATCACCGCCCTGCAGGAGGACAACCCGCAAAGCGCTATCGAGCTGCAGTGAGATCACGCCTACGCCAGATCTGCGCTGAGCTCTGCACCTTCCCAATTTCAAACCATTGAGGGCGCGCTGATGCGATCGCTAGTTATCTCTCTGCCAATGCTTATGGTCTCCGGCGTATGCACAGCGATGACAGTCGTGGCTGATTTCGGTGGCATACCCGCAGCCCCTTTCTACGCTGGGATATCTGCGGAACCATCAGATAGTCACAGTGCGAGTCAAATTCAGCCCCGTCCTCCAGCCGGCCCCTCAGGAATTGAGGACATGCTGCCTGTTCAGAGCCAGCTCACCCCTGGGGATGTCGAGCGCAAAGTCGTGCAGCTCCCCATGTTGCCGGCCCCTCTTTTCATCGTCGGTGATGACAGTCGATCTCTCGCATGGCTCCAGCGCAATCAAGCTGCCCTTCATCAACTGCAGGCTGTGGGTTGGGCGGTGAATGTCCGTGACAAGGCGGCTCTCGGCCGTATCCGGGCAGCCGCTCCAGGTCTTGGCGTCATGCCCATGCACATTGACGACTTCGCTGCCCGGGTTGGTCTGAAACACTACCCTGCCCTGATCACACGCAATGCCGTGGAGCAATGATCATGTCACGTCAGCATGTGATTGAAGCGCTGCTTCGCCCAGCGGTGGAGCTGTACACGACAGCAATATGCCTTCTGTGCGCAGTGCTATGCCTATGGGCACCATGGTCGGTGGCGCTCAAACCGACAGTCGGGGCCGGAATGGCCGCAGCATTTTTGCTTTTGGCTTTTCATCGGGCAATGGATGCCTGGCAGGTACTCGTATATCAGCGAAACATCAGAAGACTGCCCAAGTACGAAATGGCCAGTGCCGACGTGCCTGTGAGTTCCTCCCACCTGTTTCTGGGCAGGGGGTTCCAGTGGACACAGA
The DNA here is from genome assembly GCF_052156495.1 of Pseudomonas sp. NCHU5216. Lineage (NCBI taxonomy): Bacteria > Pseudomonadati > Pseudomonadota > Gammaproteobacteria > Pseudomonadales > Pseudomonadaceae > Pseudomonas > Pseudomonas sp. NCHU5216. Next base: position 54,870 of record NZ_JBQLIX010000005.1, on the reverse strand, counting down.
AGCACACGCAGCGCCTCTACAGCACGCTGAAGCCCGAGGTCGCGAAGTACGTGACACCGAGCAAGCTTTACCGATCAGCCCGCCGCCTTGAGAAGCGTCTTGATCGTGAAGGCCAGAAGCTTTTGCCACATCCGCTGGCAATAGCCGTCAAGCGCGGGCTCCAGTGGGACAGTGCTTTCAACCCCGTTCGGCCACTTCCGCCGGTCGGCGGTTCACCGATCCTTCATGGCATTGAGCCCGACGAAGAAGACGTTCTGCTACCGCTCGGCGAACGGGTGGGTCACACCCTCGTCCAGGGCACGACTCGGGTAGGCAAAACCCGCCTGGCCGAGCTGCTCGTCACGCAAGACATCAGGAGGGTCAAAATAGTCCAGGGCAGGAAGGAATATGAAGTAGTCATCGTCTTCGACCCCAAGGGTGATGCTGACCTGCTACGACGGATGTATGCAGAGGCCAAGCGTGCAGGCCGACTCGATAGCTTCTACATGTTCCACCTTGGATGGCCGGAAATCTCGGCTCGCTATAACGCAGTAGGCCGGTTCGGTCGAATATCCGAAGTCGCCTCACGTATTTCTGGGCAACTGGCCAGTGAGGGTAACAGTGCGGCATTCAAAGAGTTCGCCTGGCGCTTCGTGAACATCGTAGCGCGTGCCAGAAACGCCCTCGGCCAGCGGCCTGACTACCTGATGATTCAGCGGGACGTGGTCAATATCGATGCGCTGTTCATAGAGTACGCCCAGTTCATGCTGCCTCAGAAAGATCCCAAGGCCTGGGAACTGATCGTGGCCATCGAGAACGGCCTGAACGACAAGAACATCCCGCGCAACATGCACGGTCGAGACAAGCGCGTGGTGGCCATCGAGCAGTATCTCGCCATGCGCAAGATTCATGACCCTGTGATGGATGGCCTGCGCAGTGCTGTGAGGTACGACCGAACCTACTTCGACAAGATCGTTGCGTCGCTACTACCGCTCCTGGAGAAACTCACCACCGGCAAGATTGCCCAGTTGCTGGCCCCAAACTACACCGACCTCGAGGATCCGCGTCCTATCTTCGACTGGCAGCAGATCATCCGTAAGCGCGGCATCGTCTATATCGGACTGGATGCTCTCTCTGACCCAGAGATTGCATCTGCCGTCGGCAACAGCATGTTCGCTGATCTGGTATCGGTCGCAGGCCACATCTACAAGCACGGGATTGATGACGGGCTGCCGGGGGAAGGCGCGAGCAAGGTGGCGATCAACCTGCATTGCGACGAATTCAACGAGTTGATGGGCGAAGAGTTCATACCGTTGATCAACAAGGGGGGCGGTGCCGGCATGCAGGTAACGGCCTACACCCAGACCATGAGTGACATCGAGGCGCGTATTGGGAGTCGAGCGAAAGCCGGCCAGGTCGTGGGTAACTTCAACAACCTCATCATGCTGCGAGTCCGCGAAACGGCCACTGCAGAGCTACTGACAAACCAGTTGCCCAAGGTCGACGTATACACCACGACGCTCGTTTCGGGAGCGACCGACTCATCTGATCCCACAAGCAATACCGACTTCACTTCAGCGACCCAGGATCGGGTAAGCACGTCAAGCGTTCCAATGATAGAGCCCGCGTCTGTTGTACGCCTGCCAAAAGGCCAGGCGTTTGCGCTGCTCGAGGGCGGACAGCTATGGAAAATTCGCATGCCACTCCCCGCCTCGAATGATGATGACCTGATGCCAGAGAACCTCGAAGCGTTAGCGGGCTATATGCGCAAGAACTATCGAACCAGCGGCCAGTGGTGGTCTGGTACAGCGGCCCCAGACTACAACAAGGAGTCGCTGCTCAATGACCTTGAGGAGGCATCCTGATGCCAATTCGGGAGGCGGCAAACAACGGGCAATCGCTTGTCCGCACAGCTCAGGCGGTGCTCCAAGTCCAATCCATTACGCTGCCGGCATCGAGCAGATACCTGGATTCGCTGCTGCAACTCCAGACAAGGATCCAGCTCGGGCTGGCAGCAGATGAGTTACTCAGCTTGCTCGAAGTCCACGGCCTGGCTCCTCGCCTAGTTGGGCCTATCCCTAACCCGGAATCGAACTGCTCCTTGATGATCACCATTGAACCACCAGAGTTCGCGCCGCAGCTCATTACCTGTACGACAACCAGCATCACACTGCACTGAATCAGGTAACCATCATGGCAGATCAATCACGCGCGCCGGCACAGCCAAAGGAGCCTCCAAAAGGGATACTTGGAGTCATCCACAAGGCGAAAGTAGCAGTCGGGGTGCTACTGCTCTCCCTATGCGTGAGCATCCTGATTGAATGGCTGGGTATTGCATTCGACCTGTGGGACGAAGAGGGCTATCTGCACGCGAAGGCCATGCTCACCATCGAACTCGGATGGATCTCTGACGATTTCACGCGATCTCTCTTGATGTCTGATCCTGGCCAAGCAGCGCAGCAACTGACCTTCGCGGCCTACGAGTGGCTGTTCGTGAAGACGGGCTTCCTCGACTGGATCGTGAGCGCTCGGCAACCTTTGCCGCAGGGCTCATCCGCTCTCAAGGTCTACTCGAACCAACTTGCGGTGGCCATCGAGGACTACCTGCTGGCGACGCTGTACGTCACGCTGACGTTCATGGTTCGCCTAGTGATCCTCACGCTGACCAGCCCTTTGTTTGTAATGGCAGCGATGGTCGGACTCGTGGATGGGCTGGTACGGCGGGATATTCGCCGGTTTGGCGCCGGCCGCGAGTCATCGTTTGTCTATCACCACTCGAAGCGGCTGATCGTTCCACTCTTCCTCTCGGCCTGGCTGATCTACCTATCACTGCCCTTCTCCGTTCATCCGAACTGGGTGCTTCTACCGTGCGCGCTGCTGCTGGGCCTTGCGGTGTCGATCACGGCGGGCTCGTTCAAGAAGTACCTCTGACCATTACCTGGAGATTGAGATTCACATGACTTTTGAATACACAACCTCATACGTCGAGCTGGACTACAAGCGCGAACGTTCGGGGGTCTGGATCTTCAAGACCGATTTGCCTTTGACTGAGCCAGATATTTCTTCAACGGGGGACTGGCAAAAACAGCTCAACAAGATGGGGGGAGCGGGCTGGGAACTGGTCAGCGCGCAGCCGCTGCTGAGAGGGGTGTACCAGATCCCTGAAAGCACACAAGCCGGCGGTGGCGCCATCAGCTACCCGATAACGGCAGGGTTTTGCCTGTTCTGGAAGCGTCCGAAAGAGGCCGCGAATTAATTCTCGGCGGCCAAAAAAGAGTTATCTGTTCATCTGTCGAAGCATTTCCGAGAGGCTTTCACCCGTCCATTCATGACGGGTCAGCCTCGATGCAACCAAGCCATACCTACGTGCGCCGTGTCAGTCAGTGCTTCGTACTGGCAGGCGTATTTCTACTTTCGGCGCAGACGTGGGCAAGCGGTAATCCTCAGGAAATCCGCGAAATATCCCTGGCGCTGAAACAGCTCGAAAACATCAAAGCGATCATCAAGCGTGCGCAAGCCCAGGCGCGCGCGTCTCGTGACGTGCGCGGCAGCCGTTATGAGCTTGATTACGACCTGATCCAGTCTGACCTCACCCGCATCGAGGCTGGGTTACAAGGCTATCTCGCCCCATCAAGAGCTCAGCCTCGAGACATCCAGGAAATCACTGGCGACTACAGCCGTGATCGAGGAGCCCCGCAATGAACCAGGAGCAGAAGGCCGCTTTTGAACTGGGCGCAGGCTATTCAGCGGATGACCTGTCGCTTGCGATCTCCGGTTTCGTCGCCGTTTTACTCTTCCTGTTCGTTGCGTGGGTGTTGCAGTCCGCCTATCGCGGCTGGGCTGACCGAAGCCTCGCCCTGAAAAAACTCGGGGGCACCCTGCTGCGCCTGGCCGTCCTTCTTTTCGTTGTCCTTCTCATCATCTCTCGCTAGGAGTGTTTTCAATGCCCAAAGTCCAAATCCTGTGGCTTCGCCTGATCGCCAGCATCACGGCTCTGCTCGCCTCGCCGGCATTTGCTGCACTCCCTAGACCAGATGCACCTAGCCGCGGAACAGAAGGCGGCTTCCTCAAGATGCTCCAGAACTATGGATACGACCTTCTCGTAGTGGCGGGGCTGGCAGTCGCGGCGTTCTGCTTCATCAACGTTGCGATCAATGCGGTTCAGAAATTCCATGAAGTGACCCAGAAGAAAGCAACCTGGACTGATTTTTTCACCGTCGTCCTGGTCGGCGGTGGTCTGCTGATCATCGTGATCTGGTTGGTAAACAAGGCAACCGAGATCCTCTGAATGGTTGTCGAATTTCTGCCTGAGCGCCTGAACCGCCCGCCCGTGGTCTTTCGTGGTCTGACCTCGGCTGAGATGTTCATGACGTTCTTCTCCGGGGCGGCCTTCGGACTTGCCGCAGGCATCGCGATCTTCGTCTTGATGGGTTACTGGGCTGTGATTCCAACGATAACCCTCGCTACAGGCTTTCTTTGCGTCTTTTTCGCCGGCAAAGCGCTGGCGGTAAAGAAGCGTGGCCGGGCAGTGATGTGGCTCTACCGATCTCTGCAGGCACGCCTGACCCTCTCTTCGTATGCCTCGTTTTTCGAGGCCCTTGGGGTAGCTGACCGCAGGCTCGTCCTGCAGGAAAGCTCCTGGTCCCTGCGCAGGAAGTGATCTCATGAGTCGTTACAAACGTGCTCTGGATGAGCGGGATTCACATATCAATACACTCCGCATCGGGTGCGGGATCCTCATTGGCTTTTGCCTGATGCTCGCCTATGGGTGGTACTCCGCCCCGAAGAATCTGACCGTGCACAATCCACCAGACCTTCGCTCTGGCAGCACCAGAGAGTGGTGGGTTGTTCCACCGAGCACTGTCTATTCGTTCGCCTATTACATCTTCCAGCAGCTCAACCGCTGGCAAACGGATGGCTCAATCGAATACGAGCAGAACATCTACAACCTGCAGGCGCTGCTGACTCCATCCTGCCGGGCATTTCTTGAAGCAGACGCGAGCAGGCGCAAGGCCGCGAATGAGCTGCTCAAGCGTGAACGATCCGTGTACGAGATTCCCGGACGGGGATTCAAGAACAGCCGAGTCGATGTCGAAGGGAGAGACAGTTGGGTGGTCTATCTGGATCTGGTGACCGACGAGCACTATATGGCAGAGCCCGTTAAGAGCACGCTCGTTCGCTACCCTATCCGTGTCGTGCGCAATGACGTCGATCCAGAACTGAACCCGTGGGGGTTGCAACTGGACTGCTATGCCGAAGTGCCTCAACTCCTGAGTGTGGTGCGGGAGGGCGAGCAGTGAGAGCGAAACTACTCCTAACGCTAGCGGTTATTGGTCTCTGCACCAGTGCCTCCATCGCTCATGCGGTTGAAGTGTTCAAGTGGAATCGCGTACCTCTACCGATTCAGCTCTCTGTTGGCCATGAGCGTATCGTCTTCATTGATCGCAACGTGAGTGTTGGAGCGCCTCGATCCCTGACCGGCAAGCTGCGTATCCAGAGCGTTGCTGGTGCAGTATATCTGCTGGCCAATGAGGCGTTTCCGCCAAGTCGGCTACAGCTACGAGACGATGAATCTGGTGAGATCATCCTGCTCGACATCGCCACCACTGATAATGCCGGCCAGCTCGAACCGGCGAAGGTGGTCACAGGCGATAGAGTCTCGACTGACGCCCAGGGCGATTCGACGGGTCAGGCAAGCAAGGAACCTGCAGTAGAAGCCTCACCTGCCAGAACACCTGCTCCAGTCGCGCTGACCCGCTATGCCGCGCAGATGATGTACGCCCCCCTCAGAACAGTGGAGGCCTTACCCCATGTGCAGCAAGTTCCGGTCAGGTTGACTGGGCATATCCAAACGCTTGCCCCCACTCTCGATATCGATGCTGTGGCACTCGGGGCATGGAGCCTGGGGTCATTCACGGTCACTGCAGTTCGCCTCGTGAACCGCCGCCACGAGCGCCTTCAACTGGATCCGCGACACCTGCAGGGCGATCTTTACGCTGCGACCTTCCAGCACAACGACCTCGGCCCGGCCGGCACGCCGGCAGATACGACAACGGTCTATGTCGTGACACGCGACAAGTCTTTAGAGCTGGCTTTGCCACCAGCGCCAAGCGTGGGAGTTTCTGACCGTGAGTAATCCCATCCTGAAGCTCATCGTAGCCCTGGCGCTGGTCATAACCCTTGTGGTCTTCGTTCTATGGCCAAGCAGCGAGCTGCCGGAAACTGCCCCAGCCAAACAGGCTGCTCTTGATAAAACGCTGACTGTCGAAGAGCTCGAGGCGCTTGGGCTTGTAGGTGATACACCGAAGGATACGGTGGCCACCCTGGTCGGCCAGGTGAAGGCGATGCGAGAGGATCTTGAGCACGTCGCACAGGAGAACAAGCGCCTCATCGATGAGAACGAACGACTGCATGGAGAGCGCAAGAATATTGATCAGACTGTGGAGCGCGCAGTAGAAAATGCCAAACAGGAGACCCAGAGTCAGGCCAACCAACTGACATCTGCTCTGGACAAGCTGCAGGTCGAGCTTGATCAACTCAAGCAACGCGGCAGTGGCTACGATGACATTCCCCTGGGGCTGGGGCTGGAAGGTAACGGACTGGGGGCAGGATCGATCAGCCCTGGCAACGCCGACGAGCTGGTCTGGCATTCGCCGCTCGACACCATTGCAACCGACCGCTCCGGCAACAGAAAGGAACCGTCAGCGTTCCCCAGCTCGTTCTCGAGCCTGAGCGGTTCTCTCGCTGAACTCGACGACAACCCCATCTCCGACTCACAGCGCAGCCTGAGGGCCAACCTGAAAGGAGAGCGGGACATTGGCGAGGCAACACCACGCTTCACCATCCCGGAGAACTCGACACTCATGGGGTCGGTGGCCATGACGGCGATGATCGGACGTGTGCCGATTCAAGGCTCGGTGACCGACCCTTACCCGTTCAAGGTACTGATCGGCGCCGACAACCTGATTTCCAACGGCATCGAACTCCCCGACGTAGAGTCTGCTGTCGTATCCGGCACTGCCACTGGCGACTGGACGCTGTCATGCGTGAGCGGTGCCATCAACAGCATCACGTTCACATTCCAAGATGGCCGTGTACGCACTGTACCGGCACCACAAGCTGTGGCGAGCGGACAATCCAATAGCAATCAACGCAGCACGATCGGCTGGATCTCAGATCCTTATGGCGTGCCGTGCATCGCAGGCACTCGTAAGTCCAACGCCAGTCAGTTCATTGCCAGCCAGTTCCTGATGGGCGGACTGGCAGCCGCTGGCGAGGCGTACGCGAATCAAGAGACCACCACGACTGCGGACTCCTCAGGATCTTCCTCTGCAGTAACCGGAAACCTGGGCAATTACATCCTGGGTAAGACCGGCGCCGGCGGCATGGAGGACGTGCGGAAGTGGGCGATGGAGCGCTATGGCCAGACCTTCGATGCCGTCTACGTCCCACCGGGCCAAGAGGTGGCGATTCATATCACGAGCCAAATCCCAATCGACTACGAACTCAACGGACGAAAGGTGAAGTATGAAAGCAGCCAGTCTGCCCTTCTGGATCTTGATTAGCCTGGCGCTTTCGGGCTGCTCAACCACCTCCGAGGAGATGTTGCCGCGCGGCGATAGAACCATGATGGATCTCTGGAACAGCAGCGGCCGCGGCACTAAGCAACAACTCGCCGACGCACACGCCTCACTGCGCCGGCCTCTTACAGACCAACAGGTGCAGCAGTATCCCGCCGAGCAAGAAGCCTATACGCGCTCGGCCCAGAACGAGATCTACAACCTGTTCCCCAGACTGCCCAATCCTGACCTTGTGATGTACGTGTACCCGCACCTGGTCGGCAACGAACCGGCACCAGTCCCTGGGTATTCGACCGTTTTTCCCTTCTTCTCTAGGGTGCAATACGCCATGCCAGGTGAGCGCACGGAGGATTACTGATGCTGCAGAAACTGCTGTCGCTTGCTGGTTTTCCAACAGCCTCTCGTGCACCGACGCCAGCGCAAAGGCTCTTTGCCGATCCCGGCCAGCCCACTCGCCCCTTGATGCAGTCTGACGTCGACGCGATGTACAAACCGCTGCCCAGCTTTGCTTCCCAACTGCCATGGGTCGAGTACCTGAAGGACGAGCAGGCGATCCTGCTGAGCGATGGTATCTCTGTCGGCGCCGCATTCGATGTCGGGACGATCCCCACCGAGGGGCGCGGCGAAGCCTGGTTGGAGCAGGTTCGCGACGTTATAGAAGATGCCCTGCAGGACAGCTTCAACGAGAAAGAGGATAGCCCCTGGGTCGTGCAGTTTTACTGCCAGGACAGTGACGACTTTCGGGACTACCTGGAAGCGTTAAAGGCTCACATCAAGCCGGACATCCTGGATAGTGAGTTCACCCAAAGCTTTCTGGAGCAGACACGCAGGCACATGCAGGCTATCGCCAAAGAAGGTGGATTGTTCAAAGACGAAATGGTGACCCGCACGCCCTGGCGAGGAACCATCCGCAAGGCACGCATCGTGGTGTACCGCTGGATACCCAAAGGCGAGGGAGTTGATCTCTACGATATGTCACCGCTGGAGGCCCTGAATGATGCCTGTGCGCGCCTGACTGCATCTCTGGCAGGTGCTGGAATACCAATAACACGCATGTCGAAGCGACAGTTTCATCGCTGGATGTTGCCCTGGTTCAACCCCGCCCCGGATGCTGGTGATCCACAGGCTTGGTATGACTTGGTCGACAAGAGCCACCTCGCGGCTGAAGAACCACCGCCCCCCGGCTCACTCCCGATACCTGACGATGATCTGGCTGAGTCCCTGCTTTTCACCTCGCCCAAGTCACTGCCAGAGATAGGCTGGGCGTTTGATGGCATCTACCACCAGATCGTGACGGTAGAGCGGCTGCGCAAGCAGCCTAGTCCCGGTCATTTCACGGGTGAGGTAAAGCGTGGTGATGCAATCAACGCGCTGTTCGACCTCATGCCAGATGGTTCCATCTTGGCCATTACCATGCTGGTTACTCCTCAGGACGTGCTCGAGGAGCACCTGGCCCAGCTCTCGAAGAAGTCGATCGGGGAGAACCTTGAGTCGGAGCTCACCGCTCGGGACTGCGCTGAAGCACGTCAGTATCTTGGGGAGCGCCACAAGCTCTACCGAGGCAGTATTTCGGTATACATCAAGGGGCATACGCGCGAGGAGTTACGCCGGCGGCGCCGACAGGTTGTCAACGCTCTGCAGCAGGCCAACCTGGAGCCCACTGCAGAAGCTGACGAGGTGGCTCCTTGCAGCAGCTACCTGCGCTGGCTGCCCATGGCATTCAACCCCATGGACGACAAGTACAACTGGTATTCCAAGTTCATGTTCGTCCAGCACATTGCTGGATTTGTCCCTCTCTATGGCCGCTCAAGAGGTACGGGTACGCCGGGGCTGACTTTCTTCAATCGAGGCGGTGAACCACTGTGCTTCGATCCGATAAGCAAGCATGACCGGCTGGCCAACGGTCACCTCCTCCTTCTGGGGCCAACAGGCGCTGGTAAGTCAGCCACGCTGGTAAAAATGATGACGGAGCTGATGGCCATACTCCGGCCACGCATGTTCGTGATCGAGGCTGGCAACAGCTTCGGGCTGCTAGCCGATGACATGGCCAGGAAAGGTCTGACGGTGAACAGAATCACCATCAAGCCAGGTGGGCTCGATCAGAACGGACATCAGCTCAGCCTGAACCCATTCGCGGAAGCGTGGAAGCTCCTGGAGCTGGCTAAGGTCGAGCTCGACGAACCTGAACTCGATGATGCCGATGAGGTTGAGGCTGATGACGACGACGCGCAGCGCGATCTCATGGGCGAGATGGAAATTGCTGCGCGCCTCATGATCACCGGGGGCGAGCCGAAAGAGATCGAGGCGATGACTCGTGCAGATCGGAGCATGATCCGCACGGCCATTTTCAATGCGGCCGTGACCACGCACGAACTCGGAATCCAGACCCTGCCTTCGCACGTTCGCGACGCTCTTTTTGGATTGTCGCGCGATGAAGACAGGCCACAACGCCGCCGTGATCGAGCTGCAGAAATGGCTGAGTCGATGAACCTCTTCTGCCAGGGCTTTGAGGGTGAGCTGTTCGACCGTCCCTCGGCGCCGTGGCCAGACGCCGATTTTACTCTCGTTGACCTTGCCACCTTCGCACGCGAGGGCTACGACGGCCAGATGGCAATCACCTACATATCCCTTTTGAACCGGGCCAACAACATTGCTGAGCGGGAACAGCATGCCGGTCGTCCCTTGATTGTGTTGACGGACGAGGGGCACATCACCACCACCAACCAGTTGGTGGCCCCCTATGCGGCCAAGATCACCAAGATGTGGCGGAAGCTGGGAGCCTGGTACTGGATTGCCACTCAAAACCTGGCGGACTTCCCGGACATCGCGGAGAAAATGCTCAACATGATCGAATGGTGGCTGTGCTTGACGATGCCACCTGCAGAAATCGAGCAGATAGCCCGCTTCAAGCGCCTGACCGATGCGCAGAAGGATCTGCTGCTGTCGGCCACGAAGGAGCCTCGCAAGTACACCGAGGGCGTTGTGCTGTCAAAACGGGTGGAAGCCCTGTTTCGTGTCGTTCCGCCGAGCATCTACCTGGCTCTCGGTATGACGGAAAATGAGGAGAAAGCAGAGCGCCGTGAGCTGATGCGACAGCACGCTGTTTCAGAGGTTGAGGCCGCCTATATGGTTGCCAACAAAATCGACCTTGTTAGAGGAATCAAGCCTCATGACCAGGTAGAAGCCTGATGGCACTGCGCAGAACCCGCCTCATGGATACGACGCTTGGCGAACTGCGCCGGCTCAAAGAGATGGGGCCTGAGTCGAGCTACCGGGCAGCATTGAAGATTTCTGCCCCCACAATCCTCGAGGAGCTGATCGTCTTCCAGGAAAACCTAGAGGCGACCTCGAGCGAACGAATTTGCGAACTGGTTGCCGACTGGCTCTGGCTCCGGATCCTCGGCTGGTGTCAGAAGAACCAGGTGTCGGAGGCTCAGCGAGACGAGTTGTTCAAGCTGTTTGAGTCGGCGCGGCAGGGTCTGCCGCTCAATGACACGGGCCGAGGAAAAACTACCCCCAGACCAAAAACTAATTAAGTAGTTCTTTGCAGCGCGCGTTTGATCAGGATGGCTCCATTGAAACTGAGGAGCCATCCTATGCATGCGAATCGAGCTCACCTGATCCCTACGCTAATGGTGTTGGGATTGCTTTTCCCCCCCGCAGCCGCGCAGGCCGCCCCCGACCAGGTCATTGTCTACACCACTAGCGAAATCCGTCTCAGCGGAGTCCCTGCCGGCGCCAAGATCATTGCCCTGGATCGCGTGCAGGTGCTGGAGGGGCAGATCTCACGCGGACTGTCGGCCAATCCACAACAGGCGCAGGCGCAGATCAATCAGCTCATGGGAAGCCCGCGCTGGCTCAAATTCAAAGACGAGATCAAAGAGGCCAATAGAGGTTTACAGCAAGCCTGGGCAGCGAAGATCGACAAGCTCCCCGCCGTCACCGTCAATGACAGCCACGTCGTTTATGGCCAACCCAACGTCGCGGCAGCTCTGGTGATGATCCGTAAAGCGAGGGGGCTGTGATGCGTATGCCAGTCTCCTCGAAAGCTCTGGGCGTCCTGTGCTTGAGCTTCTGCGGCAACAGCTTCGCGCTCAATACCGCCACGATCACAGCATCAACGCTGTCTCCGACATGCCTGGATTATCGGGTTGTGGGTATCTGTTATTGGCTCTTCTGCACTGTCGCGGGTTGCAAGGTCAGAACATCGGTCAAGGTACGTCATTACATTCCCGAGACGGTGGTTTCGAGTTACTCACAAACGGGAAATAACCCATGGGTAGAAGTCGCACCTTTCAGCATGCCTAATCCGCAGGCAATGGATGGCGGGAAAGACCACTCATCGTCTAAGTACAGCAGCCTGCGCTTCAAGAACGCAGATGTGGTTGGACATCCTGGCGGTTATGCCCTTTCACAATTCGCCTCACAATCTGGATACGCCTGCGCCACCGGCGCCTCACCCTACATGCCCTATTTCCTGAGCACTCTGGACTCGCTCGCCTGGCGACACAGCGTCCCGGAGTTGATGTATCCCGAAGCACTGATACCTGGTATGCGCGAGATCGGCTCGACTGCCGACAACTGGGGCCATCTCTACCCACGGACTGGCTGGGTCAATCAGACCAACGATTACAAAGCGGCCGCAGTGGTCGCACAGCGCGCTGCAGATATCGTCACCCAGCGTTTTCAGCCCCATGTCTACCAACCTCTGACCCCCTCATCCCGTGCCGGTTACTGGCCCCCAGGGAAGATAAAAGAGGGCGACTCCAGCACTCATAAATGGCAAGCGCTCTGGCCAAAGCTGGAGATGACGTGCGCAACCTTTCCCGATACTGGGCTGTTGGATCCGGTCGTGAGCAGCAGCGCTTCCCATCAGTCACCGGAAGGCAGCTATGCCTGGTCGCTCTGGAGGCCTTATTCATGCTGCCAGCGACGTGGGCAGATTTTCCTCGGCTCAGTGGATTTCCAATAGGAGTTCATGGGATGAAGACTAATTTCATCAATTACGCTGGTCTTTGGGTTGTGCTCTCACTTCATTCACTACCAGCAATGGCTTTCATGGACGCTGGAGTCAGCGTGAATGATAAGGGGGTGGGTGCAACTGTATCCGATGATTTGTACTACAAGATTGGAGGAGCGGAAGTAGCGACTCGTTCATCAAGCCGCATGAATACCATTGGGTTTGGTATTGGCGCAGAGTGGGAAGGCTTCCAGATGTGTAGCAAACTCGATTTGGAGGCCACTGTTGCCAACCAGTTGAACGGTGTATCCAATGGCTTCAAAAACATGATGTCAGAAATCATGCAGGGAGCCACCGCTGCAGTAGGCTCATTACCGGCACTTATCATTAAGCGCGCTAATCCAGATCTCTACGATTTATTAAACAACGGTGTTCTACAAGCCCGAGTTGATTTCGATAAAGGTCAACTCAACTGCCAACGCTTCACCGAGACCATGGAAGGGGCAATGTCTGGTACGGGCTGGGACAGAATGGCAGCGCTGAAAGCATGGCAAGAAAAAATTGGCGAGATGCGTGGCGATGCAGTGGCCGTTCAAGAAGAAGTGGCCAAGGAGTCGGGCGACAAGGGTGTTCCATGGGTCGGTGGCGAAACACGCGGCGGTCGCGGTCAAGCTCCCGTCTCCGTCACCCAGGACACAGTGATCGCCGGCTACAACATTCTGAATGGACGTCATCAGGCCGACGATCTCTCACCCGTTCCATCCAGCTCGTGCACCGGCGAGCTATGCCGGCATTGGCCTACGCCCGAGGATGCCGCCGCGTTCATGACTCGAGTGGTCGGCGAGCAGCTAGTCCGTACATGTGAAGGATGCGAGAAATCCAAGACTACCGCCGGCGTTGGGCTGATGCCTCTTATCGCGGAAGAGCAAGAGAAGATTCAGGTCGCCCTTCAAGACTTGGTCACCAAGCGCGTGCCAATCAACGACGAGAACCTGGACAAGGCAAGTGGTGGGTCGATGCGTACTAATCGAACGCTCATCGAAGCGCTGCAGCGAGATCCAGACCAGAACGTACTGATTCAGCGTCTATCAGGTGAGATGGCCTTGGTTCGCGTTCTGGAGCTGGCGATATCGGTTAGTCGGGCGATGCTCGCCGGCATGAAGGAGCCCAACATCGCGAATGTATCGGAAGCGATGGCGACCAACGATCGCAGCCTCTCCATGCTCGAGCGCGAGATCAACATGATCAAGCTGGAGCTCGACCTGCGCAACAGCATCGCCAACAACACTGCGGTGACCATCCTCGAGCGACGTGCAGGCCGACGCGAAGCAGGCAAGCCTATTGACCAATATGACCCAGTCATCAATCGTCCGGCCCAGACCGATGAGTCGAGGGACCAGTAATGAAGAGCTGGTTCATTCGCTACCTTACCAAGACGAGCTTCACAGCCATCTTCATCACCTGGAGCCTTGTGGCACTGGGACTGGCCATGGCCATGCAGTTTGCCGGCGCGACGTTTGCCGGGGCCGGTCGGTTCAGTGAATCCGTGCAGACGGCCATGCCCTGGTTGGTTCCGCTCAGGATCCTGATCTACGTGTGGGGAGCCCGCTACTGGTGGACTCGTTACCGAACGCTCATCGAGGCGAGCCCACTTCCTGACCGACAGCGACGTGCCCGAAACCGCATTGCGGCAGCCTGCTTCTTCTACATTCTGTTGGTCGAGTACACCGCCTGGTCGAGCGTCTTGGAGGTTCGCGCATCATGATGACGCACAGCTACTTGGAGTATTTCCTCACCCTGCTGGGCTGGATACTGAACAACAGCCTCACTGACCTCCTGCTCGGCACTGGCCTGGCGGTACTGCCCTTGGCATTCGTGATCGCCAGCAGCTTCCTCAAAGCGCGTGACCAAGGCGCTGACGAGGGCAACAAGGGGGTATTGGCCTTGACCTGGGTTGAAACCCGGGTTTACACCATGATCTTCATCAGTATTTTTGGCTTCATCCCGTTCGTTCCTATCCAGCTCGGTGTCATCAAGATCGACAGCAGCAGATCCGATCAATGCGGTCGATCCGTCGTGCAGCCTGCCAGTACGGGCTGGGGACAAAGTTTCAGCTCCCTGAATGGTCAAAGCGCCAAGGTGCCAATGTGGTGGTTCTTGGTTCACACAATCTCGAAGGGTGTGACAACCGCTGCAGTAGCCAGCATCCCATGTGGCACTGAGCTTCGTCAGGCGCAGATCGAGATCGACGAAATGCGCCTGACCGATCCGTACCTGCGCCAAGAGGTCGGTGATTTCGTCCGGGACTGCTACGCGAACGCTCGAGTAGCACTCTTCGATGAACGCCCAGCCCTGACCGAGGAACAGAAGATCGATGTCGGCTGGATTGGTAGCAAGTTCTTCATGAGCACCGCTGGCTACTACGACCAGGAGTACTCGCGCACTCCTCGAGCTAACTGGCCGTATGACTCAACGCGTGATGCTGGCCTACCCCAGAACGCCGGCGGAGGCTTTCCCAAATGCAAGCAGTGGTGGGCTGACTCAGGCATCGGTCTTCGAGATCGGTTGATTGAGCAGATCCCGCCAACGACCTGGGAGCGGGTGCGCAACGCCATTACCTTCACCTCCAAGGCCGAGTCCGAGAATGCACTGATTCGCACACTGGTAAGCCCCAAGCGGCAGCGCCTGACAGAAGGCGGCATTTACCCCAGCTACAGCTCTCTCGATCCGTCTGCACTCGGCTACGTCGGCGGGGCTGCCGCTGCCGTAGGTACTGGACTGGGCAGCGTTGCGTTCTTCCCCATGATGCATGCAGTCAGGGAGACCATCCCGTCGGTGCTCGCCTACACAATTATGATGGCCATCATTGCCCTGCCCCTGGTGCTGGTCATTAGTGCCTTCGACGTAAAGGCATTCGTTACTTGCACCATCCTGATGTTCGCTCTGTACTTCCTGCACTTCTGGTTTGAACTTGCACGCTGGCTGGACAGCCGATTGCTTCAGGCGCTTTATGCTAGCGGCGGGCCGAATTTTGGAGAGGGGATACTCGACTTCTCTGCAGATCCTGCAGGCGACATGTACATGGACTTCGCGACGGCTCTAATGTTCTTAGTTGTGCCGATGATTTGGATGGGACTACTGGGCTGGGCAGGAATCAAGGGAGGAGATTTTGCAGCGCAAGCTATTGCCAAATCTTCCGACAACATGGCGAAACAACAAGAAAAAGGTCAAAATGACGCAAGAAGGAAACTAGGCATCTAAATAGTAGGCCACCCTTAATTAGAAATACGGGTGGCCACTTAACTTAAAGAGAGTTCATTCATCATAATCATAGACTTTTACTCCATTCTCATAGTACCCACCGTCCACAAATCCATCTAGCGCAGAATTAAAGCCCTCTTCATCTCCATCCCCACCACCAAAGGCGACAAGCGCCAATACACCAAGCACGAAAACAGCAATCCAGAATGCTGCGAACAAGACAGCAGCCAAGCCAGCGGCTCCCAGCAAAACCTTCACGACAAGCAGGGAAGCTTTCACTAGTGCGCCATGCTCACCAGCCCTTTGAACCAGGTTGCTTTCCATGCGGAACCAGGCTGCACGAAAGCGTTTCACAGCTTGCCCAAGCCCGAAGCCGAAGCGATGCGCGAGAGATGGTTTGCTGTTCTGAACGCTTGCCATGATCTGTTCCTCTGGGCAGCTTCGTTTCGATCGCATAATGCCACGTTTAGTGGGTCAGCGCTTCTCCGTCAAGCTTTTTCTCGGTATGGCGACATAGAAACTGATGCAGAAACAATTAGTAAAAACATCACCTCGCTTTTCATCAGGGCACGTTTTTCCTGGGCCTTGGAGGTGGGATATATCATTCGATGATATTTTATCTATTAGTTTTCCTATTGTATTGAAATTGCAAAAGTAAAACGCCCCCAGAGCCGGCTTGTAGACCGATTGTCGTTGTGCGTGAATATGCGCTCTTTCACTTGGAGAGCAACCTATGTACAGCTCACGCAGCAGCGCTGGTGACGGACCAGCCCTTGTAATTGCCGTCGTAGCAATCATCATCGCATTCTTTGTCATGCAGATTGCTCAGGCCATCGGCTCGGACTTTTTTGTCACGCTGAAGGCATGTCTTCTGACAGTCGCTTTTTTGGGGGCCGCGCTGCTAATGCCGTTTGTATTGGGAATGATCCCCCGACGGTACACGGTTGGATTTGCGGTCTGGCTTTCCTATACATCCTGGTTCGATGTCATCAGGAACATAGCCGAGAAGCAGACGCCTCCCTCGCGTCAGTTCTTCGAGCAGGGGATCGGATTTCAGGAGTACCCGTGGTGGGCTGGCGATCTGTTCCTGTACACCAGCTCGTTAGTTGTCGGCGCGCTGATTGTTTTGGCTATCAGGTACGGCGGCCGGTGAGTATTTGCGCCGCTGCCAGCATCGGATCGCGCTGTAAAACCAGGACGCCTAAGATCAGGAGCCCAAGAATGAGCCTGAGCCGAACAAACCGAAAAATCGTTGAAGAGTTGCGTGCCGGCCTCGACAAGGAAGCGGTTGAACAGGCATTACAGCAGGTGCTGATTACTCCGCGGCAGGCAAAGACCCTGCATAGCTGGATTGACGCGGTAAGAGAGATCAGGGCCAACCCGATACATGCCGTGCAGGGAAAGGACGGCTCACATATTGGGGAGGTTGTCACCCGGAATGCCGGTCGCACCTGGATCGCTCGCCGGTACGGGAAGACGTACCCTGCTGGAGAAGAGTTCCATGAACTGGAACTGGCTTTTCAGTATGTGCGTGAGGCCGAGGCTGGATGTTTCTAAAGCACGGGTACACTCTGCCCCCACCCAAGTCACAGCTGAGTGCCCGCGCGTTAGCAAACAAATGAACCCTTAGACGCTCTTAGTTAAATGCTGATACTCCCATGGCTTGACACCACGGCGCCGGGTCGTGGAAGCTAATTGCGTGGCTCGCTGTCGTTGACAGCCCCCGCCCAGGCAGTTCGGATCTTCAAGCTGCGCCGCTCAGTCGGTGATCCACCTCCCCAGTCCGTTTCGCATCCGGCAGCACGGACAATCGCACCTGGCGATGGATGCTTCTCTTACCCTCTGTTCCTCCCTGCGGGATTCACTACCCGCTTGGGTCTGTGCATCTCCGTATCCCTCATTTGCATATCGGAGATTTCATCATGGCTGACACCAGCACACGCCCATACCTCTATATCGCCCTGTTGGTCTTGATGGTTCTCGTCATATCCATCGGTGGCATTTCTAAGCTCTTCAACGAGCCCCATGCTGAGCGTGAAACTTATTCTCAGTATGTGGCACGTTGCCTGAACCCAGATCGCGACGGTCTGCGAGAGTTGAACTGCATTACAGCTCCCAGCCAGTTCCGGCATCGCTCCATTCCTGAGGGCTAACGCCCAGAATTCGCTCTACTTCACTTTCGGTATTCAACCCATGCGGGGATTCAATCTCCCGCACGGGCGACTTGTGTCTCTGCTTTTCATTCGGAGACACACCATGTCGCGTACCCATAAGTTCGGCCCGATGTCCGTTACACCAGAAGCGGCACGGATCCTGTCCATGCCGGTGGTATTCACTCCCGAGGCATGGCATGAGGCAGTCCACCTGGAAGCAGACCAGCCCAGCATTGACCTTGGTGAGCGCCTCAGCACCACGCTAGCAGCCGCTTACCTAGCCGCATTGGCATCTCCCTCTGCTGCAGTAGTCGACTTCGGCCTGCACCGCCTGCCGCCCGATGGCGACATGCGCAAACCTCTCTGGCTCGACCTCCAAGTCAGCCACGGCGAGCTGTCGCAAGCCACTCAGTTGCTGATCTCGTTGAAGCAGCCTCACGGCCAACTGGCAGCATAACCACTGATGCCGTCTGGACTCGCCTCCAGATGGCCCTTACTCTGAAGGACATCCAAATATGGAGCGATTCGTTTCGTTCTTCGTGCCGATACTGCAGAACATCAGTATCGGAACGCTGCTCAGTGGCCTGTTCTACCTGCTGCTGAGTAACCACAACGACCCTGCTGCGCTGTACCATGCAGTCGTAAGTTTACCCGTTGCGGTAATTTTCCTCGGCGTCGCAGCTTGGCTGCACTGGAGGCACTAGATGAACAACATCCTGATCTACGCTGGCGGTGTTCTGCTGGTTCTGGCCGTCACCGTGTTGTGGGCCATGTGGTTGGATAAGCGCTCAAAGCAACACAACCACTCACACCATTAACCCTCTAGGAGCTGCAACTGCAGCTCCATTCTCTGCATCAACCGGCCCTGGCTTTGACCAGGGCTTTTCATATCCGACCAATCCGTCTTGGGATGCGCATTCCCAAGGGGGAGTGCGTACCCCCAGCCTGGAGGTATCGCCATGCAACAACTCCGTTTGATTGAATTCTGTGATCGAGCAGCATCCAAGCTAGCTGATGAGGATTTCACCATAGGCCAGGCGATCCAGATTCTGGAGCGTCGGCTTTTCAGCCGCGGCCCTGAGCTGACATCTCCAGAAGCGGTGAGGAACTACTTGAGGATCAAGCTTGCGCCCATGGAAAACGAGGTTTTCGGCGCTGTCTTTCTCGACACCAAACACCGAACGTTAGCGTTCGAGATTCTGTTCCAAGGCGGTATTGACAGCGCAAACGTGTACCCACGCGAAGTCGTCAAACGAGCGCTGGCCCACAACGCCGCAGCGATGATCCTCACACACAACCATCCCTCTGGATGCTCTACCCCAAGCGAGGCTGATCGCGTGCTCACTCAGCGCCTGAAAGAAGCGTTGGCCCTGGTCCAGGTGCGCGTCCTCGATCACCTGATCGTCGGCCAAGGCGCACCGCTCTCGATGGCGGAGCTTGGCTGGGTTTAACCCTCATACCTACGCCTCAACCCACCCATACCGGGGCATTGCCCCAGTTCGGGCGTGCCTCCTAATCCCTCTGGAGGACTCATGATCCGCGTCGATGGCCAACTGGTCATTAAATCCATCTCCGGCCGCTATGGCTCATTCAACGTCGCACGCTTGCTCACCAGTATCGGTGAGTTCGCTGTCAAAGACTCGATGCTCGAGCAGTACACCGAGGGGAAGTACGAAGGCAGCTTCGTGATTGCTCATATCGGGCCGTCGAGCTACTCAACCAGCAGCGGCAGAACAGTCATTGAGGTGCGGGCCAAGCTGGACGGCATGACCCTCAACGAGATGGACACACTGTCGGTGGCTGATTCGGAGCGACTCGAACCCAAAGAGCCGGATCCTCTGGATGAAGAACGGAGTAACCCTCCGGCGAGCTCGGTGACTAGCTCTACGAAGCCTCCAGCGGATTCCCCAGCTACTGCGTCCCCCACTTCGCCTCCAGCCCCTGATGAGATGCCTTTTGGCATGTCAGCAGCCGAGTTGGCCAAGGCCCCTCAACCTGAACCAAGCGAGCGCTCTGCAGACGATGCAGACGCAGATCTGTTCGGCACCATTTGGCCATTGGCCGAAATCGTAAAGCTGGATACCACGGTCGATCGCCAGCGCTTGCGTGAGCAATCCAGACGCCTTGACCAGCTCGGTTACACCCTGGACTACAAAGCCCAGCTCTGGCGCCGGAACGACTGATAACGACCGGAGCAATTAATAACTCAACCCCGAGGGGCTTCCTGTCCCTTGCGGGCAGGCGTCCCTCCCCTTTTGGAGGATGCCATGCCGGCGTCGAATCAACTCTTCCGCATAGAAGAATGCCCTGACCTGTATGTCGATGCCTGCGTGTTCGACGAGCAGAGACATCTGGTCTTCCTCTCGACCTGGGGGCGCGACACCGCACTGCAGGAGTTCATGGCCAGGCTAACCCTTGGCAGTGCCGAGAATGGCCTGGATCAATTCCACGTCGTTGCCGGTGGCCATAGCTTGCCCGTGTTCCCCAATACCGAACTCCTGGAGAAGCGCACTACTCGCCAACTCAGGGGAACCCTATTCGGGAGCCTGCTGCATTGCTGGCTATTCGACCGGCGCTGCGCGCAGCCCGACCGGGCCAACCACTTCGCCTATGCGCTCCTGCGGCGTGTGCACGCAGATCCCATTGAAAGGCTTTGGCCTTTGGTGATGGAAACCTGCCCTCTACCTCTCCTGCAGCACTGGCGTGAGCCGGTGATTGAGGTTCTTACCCAACACGAAATGCTCGCCCCGCTTCCCGGGGCAGTTGGCGACGTCAGTGCCTGGCGCCTCGCCCTGCAGCTCGAAGTGCTTGAACCGATCCTCGGCGACCTCATCCGCCGTGGCCTTTTGACCACTGAGGCTCGGGCGATTGCCTGAGCATCCTTTCCAAACAAGGAGTCCACATGGCCCTGATGTTCCCGCGCCTGGCGCGCAACTTCGCCCGAAACGGCTACTACCCCACCGATGAAATCACCCTGGAGCGCATTCTGCAGGCGCTCTCCCCCACCACCGGCCGCATGAGGATCTGCGATCCATGTGCCGGTGAAGGAGTGGCGCTGGCCGAAACTGCGCACGCCCTCGGGCGCGAGCAGGTCGAGGCCTGCGCTGTGGAGTACGACAGTGAGCGAGCGGCACACGCTCGTAAGCTGCTCGACCGGGTGCTGCACAGCGACCTTTTCGACACCATGATCAGTCGCCAATCATTCGGGCTGCTCTGGCTCAACCCTCCCTATGGCGACCTGGTGGCCGACCACTCGGGCGCCTCACAGTACCAGGGCAGTGGTCGCAGACGACTGGAGAAAGCCTTTTACCAGCGTTGCTTGCCACTCCTGCAGTACGGGGGAGTTCTGGTCTTCATCGTGCCCCACTACGTCCTGGACGACGAGTTATGTGGCTGGCTGTGCAACCACTTCACTGAAGTGCGCATCTACGCCGCCGCTGACTCAACCTTCAAGCAAGTCGTGATATTCGGCATCCGTGTACGACGCCAGGATCTGGCTAGGCCCAGAGACGTTGCCCAGGTGCGTGATCGCCTGCAGGCGATCGGCGCCGGCCAAGAGCAGGCCGAGGAGTTGCCCGAATGCTGGCCGTGGGAATCCTATTCGGTTCTCTCGACCAGCAGCGAGTTGACTCACTTCTATCAACTCACATTCGAGCCAGAGCAGTTCGCGAACGAGATCCACCGACTAGGCGGCCTTTGGCCTGACTTCAACCTACACTTCGGACAAATAGGAGTTCAGCCAAGACCGCCTGTGAGGGAGTTGTCCCGTTGGCACCTGGCCTTGGCACTCGCCGCCGGCGCAATATCTGGCGTCGTCACCTCGAGCTCCGGCCGCGTCCTGATACTGAAGGGGGACACCTACAAGGACAAGGTTCATAAAACCGAATTCACCGAGGATGAAAAGGGGAACATCAGCGAGGTGCGAATCCTCACTGATCGATTCATTCCGATCATCCGCGCTTGGGAAATGACCCCAGGCTCCCCCAACCACGGCAGGGTGCTGACCATCAGTTCCTCACCATCAACCAACGAAGAGCCCGCACCGTCATCGCAGGAATCCGAACCGCCTCTGGAGAGATCACAATCTCTGTTGTTCCCCCCAGGGCAGATCGTGATGACGGCAGCCGTCCACCACCTGGTCGAAGCAGGCCAGCTCAACCCAACCTCATGCCTCCAACGTCACCTGAACGGCGACTGGGGCAACCTGGATGCGGACGACTGGAACCTGAACCAACAGGCACTGACCCACGGAGATAGGTTGTTCTCCAGCTACGACATCGACACCGGCGACGAATCCAGGCTCTGGATCATCACCGAGTCCGACCGCAGCGTGACAACCCTTCTGCTGCCCAGCGACTACTGACCCAGCAACATCCCTTCCACACCACCCTGCAGGGTATGCCGATACCCTCCGGGATTCGTGCATGCCCTGCTTTTCCCTTGGAGAAGCTTCATGAACGCACTGACCCAGCCCTCGATGGCCCCCCCTCTGACCATCAACCTTACTGACTTCATCGACGAGTTCGGCGACGAACTGCTGAACTCGCTCAACCGCTCTAACCCTCCGGTCTACACCGGCACCGCCAATGGCGCACGCCAGATGGTGATGGACAAGCTGAAACGCCAGCCCTTCCCTGCTCAAGCCGACGTAGTGCAAGCCATTACGGCACTGCTCCTCGATCGGAACGAGCAGGCCGGCGTCATCAACGCCGAAATGGGCACAGGAAAAACCATGATGGCCATCGCCGTTGCAGCCGTGATGCACGCTGCAGGCTACCGCCGATCTCTGGTCATTTCCCCTCCTCACCTGGTTTACAAGTGGCGCCGCGAAATCCTGGAAACCATTCCGGATGCACGCGTCTGGGTGCTCAACGGCCCTGACACCCTGGTCAAACTCCTCAAGCTGCGTGATCAGCTCGGGTTCCCCTACGACGGACGCCAGGAATTTTTCATCCTCGGCCGCGTGCGGATGAGGATGGGTTATCACTGGAAGCTAGCGTGCTGGAAGAAGCGCGCTGCCGGCGGGCAACTGCTGGCAGCTTGTCCTGATTGTGGCAAGGCGCTCGAGGATCTCGACGGAAACCTGGTCACCGTGGATGAGTTTTACCGAGGTGATCGCCGGCAGAGTTGCTCTCGCTGCCATAGCGCACTCTGGACGTTGATGAGGCCAGGCAAAACCGATAGTGGAGACCGACGCACGACGATTCTAAAGTCGATGTGCCGCATCCCCACCATCGGCCCAGTCCGCGCCGAACGACTTCTACAGGACTTCGGCGAAGACTTCATAGCCTCAATGCTGGTCGACAACGTCTCCGAGTTCGTGAACCTCATGGACGCCAAGGGCAACTTCGTCTTCAGCGACCGCCAGGCCCGCCGCATGGAACGCGCCATGGCCAACATCGAGTTTGGTTTTGGCCAGGGCGGCTACCAGCCCACGGAGTTCATCAAGCGCTACCTACCTGATGGATTCTTCGACCTGCTGATCGTGGATGAGGGGCACGAGTACAAGAACAGTGGTTCGGCTCAAGGCCAGGCCATGGGGGTGCTAGCGGCGAAAGCGCGGAAAACCGTGCTGCTGACTGGCACGTTGATGGGCGGCTACGCCGATGACCTGTTCTACCTCCTGTTCCGCATCCTGACCCGGCGAATGATCGAAGACGGATATCGACCAAATGCCCGTGGCAGCATGGCTCCTGCAGCGATGTCGTTCATGCGCGACCATGGTGTTCTGAAGGACATCTACACCGAGCGTGATGGCGACTCTCACAAGACCGCCAAGGGCAAGAAACTCTCGGTACGAACAGTGAAGGCCCCTGGCTTCGGCCCGAAAGGCATCCACCGCTTCGTACTGCCCTTCACCGTGTTCCTGAAGCTCAAGGACATCGGGGGCAATGTGTTGCCGACCTACACAGAGGAGTTCGTTGACGTCCCAATGGCGCCGGAGCAGCTCTCGGCTTACCAGAAGCTGGCGAGCACCTTGACTGCAGAGCTCAGGCAGGCGCTAGCCCGGAGAGACACCACCCTTCTGGGCGTTGTGCTCAACGTGCTGCTGGCTTGGCCAGACTGCTGCTTCCGCCCAGAGACGGTTAAGCATCCCCGTACCCGTGGATTACTGGCCTTCGTGCCGACAATCTTCGGTGAAGAGGAGCTAATGCCCAAGGAACAAGCGCTGGTCGACCTTTGCCTGCAGGAGAAGACGAATGGCCGCAAGGTCTTGGCATACACCGTCTACAGCGGGACACGCGACACAACCTCCAGGCTGAAGCGAGTCCTCGAGCAGGCTGGGTTGAGGGTGGCGGTACTGAGGGCATCGGTGGACACGGCCAGACGCGAGGATTGGATCCTCGACCAGGTTGACCGAGGCATCGACGTGCTGATCACCAATCCGGAGCTGGTGAAGACCGGGCTGGATCTCCTGGACTTCCCGACCATCGCGTTCCTGCAGACTGGGTACAACGTGTACACCCTGCAGCAGGCGGCGCGGCGTTCGTGGCGGATCGGGCAAAAGCATCCGGTACGGGTAGTGTTCTTCGGCTATGCCGGCAGCTCGCAGATTACCTGCCTGCAGTTGATGGCCAAGAAAATCGCCGTGGCGCAAAGCACGTCGGGAGACGTGCCGGAGTCAGGCCTCGAGTCGTTGAACCAGGATGGTGATTCGGTCGAGATGGCCCTGGCTAGACAACTCATTGCTGCCTGACATCAAGCCACCTTCGGGTGGCTTTTTCTTAGCCTGCCTCAATGCCACCGGAATACCACTTCCGACCACTGCCTTCAATTCTTTCATGTATGTACAGGCAGAATGTAGAAGAGCGGCCATCCGGCAAGTCAAAAGCAAACTTAAACTCCGCCTCATGAATAAGCCCAGTGGTATTAAATTTTAATTTTCGCTTAGTTCTCCGCCCCATATCCTTGAGATCAATGCGCCCAGCGAACACATCAGAGGTAACATAAACATTGAACGCACGCCCACCGGCATTCTCAATCTCAAAAGTATAACTACAACGCCCATTTGCGTTGGTAAATTCGCATTGTCGGACTAATTCAAAGCGTGGACGATGTATTTTATTTTCTAAAACTAAGTTCTCCCCTTTAGCATCCGCGCCAACTTGCGTGATTGTCGAGTCAGCCTTTATAGCTCCCTCACGCCTCACTCTTCTCAGACACCACGCCCAGACACCTCCACCAGCGAAACAGACTGACGCCACCAATAATGCAGCGATAATACTCTTATGCTCAGAACTCCAAAAATCAACAAGCCACCGCTTAATTTCTTCATTCATCCCTGCCAAGATCCTAACGTAATTTCGTATGCGAGAGGATTCTATCCTTTTACATGAATAAGTTCACCCCAATCGGTCGTCGCACGCTGACTCAGCATATCCCGGCGCATTCCCCAGCCCGGGAGTGCTGGCACTCGCCCCAGCCTCAAAGTGCCACGACCACTCTTCTGGTTGATCTCATCCATGACCTGCATGAGGCGATCAGCTCCTGGCTTAGGAGCTGGAGCAAATAGATCAGCGGCAAGATAGAGTGGATTCCTTGGGGGCGCCGCAGAAACGAGCCAGGTGGAGCACCTTCAGGCGGCTGGGCAAGGAATGAAACCATGCGTGCCGGAGGCTGGGATCAATACCAATCGAGAAAGGCTCTGGCGCTAGCACAGAGATTCATGGAAAAGAACAATATTTTTAATCCGAAATTTATACAGGCTCTGTTTCAGGCGTAAATGGAATATCAACATACAGGGTTCCATCGCCTTGCTCTTCAATGAAGAGACCAGCTCGCTCAACAAGTTCCTCAGCAATAATAGAAATCTCTCTAAAGCAGTCTTGGCTAGACCAAGCCCCGTAAGAGCTCTTGATGACTTCACAGCATTCACTGAGACGATCTAAATAAGGCTCAAACCATTCATCATTCAATGCAGTGAAGGTTCTTTCGCAAGAGCGCCAGTCACGATCAAAACTATTCAAATTTCCTAAGTGATAGGCCGCAAACTTCAGCAAGTTTCCACACGCGCCGTACACTTCGGTAAGCACCTGATCTACATTGCCATGAAGTCGATAATCGCGTATTAGAGCATTGACTCGATCATCAAACGTGGCAAGATCATTTAAGAACGCAACCTCATAGGCATCAGTTTGCGCTGCCCCTATATGCCCTATCAATGAGGTGACGGCATATTCATCCCAAACCGCAAAAATCACCTGCCAACGGCACTGCTCGAGCATGCCCCCGAATGACTCGCGCAGCAATACGTTCGGAAAACAGCGGTCGTACACATGGGTTACTTCTACATGTGCGCATTCATGTGCAAGTATATGAAGAGCCTGAGCATGCGGCTCCAAATCATCTGCATTAAGCAAGGGGGTCATGAAGACCGCATTCAAAACTATATGAGACCTAAGCTGAGCTTCACGAATAACCGAGGGAGTCATGGCCACTCCTACAACGTGTGAGTTCGTCGCCGTTAGTCTGAAATTTGTTTCATAGCCTCTATCCAAATCATAGAGAGCTTGGTTGTAATCGATTGCGACCGTAATACCATCAAGTGCGCTTAAATCATAATAACGACCAATTAGGTTTACCCATTCGCCAATGGTACGGCCAAGTCGCCTTGCAACTTCTTGATCTTCGAATCCCAAGAGGTTGATTCTGAAGTTTGGTGCTGTGGTAGGCGGTAGAGAATTTTCTTGTTCATTTACACCGTTTACCTCATCCATAGTCCTCTCCTTTTAACTTGACTGCCCCCCTCATGTGCAGTCCTTGATGTTCTTGCTAGAGGGGAGCATCACGCAGTTTCGCTCGTTCTCAACTATAGATTAAAGAGCAGTTACCAACTCTAGCGGAGAATGCATCGTAGATGTCGCAGCTCACGACAGCCTCCTGCAGATGCGACATGCTCGCCGGATTTGGACTTTCATGGCTGCAGCTTCTGGCTACAAGCTAGCGACAGTTACCAGCCTTGCGATAGCCGGCAGCCTGCGCCTCCGCTTCGCTACTGAACGGAACGCGATTCTTGGGCGCAACCTGGTCATAGCTGGGACACCCCTGCGGAAGATGGTAGACATGGCTATTGCGGTTCCCAATGATCCTACCACTGCCCGCATTTTCGTTATCACGGGTAGTAGGCTTTGTGCGCCCCGTCGACAGCTGGGAAACCAGCCCCTCACGCGCCGGCTTGTGGCCCAGCGTCCAACTCCGCTCGCCAGTGACGAACGGGTTTCTATGCCCCATGACTGCAGCCACACGGCTTTCCCAGCGTTTCTCACTTGTGGTGACCGGATACTGGCGATCCCAAGCCATGAGCAATTGCTGCTGCTTACGAGACATGGATAGGCCATATCGGTCATACATGTAGAAGGTCGAGCGAGCAACCAGACCCTTCACCTCATCACGCGGCTCTGCTGCCTTCCCGCTGAAGTCAATACGGGTACTGCAGGCTCCATACTGAGGGGCGCTGCGCACCATGCCATACAGGAAATTACTCCGATCACCATTGACCTCACCGACTGCTGGATAGAGGTTAAATAGGTCAGCCTCCATGGCGCGGAAGACCGGGTCATCCGCTACGCATCTCGTACGTCCACCATTCTGCCAACACTGCCGCTGATGACCGAACACCCAGGCCGGCACAATGTGCTCCCACTCGATTCGATCGGCCCGAGCCTGCTGCTTGCGGGTTTGGTAGCCACAGGATTCGGGATCAACGCGACCACCGGACTTGCCCATCCACTCCCACTTGCAACCACAGTAGAGCTCGCCATCTGAGCCGTAGGCCTGGTCGAAGAAAATCTTCTGCTTAGCGACAACTTTGGCTGCTGTGAAAGTAGCTGGGGCGTCAGCGCAAGCCGTCAGGGATATGAGCAGGATGATTGCAGCAGTAATAAAGCGAGTCATGAAGAGGCGTCTAGCAAAAAGCGAAGTGTAATCGGTAGTGGGCTGAGTATTCGCCTGAAACCGTCAGGCGCCCTTACTAGCTGCCCCCATTCCGCCGCAGACAAATGCCTTCATACAAACCCGCACTAACCGCCGCGGGCCTGATCTCCGCCCTCCAGACTATCCATAGTATTTATCACGAATACGCTGCGTAAGGTCAGAGAGTTTTCCCTTCCTTCGGTCATCATCTCCATCTTCTCAGGATCTGTCCAAGTCTGAACCACCCCAGGCCGCCTAAAAATGTTGGCAGGTAGAGGGTGCTTGGCGTATGGGTTGTGATAAATGCGCAAGCCGTCGATGATCGTTTCTCCAATTTCCCCAAAGCTCGCTCTTCGATGCGAGATTCCTTGGTTTGTTTCCCATTGCGTGCCGACAACCATCATCGGGTTCCCTGACAATGCATCGACCTTTCCCCAAGTGGCAACATTGCTAAAAACGACCGCACTGACATGAGAAAATCGCTCACAATTAAAAAATCCAAGTTCAATTTCTGAACCGTTGTCTTTTGTAACACTGCCAAGACTTTTACTTTCCAGCCCACCAGGAAACCGCTCTGGACTAGCCAAATATTCTTGTTCGTCGACATAATAGTCATAAAGCAACGCTTCTATGGGGCGGTAGACTTGAAGGTTGAACCAGGGCTGCTCGAATGGCGCGATCGCAAGCAGGAAAGGCTTGCCCTTTACGTGCTCAAGCTTTGAGTACTTGTCGATGTAATGCGTGGCCTTGTTCATAAATGCGTTGGCTAAGCGGATGATTGCGACCCGATTGATCTCGTTCAGATCAATCTCCTCGCGAGCTGGAGGTACCATAGACTTTGACCATTCAGGAACTGATCCTTGAGCTGCGTTTGCTATGGTAGCTTCTAGGACGAATTCGGTTTGTTCCACTGACAGGATGAAGTCAGGCGCATAGTGTTTCCAATTAAACTCTGCACCGAGTTCACGTAAAGCGGCATGCAGGTAGATTTCCCAGAAGCTCGAGTTAAACGTAGTCTGAAATTCTTGTATGAATTTCCCGTCTCGATCTGGAAACCCTTCTAACCACGCTTCCAAAACTTTGCGGGCATAGCCGTTGCTTGGCCGATCACCGCTGATGACTTTGAAGTGCTGATGAAGTCTATCTTCAGTGACTAGCGGCGTGAACAGATCCATCTGGGTTCCTTTCTCAAGACGTTTTCGGTGTATTGCCGAGCACTGCTTAGAGGCGCAGTCAAGGAGCGCCGCTCATGAGCAATTAGGGGGGAGTAGTATATTTTCCAGACACCAATGTCCGCTCCTGGCCGGTAGCTGCTCAAGGCTCCGCAGTTCATTCACTAACGCATCATTTGTTAGCCGTCAAGGCGTTATAGCTGGTAATGAGGTTGCGATAGTCAGCCCTCACAGTGGCCGGCATGACGCGGAACAACTTCCACTGCGCACGAAAATCCAGAGCGCTTCACTGGGCAATTCTCAGTCCCATGGATCGGTTCTAGAACGCCAAACATCGGAAAAATGCGTCGGCGCAATCGGAGTGAACGCTAGTGACAATCGATCTAGCACAAGGCAATCTGCAATCTAGTTCTGGTTCAAATCCACTGCTACGAGCGAACTATTGGCCATCTGGAGGGCCTCGAAAAAATGACACAGACACTCTGCCCCTATTCGCTGTTACCTCTCTCTTCCGCAGCCTCCAACGATGAGCACATACTTCCAGTTGCACTGGGAGCTCCAGCTAGCTTCACCGTGCGAGCGCATGCCGAGGAAAACAGCCGCCTAAATGATCTTATCGACGAGCCAACGGTAACGGATCCGATGGTTCGCTTTCTTGCAATGGCACAAGGAGTTGTTTCGAGATCGGGCGAGGTTAAAGCTCTACTGGACGGTGCGGTGGATGGCACTGGCGAGGCAGTACGAGCGATATTTTCTCAAGCAGGGCTGAAGCTGAGCTTCCATGACCCAGTGGATAAAGATAGCCAAGGCAGAGTGAGCGGCGTTCGTGGTTTCGGCGATGCCGCACGACTGATGGCACAACAGATTGCAGCTAATTACGCAAAGAAAGGAATCACGGCTGAACTCGGCGATGAGACTAGTCGCGAGAAACCTAGCTTGAACATGCAACTAGTCGGAGATATGCAGCTAATCCGTCAGCAGCTATTCAAAATCGCCTATTTGATGACCGTAAGGGTTTTCGGAGACTCTGCGATCAGCGGAGCTAGTGGCAAGACGCTCCGATCTGCGATGTATGCCAAGGATGAAAAAGAACTGGAAGAAATTGGTGTCCAGGGTGCGATATTCCGACCTCTGCCCCTCGGCTTTGCGCGCTCGGCGGGGCATGGTGAGCACGCTATAACGTGCGCCTATATGGCAGGCACTGGTCTGATCGTGTCCGTTGATCTATTCGGTTGCTTCACCCTTTTCACCGTTACTTCAGCAGAGGGAATCGAAGCCGATGAGGGTACAGGCGAAGTTGCTGTCATCAATGTCGCTACTTCAAAGCTCACTAGCACCCCTTACTTAGAGGCGCTTCCAGCAATCATGGCATCTGCCTTTCAAGCCTCAACCTAGGCCATGAGCAACCAATCGCGCGGAAGAGGCTGCTCCATAGTTCGCCCCTCTAGCAGCATCCTCCGCCCGATGGATATCCAGCAATCTGTTACCAGCGTCCGCTTCTGGCCGGTAGCTGCCTTTCGCCTTGTTTCACGTCTGGGAGCTGCGGAATTAACGCCGCACCTATCGACAGCGAGGGCAAAGCAGGCTTTCTAGGTTACGAAGTGCTGTCGGAGCGCGAATTGGTGTCGATCAGACTTGCGAATTAGTGTCGAAACCGATGCGAGCACTCAGTAGGCAGCATCGTGATGCAGCCAGTTGAACCAGAAACTCACCCCAGACCAACTTTTGAATACCCATTGCCCCAGCACCTGGCATTGCGAGGAAATGGCCCAGAAAGGCTGATAAGGGGATAAGGGAAGGGTGATCAATGGGAAAGGCCCTACCCGTAAATGGCCCTGATTCAGCTGACAGGAAAAGCAAAAGGCTGCCAGGTGCCATTCATGAAGAAACTGCTGTCGTTCCTCTCGCTGAAGCCCGCGCGCGCACCAGAGGAAAAGCAAAAGGACACCAGCCCTGGCGGCTACACACGCCCTGAATCAGCCACCTCGCTGCTGGACACTCCCCTGCGGCAGCGCCTGCTGGAGATCATCTGGCAGCGAACCTCGATGTCGAAACAGCACTTCGAGCAGCTCTACCTGGATCCCATACGCCGATACGCCGCCCTGGTTCAGTTACTGCCTGCGTCTGAAATGCATCACCACGCCTACCCGGGTGGCCTCCTCGATCATGGGCTTGAGATCATCGCCTATGCAGTGAAGCTGCGGCAGAGCCACCTTCTTCCTCCTGGAGCTGCTCCAGAAGACCAAGCTGCGCAGGCCGAGGCATGGACTGCCGGCGTGGCATACGGCGCCCTCCTCCACGACATTGGCAAGATAGCGGTCGACCAGCGAGTTGAACTGGCCAGCGGGAAAATTTGGCGCCCATGGCACGGCCCCATCAACGAGCCCTACCGCATGATGTTTGTGCGTGGTCGGGACTACCATCAGCACCCAGCAGCAGGCAGCCTGCTGATCCACCAGGTACTGACGCCTGCAGTGCTCGACTGGATCGCAAGCGTTCCTCTTCTGTTCGGCCAGCTCGCATTCGTGCTGAGTGGGCACTATGACCTGGCCGGCGCTCTCGGTGAAATCGTCATCAAGGCGGACAAGGCGTCTGTGGCCAAAGCCCTTGGCGGGAACACGGCCAAGGCTTTGGCAGTGGTAAACGCACAGCAAGACTCGCTGCAAGCACGGCTGTTGCGCGGGCTGCGACAGATGATCCGTGACTCGGCAGGAGATACACCATTCAGGCTCAACCAGCCTGGTGCAAGCGGCTGGTTGACCGATGAAGCGCTATGGCTGGTGAGCAAGCCGACCTCGGATCGGTTGCGCGCGCTGTTGATGAGCCAGGGCATGGATGGCGTCCCCACGCGAAACTCCAGGTTGTTCGATGAAATGCAGGGGCACGGCATTATCCAACCGACACCGGGAGAGGATCCTAAAGCAATCTGGAACTGCACGATCCAGGATCCAGGAGGCTGGAAGCAAACGTTGACCATGCTCAAAGTCTCGCCGGCATTGATCTGGGCTGCAGGCGAAGAGCGTCCAGCTACTTTTGCGGGCTCAGTCATTGTTGAGTCTGCGGCAGAAACACCGGCAGCGAGTCCCAAGCAAGGACAGCCATATGTTGCAGCTCAGCAGCATGTACCAGAGCTCATTCTGGAGACATCGCCTGAACCTCAGAGCATGGACTTTGAGATCCCATTCGATGACATCGATGGAGAACTCTCGTCCCTGTACTTATCGGCGATCCCTGTATCAAGCCCGACAGAGCGAGAGCCAGATGAGCTGGACTTGCTGATGCAGGGGGTCGCGCCGCTTGAGCATCAGGAGATAGTAGCCAATGCTGCAAGCAATGATGGCAATAAGGCATCATTCGCTGTCAGCGCCCAAGCCATAGCAGAAAATGCTGCGGCAGAGCGTGAATCACGTAGTGCTGGCACAGCACCTTCATGGACAGGCAGAACACTTGAAGGGGAAGCGCTGGGTCAGCGATTCATAGCATGGCTGAAGGAGGGGTTGAGCGCCCGAAGAATTGTTATCAACGATGCAAAGGCTAAGGTTCATACTGTCAACGGAACAGCGTTCATTGTTACGCCTGGCGTATTCCAGCGATTTGTGATGGAGCATCCATCACAAATTAAATTAAGTGAGGGACAGAAGGAGTCTGAAAGCTGGAAAGTCGTACAGAAGCAGTTCCAAAAATTAGGACTGCACAAGAAGACTGACACAGGACTAAACATTTGGAAATGCCGCGTAATCGGCCAACAAAAAAGCAAAGCACTGCTTCAAGGTTACTTGCTCACTGAGCCCAGCACATTATTCAATTCTACGCCGCCTGACAATCCCTTCCTGAGCCTAGAGCAGGGAGAGTAGTCGCTCATGCTGACATTTGACCAACTATTAGAAGAGTATTTTTTCTTACGCCACTTGCGCCCAAGATCACAGACCAGCTACAGATCAGCAGTTGCGCAGCTACAAAAATTCATGTCCATGTGTGGCATGACACTTCCAGACGAGCTGACGAATAGGGATGTGTTTTCATGGAGAAAATTAGCGCTGACACAAATGCGGGAAGTTAGCTGGAACAGCTACGTGAGACATCTCCGCGCCCTGTGGAGCTTTGGAATTGATCAAGGATTGCTTGAAAGCAAAGCGAACCCTTTCAAGGGCACGCAGGTCGGCGAACCGAAACGTCCCAAAAAGACTCTGACGACCAGCCAGATTCACCAAGCGAGGGTGGTTCTACAGCAGATGGAAGCGTGGGAGGAGGAAAACAAGGAGCGTAGCAGGATCACGCCTGCCTGGTTTTGGCAGGTCGTGAACGAGACGTTCTATTCGACCGGCCTGAGACTGAACCAGGTGCTCAACGTGAGACTGGCAGATGTAGACCTGAGCGACAGATTAATAATGGCGACTGTGGAAGGCTCAAAAACAAAGCGCGAGTATCCTGTCCCGATCTCTAGCCAGTATCACCCCTGGATTTCGATGTTGGTTGACAGGGCCAAGTTTCAGAAGTTCAAACAAAGCGATCAGCTATTCAACGTCAATCGTTTCAGCCCCTACCACCGACGGACAACAATGAATAGTTGGCAGGTGGAATCTTGTTACGCCAAAATATCTGACATAACGAGATCTAAAATATCACCACATAGATTCCGGCACACGATAGGCACTGACCTAATGAAGAAACCCGAAAGGAACCTTCATCTGGTGAAGGAATTGCTAGGACACACGAATATCAAGACCACACTGGAGTATGTCTCGGTAGATGTGGAAATGCTACGTGAATGTGTGGAAAGATAAGTGACCATCACTCGCTTCATTTCACGACTCAAGGAAAACAGGCAGATGTCTAAAATCGCCGAATACAAGGCTCTCGAGGCTCAACTGGCAGAACAACTGAAGCAGCTCGATGTGCTCAAGAATGACAAGGCTATGCAGCAAGAAGTCGAGTTCGAGAGCAAGCTGCGTGCACTCATGGGCGAATACGGGGTGAGCCTGCATGGAATTATCTCTATCCTGGATCCGCAGCCTGGCCCTGCAGCAGTTCGCCCTACAGCGACCAAGGCTCCCCGCAAGGTCAAGACCTATAAAAACCCCAACACGGGTGAAGTGGTCGAGACCAAAGGCGGCAACCACAAGGTGCTCAAGGCGTGGAAGGCAGAGCACGGTGCCGACGTGGTGGAGGGTTGGCTGCAGAGCTGATCGACACCAGAAATGCAAAAGCCCGCGAACGCGGGCTTTTGTTTGTGAAATCGACCCAGAGAAAGCACAACCCTCCCCTGGGGAGCAGCGACCTGAAACAGAGAAGCGTGGCGTTGTGACCAACAACCCTGAATCCGCGCGCTGCACAGAAGTATAGCGGGATAGATTTCTCAAGCAAGAGCCCCGGGATTGCAAGGCCCCGTTAGCTCTGCCGAGTTCGTGATGGTAGGATGCCCCCCCTCGATTCATAGGGGTATACATGGACCTACTAGCACAGCAGTACGAAGGGCTAACTGAGCTCCATCCGGCTGCAGCTATCGGCGAAATTTTTGGCCTTGGGGACTCACGGCTCGTTCCGTTTCTCTGCGCCGGACACCGCTTCCTAGCGAGCTATACCCCTGTGCATACGCAGGATGAAGCTGCCAGTATGCGCAGCATCGTTCATCAGGACACTCAACATGTGATGAGCGATCATGCCCAGATTCTGAAGTTCGCTCACTGCGATCTCTTCTTTCAGAAGGAGCGATTCGAGCCGGCTCCAGTTGGTGGCGAGGCTCGCAGGGCAATAATGTTTCAAATACCTAACCGCATAGCTAGTGCAACCCAGAAGCTGATGGAATTCGATGGCAATGCCGATGAGTTCTACTTCATAGCTGGCGGCATTTCCGACGAGCGAATCGAGCAGCTAGATTTGTGGTACCGGCGAATTTCTGGTAAATTTCCGGTCGAAACCTTGGGATTGGAACCAATTCACCCACCTAGAGGAAGCTGGTATGGCTACCGCAAAACTCGACGTTAAAGACCTTCAGAAGCTGAAAGCTGCATCGCTGGCTAATCTGATGCAGTCCGTTGGGCAAGCGATCCAGCAGGGTACACTCGTCCAGCTAACCGGCCTAACCGGCAAAAAAACGTCCTAAGCATACCGTCCGCCCAAAAAGCCCACCCTAGCGGATCGTGTGAAGACGCTCTGAATTTGAACCAAGCCGACACAAACGCCTCGATTCATTCGAGGCGTTTTTTGGCTGATGCAATGATTCAAAACGCCGCGTTCAGTTCAGCAACTCAATCACGTTGCAGGTGCAGAGTACTGTAGCCCTGGTGTTGGGTGCGCGATTCACGAGGCACTAAGCGGTAATGCCCACCTCTTTATAGGCCTGAAGCTGCGTCCCATTAGAATACTGCCTCAACCGTAACAGTCAGGTCAGACTGCTGCAGAGCAGCCTGAACCGCTTTGGCCATCGACTCTAACTGTAACTGCTGGCTGTCGGTGCAGTCATTGGTCACTCCGTGATGAGCGATCGGGCTACGCTCGGACTCGACAGCGCTCAGAAGGACACTTATGCCAATACTTTGCGAAGCAGCTCACTAGCTCATCGCTGTGCCCGAATCACACCATGTCCTGGGTACGTCAGGAGCTACCGCTAATCCCCGACACCAGCTCGGCCCGCGCACTGCGACGGGCTTGCAACAGGCTGAGCAGCGGAGCAGTGATCAGCGTAGAAACCAGGGCCAGCATCACCAGAACGGAAAACAGCGCCTGCGGCACCAGGCCCAACTCGTGGGCAATGTTCAATACCACCAGCTCCATCAGGGCTCGGGTATTGAGCAAGACACCGATGCGTAGCGACTCGATACTCGGCAGCCCGGCAATGCGCGCAGCCAAGGCACAGCTCAGGCCCTTGCTCAGACAACCAGCCGCAACCCAGCCGATGCAGAGCAGTACCTCGTCAGAGCCGGAGAAAGCCGACAGCTCGACCTTCATGCCAGTATAGAAGAAGAAGATCGGCACCAGCACGACGTTGACGAAAGGCGTGACCTTTTGATTCCACTGCCGCAGTAAGCCGCGGCACTGATACAGCGAAGTACCCAGCAGGAAACCGCCAACCACAGCGAAGATACCCAGCCAAGCGGTGAACGCCCCGACCAGCAGCACACCACCGGCAAGCAGGCCCATGCCACTATCGCTGAGGCCTCTGTCGGAATGCTCCTGTTTGAGGTAATAGCGCACCAGTAGCGGGCGCACCCCGAAGAACAGCACCGC
Source organism: Pseudomonas sp. NCHU5216 (assembly GCF_052156495.1). Lineage (NCBI taxonomy): Bacteria > Pseudomonadati > Pseudomonadota > Gammaproteobacteria > Pseudomonadales > Pseudomonadaceae > Pseudomonas > Pseudomonas sp. NCHU5216. The sequence goes on along the minus strand of NZ_JBQLIX010000005.1, from coordinate 18,626 downwards.
GAGAAACAGCACGATGACGCCGCTCTGCAACGCAATCGCATGCACATCCTGGCCGGTAGCAAATACCACCACGGCGCCGAGGATGATCCAACCGAGCAGATCATTCAGCCCGGCGGCAGTGATGGTGATCACCCCAGCTTCGGTGTTCTGCAGGTTGCGCTCCAGCAGGATGCGCCCGAGGATCGGTAAGGCGGTGATGGAGAATGCCACACCGCAGATCAGCATTAGACCTAGACGGTTCTCCACCGCGTGGGAGGCGGCATAGATCGTCGCAGCGAGCATGCCGGCGAGAAATGGGATCGGAATGCCCAGCAGCACGATCCAGAACACCGCCCGCTTCGACTGGCGCCGCTTAAGCAACTCGAAGTCGAACTCCATGCCCACCTGGAACATCATCAGCACGATGCCGATCTGCGCCATGACACTCAGAACCTGCCCGGTATGCCCGTGCAGGTAGCCGGAGCTTGCCGGCCAAAGGGCGCTCAACGCGATGCCTAGGAGAATCCCGCCGGAGATTTCTCCCACCGCACGCGGCTGGCGATAGCGCACGGCGACACCACCGGCCAAACGACCACAAATCACGATGCTCGCCAGAGCGATGAGAATGACGATCAAAGGTGTTTCAAAGCCGCTGCCTAGCATGACCTCTCTCCTTCGGGGATTGCGCACTCGACTGCCGGCAGCAATTCGTCCAGCAGATGCTTGAAGCGCTCGATGTGCTCCGGATTGGTGGCGTAGTTGCTGATGGCGATGCGCATATAAACCCGCCCGCGCCAGTCGAGCCGAGTCGGGTAGGCCGCGCCACTGTCCTGGCAGTGCCGTACCAGCTCGGCGGTCAGCGCATCACCATGGGCATCGGTGTGTCCGGCCAACCGAAAAGCCACCAGCGGCATGTACTCCTGCTGCGGCAGCAGCTGATAGCGCGGATCGGCACCAAGCAGTTCCTTCAGCCGCCCGGCGCAGTCGAGCATGCCCTGCAAGGCGTCGCGATAGCCCTGTGCGCCCAGGTGCTGGAGCAGACACCAGAGCCCCAGAGAGCGGAACTGGCGGGTGCCGTATAGGTTCATCTTGAAGGTGTCCAGCTCGCCCAGCTCTTCCCAGTAATGCCCGCCGGACCAGAACGACTCACCCAGCCGCTCGCCATTGCGTACCAGCAGGCAGCCGACGCCGAAGGAGGCGAACATCCATTTGCAGGGGTCGAAGGTGATGGAGTCGGCCCGCTCGATGCCGGCCATCGCCCGGCGCGGTTCCGGCAGCGCCGCCATCGCCAGCCCGGAGGCGCCGTCCACGTGGAACCAGGCCGCGTACTCAGCTGCCAGTTCGGCCAACTCCTCCAAAGGATCGATGGCGCCAGAGGCGGTGGTACCGGCAGTACCGATCAGGCATAACGGGCGCAGGCCCTCAGCGACGTCGGTGATTAACCGCTCGCGCAGTTGCTCGATATCCAACGCACCGAACCGGTCGGTATCGATCTGCACAAGCGCATTGCGACCGAAGCCCAGGGTGTCCAGCGCCTTGCAGACGGAAAAGTGTCCCTCGCAGGACATATAGATTCGCAATCCGCGCGGATCAAGTCCCTCGATCTGGACGTGCTTGCCGAGTAGCTGATCACGAGCCAGCTTCAACGCGATTAGGTTGGCCAGGGTGCCACCGCCGGTGAAGATACCGCCGGGCAGCGCGCCTTCCACCGCCGGCAAGCCGAACAGTTCACGCAACCAGTGCAGCACTTGCACCTCGATGGCGGTGGCTGCCGGACCGGCACGCCAAGCGCCGGGGGTCTGATTCAGCGCACTGCCGAGGAAATCGCCCAGCACCGTAGCCGGATGCGGGCGCGGCGAAATATAGCCGAAATAGGATGGATGGGCGACATTGCACAAGCCTTCCTGCATCAGGGCAATGGCCTCGTCCAGCACGGCGGGCAAGGGGTTTCCGCCCTGCGCCACCGATGCTGGCTCGGCCGCCAGTTGCTTGAGGCGCTCGCTGCCGCCGAGCAGTGGCCAGCGCTCGGGCTGCTGCAAGTAGTCGCCTAGCAGCGCCAACACGCTTTCGCCGGCCTGCTGCACAGCATCGCGCTCACAAGCACCCGGCCCGGCCCAAATGGCCGGCGCGGGTAGTCCATGTCGTTCAAACATGCCCTTCTCCCTGGCAGTTGATATGCAGGCGCACATTCGCCTGGATCTGTCGGTGGATGTCCAGCAGCTCCTCGCGCCGCTCGCCGCCGAGCAGGTAGTAGCAGTAATGGGGCTGCGCCGAGCGCGGCATGGCCTGCACCTGATCGCTCGGCTGGCAGAGCACCACCAGATGTTTGAGTGCCGACAGTCCTTCAAAGACTTCCAGCCCGTCGACACGCTGCAGGGTGCCGCTCCGCTCGATCACCACACCGCCGAACAGCGCAGCACCATGCTCGGGACGCGCCTCGCGCAGCACCGGCTGGCCTAGGGAAAGGCGCGCCTGCATGGCGTAGACGTTGTGGCCGGTGAGCATTTCGACGGTCTGCACCGTGTAGCCGCCACCGGGGCGCAGCCCCGCCTCGAGCACGCAGGGGCGGCCGTCGGCGTAGCGTATTTCCACATGGGCCGGCCCTTCCCGAAGTCCCAGCGCACGAGCGGCGGCAATCGCCAGGCAGCCGAGCTCCTGCTCCGCCGCCTCGCCCAGCGAAGTCGGCCAGACCGACGCCGACTCGGCGAAGTACGGCCCCGGCGCCGGCGCCTTTTCCAGCACCGCCAGCACTTGATCGTCGCCGTCGGGCAGCAGGAATACATCGACGCTAACCTCGGCGCCCTCACAGAAGCTCTGGGCGATCAGCTTCAGGCTGGAATGGCCGTAGGCGAAGCGATTACGATCCAGAGCCGCGTCGACATCCACCGCCTGCTCGACCATGTCCAGCAGTTGCTCAACCGCCGAGCAGCACTGCGCTTCGGAGGTCACTGCAATCACCCCCTGGCTGTTCATCGAGTCCACCAGCTTGAGCACGGCACGTCCGCCCAGTTGCTGTTCGATGACCGGCCAGGCTAAGCGCGGGTCGCCAATCGCCACGGTCTTCGGCACGGCGATACCCTGGCTCTCCCAGAGCAGCGCGGATAGGTATTTGTTGCGGCTGGCCAGCGCCGCCACCGGCGGCAGCCCGCGTAGGCCCAGCGCCTCGCAGAGCTGGGCGGTGGTCACCACGGTGCCTTCGTTGACCGGTAGCAGTGCGGCGAACGGGCGTATATTGTGATACTCGACCACAGCTTGGCGCAGCGCCTCGGCCGACCACAACGGCACCACCAGCAGAGCCTCCACCGCTGGATGCTCGGCCAGCTCCGGCGCGGCGTTTCCTATCAGCACGATGCGATGGCCCTGCTCGGCCAGGCACTCGATCAGGTAGCGGCTGGGGTACGCATGGATGATGCCGACTCTTGACTGTTCCATAGCCCCCCCTAGAACGAACCGGTACGGGTACCGGCCTTATTCACCAGGGCGATCACCGCCTCGTCGCCGACTTGCCGCTGCGCCGCTTCAAATAGGTCGGTGGTCATGTTGTTGTTCCACAACTTGCCGCGCTCAGAGATGTGAAACGCCTGGTCGGTCTCATAGAGCAGTCCATGCTCGATCCAGGACGCCAGCAACTCCGGCGGGATGGTGGCGAGCGCGGCCTGATGCGCCTTGTCGATGCGCAGGAACTTGGGAAACATCACCGCGCCCCGGTTCTCCGGATGCCCCAACGCCGCCGAGGTTTTTTCCACCACCGACACCCCGGCCTCGATGCCTTCCATGTATTTGTTGACGTTGCCGTGCAACATATACGAGCAGCCATCAACATAGCCCCTCGCCGAGGAGCCGACCGCCAGGGTCTCGGCCCGATGCTCGCCGGCACCGCCGCCCCAGAGCAGGCGAAAGTACTCGCAAACGCGGCCCTTGCGGCTGTAGACCTGATCCGCCACGTTGTCGTAGCCGGCGCGCTCCAGGCTGTGGCGCATTTGCTCGAACAGCGCCAGCATCATCGGCTCGGAGGGCTTGGGCGGAATGCTGCCCTCGGCCATTTGCCGCTTGAACTTGGGAGGAAAAGCGAAGTAATGAAGGTTGTAGTAGTCGATGCTGTCGAAGTCGTCCTCGACCAGGCGGCGGATGTCCTGCTCCAGGCTGCCGAGGGTCTGGCCCGGTAGGTTGTACATCATGTCGACGTTGATCTCGTCGAAGGCGAATTCGCGGCCATTGCGACGCACCCGCTCGATATCGTCCAGGGTGGCCGCGATGTTGAAGTGGCTGCGCAGGCTTGGCTCATAGGTCTGCAGACCGAAGCTGATACGCTGCACGCCGTGACGCTTCAACACCTCCAACCGCTCAGGATCCCCCAGGGTCTTCGGCTCCCCCTCAAAGGAGATCTCCACCGCCGGATCGATACTGAAGGACGCGGCGATGCAGTCGAGGATGCGAGCGATCTGCTCGGCGGACAGCACCGAGGGTGAGCCGCCACCGAAATAGATCGCCTTCAGGGTGCTCGACGCACCGCGGGCGCTGGCCGCAGTGCGCTGGATGTCGAGACACAGGGCCTGGGTGTAGCGCTCGTAGATCGCCACGTCTTTGTCCACCCGCACATGGAACGGGCAGAAGCGGCACATATCCTGGCAATAAGGAATGTGTACGTAGAGCAGGGTTTCGATGTCTGCCGCCACCGGCTGCGCGAAGATGGCCTCCAGGCGTTGGGTATCTAGCTGCGCTTCGAGTAGCGGATAGAAGTAGTAGGTGACCGGAAAATAGGTGCTGTACATGGTGTGTCCTCCGGATAGGGTCAGCCCTGGGCATCCAGAACCCGACTGGCGTTGCCTCCGAGAATGTCCCGCAACGCGGCCTCCTCGAAGCCTGCGCCGAGCAAGCCATCGCGCACTGCGCTGTAGCTGCCGCAGACCGGCAGGTCGGAGCCGAACAGCACCTTGCTCTGCACCGCTGGTTTGGTCAGCAGCCACTCGACCAAAGTGCCCGGCGGTACCAGCGCGGTATCCAGATAGACGTTCTCGTACTGGCAGGCCATATCCAGCGCCTCGTCGTACCAGGTGGGCTTGCCGCCGTGGGCGAAAACCACCCGTAGCCGTGGGAAGGTTTCCACTAGACGGCGGTAGTCGTCCGGGCGGATATACAACTGCGTGGCATCGCGCTGGGCAGTCAGGCCGGTGTGGAACATGACCGGCTGACCCGCCTCTTCGCAGCGCGCGTAGATCTGCAGCATGACGTCGCAATAGGGATCAAAGTCGTGGTCGGCCGGATAGAACTTGTAGCCCTTGATGCCACGGGCGTGATCCCGCCCCCACTCGGCCAGCGGGTCGCTATGGAAATTCGGGTTGATATTGCCGAACGGCACGAAGAACGGATCGTCGCCGCAGAACTCGGCGATCAGCTTGCTATCGATGGAGAAATTGGTGCCCGGCCCGCACTCCGCGAGAATCACTGCGCGAGTGACGCCGCGCTCCTGCAGATAGCGCTTGAGAATGTTCGGGGACGAAAAGATCTCGCTGACCTGCACGTTTTCCTCGAAGGGAAACTTGGTCAGCAAACCTTGAATGTCATCGCGTAGAAGGCTGAATTTACCGGCATGGATGTGAAAATCGACGACTTGCATGTGCATGACTCCTGAAATCCGGGGAACGCCATGAACAGGCCGGCGCCCCGCGCAGCGACGCCGCACGGGAACCGAACCGACTCGTTCGAGGGGGTTAGGAAACGGCGAGGGCCTCGGCCTGGGACTCATCCAGGCACACCGCGCCCTGGATGAACGCCAGCACCGGCTCGATATGCTCCGGCTCCCGCCATTCGGCCGCGAGATCCTCGATGACATGGTGCTCGGCGCACAGCAGCCCGTCGCGGTAGTGGCGGACGATCGGATGCAGGAAGTTCGATTCCTCAGCACGCCGCACGTTATCGCGAGCGATGCGGGGCACGTTGAAGGGGTTATCGAACTTACGCGAGCCAAACTCCAGCGTCAGCAGGAAGAATTCGTCGCCGGGCCCGCCCCACTGCTCCTTGGCGTAGTCCACCGGCAACTCCTCGTAGTAGCGCACGCTGCCGCTGACTCGATCCAGCACCAGCACATCGGCAAGGAAGCCCGGCTGCTGCCATAACGCGGAGGTCTGGTTGATCCGCGCCATGATGTCGGCAGTCAGGCACTGTGCTTCCAGCGGGCAGCTCTTCTGTGGATAGGGCGTGTCGCAGTAGCGCTCCAGCAACAAGTGACACAGCGTGCGCACGTTGTAGCGGAAGCCATGGATAAAGCCGGACATGTACTTCTTGTAGTCACGGTATTGCATCAAGGTGCCGGCGAAATACAGATCCGGCACATTGCTCGACTGCCAGTCGCTGCCCTGCTCCGGCAGCTTGCCCATCGAACACAGCGCCGGCAGACAACTGTTGTCGAAGATGCCGGTATCGAAGCGGAAGCCCGTGCAGGCGAACACCTGGTCATACTCGATGACTTCCTGCTCTCCTTCGGCATGTTTGTAGCCGAAGGCGACCCGGTACTTGTCGCCGACTTTCTCGATGGCCTGCACGTCGGCGTCGAGCACCGCGTTCTGCGACTTGAGCTGATAGGTATCCAGCACGCCGTTGTTGATAGCGCGCAGATGCCCGACGTAATGGGTCGACCAGGCCATCTTCAGCGGATTAGGGCTGGCCAAGTGGATCATCGCCGCATGCTCTATCAGTGCGTCGGCGGTTTCAAAAGCGGAATTGCCCTTGCCCAGGATCAGCACGCGCTTGTTGGTCAGCGTGGAGGGATCGATGTCCATGTCGCAGTAGGTCGGCACGCTGTCGATACCGGGTATGGAAGGCAGCCAGGGCGTATAAACGCCGGTGGCGACGATCAGCACGCTGGCAGCGAAGCGCTCGCCACTGGCCAGCTCGACATAGAAGCGACCATCGCGGCTGACTCGCACCACCTTGGAGTCGACTCGAACCTTGAGCCCGTAACGGTCAGCGTAGTCGCCGAGGTACTCGGACATCTTGTCGGCATTGGGGAAATAACTGTGGCTGTATTGACTAAACAGATGGCGGTCAGCTTCGCAGCCCAACACCGAGTTCCAGTCCCAGCGCAGATTGACTTCCGGATCGGTATATCCGGTATAAACCTTGTTAATGGAAATCAGCTTTCTGTGGCGCGGGAATTTCTCGAAGAACGCGCCGGGTTTTCCCGCACCTTCCAGTATTAGATACTTGCGTCCGGCTCTATCCAGATGATACCCCGCCTGCAGTCCGGCAGGTCCTGCTCCTAGGATCAAGAACTCGAAATCTTCAGTATGTTCCATCATTGCCTCTCCTCCCCTGCTCACAGATGAGCGATTTAAAACGACCTCGTACGGCAGAACCGATGTCTGTTAAATTGTTGACTTGGACAACTCCCGCAGAAACTCTAGAGCTGTGCTTGGTTACTCGCTGATAGTTCCTAATAATTAACAGTGAACTGAACGAGACTGACGCCTGGCCTGTCGACCGGCGTATCTAGCCATCAGCAATAACCAATCACCGCATGCTTCTCTCCGGTAGAGCGCAGCCCGCGTACATCGCCGAAACCAGCCTGCTCCAGCAGCCGCCGGTAGTGCGATTCGGTGCGGTGCATGCCGCCGGTTTCAAGCATCATCGCCAGATCCTGCATGACCCCCATGAACGGGCCGGCCCGCTGCTCGTCGAGCAGGCGCTCGAGCACCAGCACTCGACCGCCGGAGCCGAGCGCTTCGCGCACTCGGCGCAGCAGAGCCAGGCAACGCTCATCGTCGTAATCGGAAAGGATAAAACCTAAGGCATATGCATCAGCCGGCGGCAGCGGGCTCTGCCAGAAATCGCCGGACATAAAGCCGACCCGCTCGGCGAGCCCAGCCTTGTCGATATAGCGCCGACAATGCGGCTCTACCGCTGGCAGATCGAATACCCGTGCCTTCAGATTCACCGTCGCTTCGGCCGCGGCTATAGCCAGCGAGCCCGCGCCGCCGCCCAGATCGACCAGCGTATCGATGCCATCCACCAAGCCCAGGGCAACCAACTCGCGGGACGCACCGTAGCTGAGATTCCACATCGCCCCGTGAAAGGCAGCGGCGCGCTCGTCGTCGGCGAAGATATGGTCGAACGGCGAGCAGCTATCGCCGCGCTCGTCGGCCAGCACCGACCACTGCGGCAGGCCGTTGCACAGGGAGGCGGCCAGATGGGCGAACAGCGGCACAGTATTTTCTCGGAAGTGATTGAACAACGGCCCGAGGTAGTCGGCCGATGCCGGATCCAGAACCGGCCCCAGTTCACGGCTCAGGACGTATTGATCGCCGTCGCGCGAGACCAGCCCCCAGCAACTGGCACCGTTCAAGTAACGCACCAGCGCCTGCTCGTTCAGCCCCAGCTCCGGAGCCAGCTTCGCCGCTGTCGTCGGGCCCTCAGCCAGGTGGGCGAAAATCTTAAGCCGGTCGCCCTCCAGGAGCAGCGCCGTCGCCATGAATCCATAGAGCGCTGTATTCAAGGGGTCAACCCCCATCTGCGGTGATGCCATACGAACCTCCCTGCCATAGCTCCGCTACTTGGTTTAATGACGGACTTCAAACTCGGACACAGCCTTGACCTGTCCATTGACGATGAGGTGAACCTGATGCTCGCCGGGGTAGTAGATCCGCGAAGCACGGTTCTCAAGGCGATGGGTACGTTCCAAAGTCAGCGCGCCGGCGTTTACCGACCTGCGCTTGCTCCACTTGAACACGCGCCGATTGATCTGGCCGCGAGCACCGGGAGCAAGAATGGCGTAGTCGATCATCAGTCCATCCAGCCCCCCCTCGATGTGCAATTCGCAACTGAGTAGTAGATCCGAACCCAGCGCAACGGCCTGCGGCGCGACCGAGAAGCGCGGCACCGTCAGCACCGCCGCAGTCGAATAGCCGAGCAGCTCCAGCGCCTGCAGATGCCCCTGGCGGGCTAGGGTGCGCAGCCCGTGGCGGGTGATCCAGGCCAGCGTGGCGCTGTCGGGCTGCTCGTTCTCCCAGGCGCGTAGGGTGTCGACCACTAGATCCGGATGATCCTTGGAAATATCGTTGAGACTGTTCGCCACCGAGCGACGCACGTACTCGGAAGAGTCACCCTTGAGCTTGGCCAGCAACGCGATCACCGGCTGAGGATCGGCTAGCAGCGACGGCACCTGGGACGCCCACGGCAAGCGCGGACGTGTGCCCTCGGATACCAGCCGGCGCACGTGGTCGGACTCGTCGCGCGTCCAGCCCTCCAGAACCGACAGGGTCTGCGCCAGACGCGTCCGCAAGAATGGCCGGATGGCAAATTCGCCAGTGAAGCGCTGAGTGACTAGGTGGATGGCGCGCATCGATTCGTCAAAGTACTCAAGGCCATGGCGCTCGATGACATCCGCCACCACCCATACCGGAAAGCCGCTGATCCCTACGCTGTAGCTACCAGGTATCGGCCCCATTGCTTTGCAGAGCACCTCAATGGCACGAGGATACTCAAGCCCCAGGCCGCCCCATAAGGCATCGGCCAGCGCCCGCACCCGTGCCTTCATTTCAAGATCGGGCAGAGTGTTGGGTACCAACGCATAGAAGCTCGCCTGATTGAATTCTGGATAGACGCAGGCGGTGCGTTGCGCTAGCTGCTCGGCCAGCGCGAAATCGAAGTAATCTTTGAAATCCATATCTTCACACTTCAATTCAGGTGCGATAACGCACTCTTGTCGAAAGCCAGCTCACCGAAACCATTGCCGAACCGGTAGTTGGTCCAGCTCAGGCGGGTTTCCTTGCCAGTTTGGTGGTTGACCATATGCATGCTGCCGGCACGCCAGTAATGATCCAAGTACAGTGCGTACCCGCTGAAGGTCTGGGTCTTCAGCAAGGCGTTCTTGCGGTCGTAGTACTCCACCTTGAGCGGACGGTAGTACTGCTGGTCAAGCCAACTGACCTGCCGGGTATAGCCCGAGCGGGTGTAGCGCGGAGTCATCTCCAAAACAAACACCGGCTGGCCCTCGAACTCGTCCTCGTCGAGGAAGCGATAGCTGAACTTGTCCAGATCCCAGCCGGCGATGTCTTCGTAGGCGAACTCGCTGCCCATGAACGGGCCTGACTTGTTCTCCGACGAGATGCGCTTGATGCGCCGCAGGGACGGGAAGTACTGCCACTGATCGTCCGAATCCAGTGGGTGGGCATGGGTCAGCAGCGCCGTACCCCGCACATCCGCCGGGCTGTCGAACTGCACTACACTCTTGTCGCCGTCGCCACGCACTTCCAGCATGCGCACCTTGAGGTCGCGCTGGCTGGTTGCACCGTGGGCGTTGAACAATTCCATGCGCATATCCGCACTCATGTCCACCCAGCCCATATTGCGCCGATCGGCTTCCTGGGCAATCACGTAGCCGCGCTTGATCGCAGCACTATCCTTAGCTCCCTCGGCCTGTGCCAGGTTAGCGGCGCACAGCAGCATCGCCAGGCACAGCCAGCGGTTCCCTTTCTTCAGCATGAGAGTTCTCCATTGTTTTCTTGAGCAAGCCGGGCAACAGGAAGAAGTCAGCCAGCAGTGCGATGAACAGTGTCAGCGCCGTGACCAGCCCCATTTCACGATTGAGGGCGAATTGTGAGGTGGCCATCACCAGGAACCCGGCAATCAGCGCCACCGAGGTCACCAGCAGGGCCGGCCCGGCGCTACGGAACGCCAACTGGATCGACTCGCCGACGGAACGCCGCTCCTCGCGCACGCTACGTAGCACCGCATACATGATGTGAATGGTGTCATCCACCACTATACCGAGGGTCATGGACGCGACGATGGCCACCGAGAAGCCGATCTGCCCGACGAATAGCGACCAGATGCCGAAGGCCACCGCCGCAGGTAGCAGGTTGGGGATCAGCGATAGCAGGCCGAGCTTCCAGGAACGGAACACCGCCATCAGCAGCAGAGCAACGATGCCCGCACAGAGCAAGATACCGCTGATCATGCTTTCTATATTGCGCTGGCCAATGTGGGCGAAGATCAGCGTGGTGCTGGCGGCCTTGGCTTCCAGGGTGCGGGTGTTCTGCGCCAGCCAGTCCATCGAACGCTGCTCGAACTCAAGCATCGCCGCTGTGGAGAGTTCGTGGAGGGACACCACCACGCGGGTCGCCTCCTTGTTCACATCGATCTGATTGTTCAGATCGAGCCCATAGGGCAGCGACTGTTCATAGAGCAGCAGGCTCTGCGCCGCCAGCGCGCTGTCGTCAGGTATGCGATATTCGGAGTCGGCGCCTCCATGCAGGCTTCGATTGATTCGCTTGACGGTATCGGCCAGAGAAGCGACATGAGCCACCTCGGGCTGCCGCCGCAGCCAGCGCGTGTAGGCATCGACATCGGTCAGGAAGGCTGGGGCGGCGACGCCGCTAGGCGAGTGCGAACGTAGCGAATACTCAATGGCATACAGTCCAGTGAGATTCTGCTCGGTAAAATCGTTGGCCTGGCGGAACGCGGTGTCCGGGTGGAACCACTTCAGATACTGATCGTTCAGCTCGTTGCGCCCCGACAGCAAGGCCAGCACCAGCGCCAGCGGCAGGCCAATCCACAGCAGACGGATCGCTCGCAACGACACCCAGCCACCGAAGCGCCCCATTAGGTGCTCACTGATGTCCCCCGCCCCGGCCCTGGCCCGCAGCGGCAAAAGGAAGATCAGCCCCGGCAGCAGGAACACGGTGAACACCCAGGCTAAAGCGATGCCGATCGCCACCATGTTGCCCAGGTCACGGAACGGCGGCACTTCGCTGAAGTTCAGCGACAAGAAAGCGACTATAGTGGACGCGCTGGTGGCGGCAATCGGCACGAAGGTTTCGTTGAGACTTTCCCGAACCGCCTGCGCCTTGACCACACCACGGCGCAAGCGCAACAGCACCGCGCTTAGCAGGTGTACCGCATCGGCCACCCCGATCATCAGAATCACCAGCGGCGCCGAAGCAGAAAGCGAGGTCAGGCTCATGCCCAGCCAGCCGGCGATACCGACGGCACTGGTCACCGACAGGTAGACGATGGCCACCACCGCTAGGGTGGCCAGCACACTGCGCAGCAGCACCAGCGCTGACAGCGCGATCACCAGATACACGATCGGCGTCAGGTTAGCCTCGTCGCTAATCGCCGCCTCGAAGAAGGCGTTGTTGTACATCGCCATGCCGGTAAGGTGCACCTGCATGTCAGGGAAGCGCAGCGCGGTCTTTTCCGCGAGACCACGGGCGAAGCCGACCACTTCGCTGTTCTCGAACGGCGACAGGCCGGGCAGGTGGTAGATGACGTTGACCGCCGCAACGCGGCCATCGGGCGCCACCAGGCGATTAACTAGCTGCGGCTCGCCCAGAGCTATCTCCTTGACCCTCGCACGACGGGCGTCGGACATTTGCGCAGCGTTCTCGACCAGATCGGCCACCTTGATGGCGTCCTCGCTGGACTGCATATCCTGGAAGTTGGTCAGCGACTCAACGCGTACTGAGTAGGGCGCCTGCCAGGCTTCATGGGTCAGCCACTGCAAAGCCTCAAGCGATTCGCGACTGAATACGTCGCCCGACCTGGGCGCGAGCACGATCAGCAGGTTATCCGACTTGTCGTATGTGGCCTGCATTTCCTCCAGCGCCATCAGCTCTGGATTGTCATGGGAGAGATAGACGCGGTAGTCGGTACTGAAACCCAGCCGGCCCTGACCGAGACCGGCAAGCACCGCCAGAACGAGTAGCAAGGCCAGCAGCAGCCAGCGCGCACTTATGATTGAGGCAACGATCCTAGATGTCATTTCGCTCTCCCTGTCAGTTGGAGGCGAAACTACGCAGAAATTGCTGATACGTCAACACTTGACGCATCACATTTTTTGACTGTACGGTTCGTCCCCAGCAAGACAGCCCACACACAAGGAATACGACTATGCTGCTGCACATAAACAAGGATCAGATGAGTGCCAACGACCCAGCTATATTCGATGCCCGGGTGAACGGCACGCTGTTCGGTCAGATCTCCGCCAGCTATCTGCAATTGAGCAAGACCATGAACAATGACGAAGGCATCGCCGTCGATACGGTGCACTCCGATCTGCCAGTCACCGCTAACGACAGCCGCGCGTTGCTGCTGGTGGCCTTCCAGTTTCACGATCAGCCGCAACGCGACGCCCTAGCGCGCTATGCGGCCGACCGCGAGCCAGCGCTGAGCAAGCATGGCGGCCGTGTGGTTTTCAGCGCCATCACAGAGCGCGCCGAAGACTGGGAGTTCGACGGTATGGAAATCATCGACTTCCCCTCGGTGGAAACCATCCAACAACTGATGGCCGATCCGGACTACCGCAACCGCACAGCGGAGTCGAGCCAGGTCTTCGGTGGTGCCTTCGCCGTTGCGCGCCTAGAGCAAAACTGATGCCAGCGCGGGCTGGGAGGGACACCCCATGAAGCGCTTCGCACCCGGCCCTAAAGGCCACCCTCTGTTTGGATGCTTTGCGGACTTCCGCGACCGGCCGTTACAGTTGCTCGCCGAGTGCCGGGCCGACTATGGCCCTGTGGTACAGCTACCGGTGGGCTTCGGGGCTTCCTTCTGTCTAGCCTTCGATCCGGTCGATCTGGAGAAGATCTTCCATGGCGAACATTTTGGCCGCAGCGATATCGCAGGTGCCTTCAAACCACTAGCCGGCGGCAGCATGATCATCGCCGACGGCGAAACCTGGCAGGCCCAGCGCAGGGCTGTAATCCCCTCCTTCGCCTTGCCGCGCATGCGCACCCTAGCGCCGCGCGTCGAGGCCATCGCCGAGCGTACCGTTGCTTCCTGGGCCGCACGCTCCGGCAAACACGGCGGCATCGACCTGCAGAGTGAACTGGTCGGCTACGCCATGAGCGTACTGACTGAGTTCCTCTTCGGTAGCGAGATAGCGCCGAGCGCTATCCAGCGTATCGGTCACTGGTGGCCACTGAGTCTTCGCTACATGAACGTGCGTCTGTCCCAACCGATCCCCCTACCAGACTGGCTGCCAACGCCGAACAACCGTAGGCTCCACCACGCAGCGGGACAGATTGCCCAGGTTCTGCTGGAGGTCATCGAGCGACATCGCGCCACCCCGGACGCTAGCAACGGAGGTTTTCTCAGCGACCTAATCGCCTATCGAGATGAGGGCAGTGGCCAACCGCTACCCGATGCACGGATCCTCCAAGAGATTATGGGCGTGTTTCTCGCCGGCTTCGATACCGTGGCTTCCGGCATGATGTGGACGCTCTACGACCTGGCACGACACCGGGACTGGCAAGGTGCGGTTCGCCATGAACTGGCCGGCGCACTTCCGGGCGGCGCGCGTCTCGACCTACGGGACTTCCCGCTACTCGACCAGGTGTTTTCCGAGTCCCTACGACTCTCCCCCTCGCTCTGGCTGGTTGATCGCAAGACCAACCAGGAAACCCGCCTCGGCGACTGCCTGATTCCCGCCGGAACCAACATAATCACAAGTCCCTGGGTCACCCACCGAGACCCGGCGCTGTGGCCTGACCCTGAACACTTCAACCCGTTGCGCTTCAGTGCCGGAGCTGATGCGCAGCGGCCGAAGTACGCGTATTTCCCCTTCGGGGGCGGACGCATGAAATGTATCGGCATAGGACTCGCCAAGATGCAGCTCAGAGCCCTGGTATCTCAGACGCTGGCGCGCTTCGAGCTGAGCGAAGATCCAGAGCGCCCCGCAGAGATCGAGCCAGCCTTCGTCCTGCGTACCCGTTCGGGACTGCACATCAAACTGCGGGATCGTATCGCTCAACATGCTCCAGCTAACCCGGCAACGGCCTAGCTGCGGCTGCCGCTGGTTGCTGCTCGCCTGCCTGCCCGGCTTGGCCTGCGGCGCCGCGCAGACCACCGTCACCCCGCGGCTGGATGTGTTCTCCATTGGCGATCGCCAGGAGGTTGACGGCGCGCTCGAGGGCAAATGGGAATGGCAGGCAGCGCCGGCCGACGGGCAACAGCTAGATATCGAACTCGCCACCCGCGCCGGCGGCGCCCGCGAGCAGCAAGCTGTCGACATACGCGAGTTGTCATGGAGCCTTGCCGAGGACGCGTGGGAAGTGCGCTCCGGCCTGAGCCGCGTATTTTGGGGCGTGACCGAGTCCCGCCACCTAGTGGACGTCATCAACCAAGTCGATCTGCGCTTCGATCCCGACGGTGATGTGCGCCTATCCCAACCGCTAATCAGCCTCACCCATCGCAGTATCGGCCGCACCCTCACCGTTTTCGCACTGCCGTGCTACCGGCCGCGTCCGGAGGCCCTATTACTCGGCGACCCGCCCTACGACGGCTACGACGACGCCCGCTTCACCCCCATCCGCTGCGGCTCGCCGGATCACGCGATCCGCGCCGGCTTCGTCCACGATTCCGCCGACATCGGCGTGGGCTACTTCAACGGCCATGCCCGCGAGCCATTCGCCGGGCACTCCGCTGACGACGGCGGCGACAACTACCCCGACGTGCGGCGCTACAGCATCGACGTGCAGTGGACCGAGGGGCCATGGCTGCTCAAGGCCGAGGGGCTGCTGCAACACAGCCACCACGGCGAAGATCGCGCCTCGGTGCTCGGCGTCGAATACAGCCTCCCCAGCCTGTTCGCCGGCCCCTCGGAGCTTTCGCTGCTCTACGAGCACCTGGAAGACACTCGCTGCGCCAGCATCACCCTCGCCTGTGGCAATATGCTCGGTGTGCGTTGGCTGGCCAACGACGTCGGCGGCACCAGCGCCCTGCTCAGCTTGGTGCAAGATCGCGCCAGCGGCGCCAAGGGCTTCAAGATCGAACTCAGTCGCAGGCTGAACGACACTATCAGCATCAGCTTCGACAGCGGCGAGCTGAATGGAACCTTCTATTCCCTGTTCGGCCTCGCCTATGGCTTCTAAATTGTGACCAGCCCCCATGCTAGTAGCGCGCTGCGACAGACGGATAGCTATGCGGTACTGCGCCATGCCCTCTATTGGCTATACTATAGTTGTGTATTTAACAACCGTTGAGAGCGTGAATTTTGTGGACGCTACAGGCTTACATGCCGCCCCCCTCCGTGACCTGATCTGCTTCAACTTCTACCGGGGGTGGCGGGGCGTTTCCGAGTTCTACCGCCAATTCCTTCCGGAGGGTGTGTCCGCCCAGCAGAGCTACCTGCTGGAGCTGTGCGAGCAGGATCGCGGCTTATTGGTCAACGAAATCGCCAACCAACTAGAAATCGAGATCTCCGCCATCTCCGGCATGCTCCGACGCATGGAAGGCGCCGGCCTGATCCACCGCGAAGTCATGCCCAGTAACCGCCGGCAAACCCAGGTTTTCCTCACCGCGAAAGGCGAGGAACTGCGCGCCACCATCCGCACGGCGATGGTCGAGGCCGACCGGGTCATGTCCCAGGCGATCAATCGCGAAGATCGCGTCCATCTGACCAAAGTGGTCGACCAGATCCGCACACTGCTCGAACTGGAACAATTCTGAAGCGGTTGCGGTAAAGACTGCGGTCACCTGCCGCCCCCACACAGATTCGTAAGCGCAGAACTACCGCATACGGCTCCTGCCTCAGGTATATGACGCGAAGCAATCCTCAGAGTACGAATGTGCATTTCTGGGTTTAGGCATGTAGAGGTCGGCGAGAACCGTAGCGCAACTATACAGAGCCTATTTTCGGAAAGTTGCCACGGCCAAGAGCACAGCGCTGAGGCACACAGGATACGTAAGTCCTTTTATACACTCTGTGTAAAAACATGCCTGGGATAGCCGGGGGCGATTCTCCCTTCTCCCTCAAGGCACACTTCAGAGCCCTCCTGCGGAACCTTTACGATGTACTGAAGCACGAGCCTACGTGCTAACCCTTTGCGAACCACCCTGCCCCTCTCCGCCAGATGCCGAAAAGCAGCAGCACCTTTGGCAAATTGCCGGCCACTTGGCGATGGCAACTTGACACATGCCCACTGACTTTGCCACATTCCGCCCCGGAGGATTCGTGTGCCCAAAGCCATAAGACGTCGTGCTGACGCAGCGGGCCATCGAAGCATCGAAACAGGTCAGAACCGGTTTACAGCGCCTAACCAATCGCTATAATGGCGCCCCCAATATGCCGGTATAGCTCAGCTGGTAGAGCAACTGACTTGTAATCAGTAGGTCCCGGGTTCGACTCCTGGTGCCGGCACCATCTACATCAAGCCTTTACGGGCTTTGGAATTTCCTAACCCCGTAATCAGATGTTCCCGAGGTACAGTTTCGGTACAGTCCCGTACCGAGCCCACCTCGGAGAACATATGGCGACCCTCGTAAAAACCCCTTCTGGTACCTGGAAAGCAGTCATTCGCAAGACTGGCTGGCCAACCTGTTCCAAGTCCTTCCGAACCAAGCGTGATGCCGAGACGGGTTCTACCCCGTTAACACGGACACTTTCGAGTAAGCTCACACCGAGCTGAAGGAGTGTTCATGAAGCGCAAGAAATACAGTCCTGAATTCAAGCGGGAAGCCATCGAGTTGGTTCGTCGTTCAGGGGCGAGCTGTCGACAAGTGGCCCTGGAGATTGGTGTGGCTCCGAACCTGCTCACACGCTGGGTTCGAGAGGCACAGCCAGGAACAGAAAAGGCCTTTCCCGGAACAGGTAGCCCGCGAGATGAGGAGCTGGCCCGCCTCAAGCGTGAGTTGGCCCGTGTGACCAAGGAACGTGATTTTTTAAGAGACGCGGCAGCGTACTTTGCCAAGGAGTCATCGAGCGGTACACGGTGATCCAGCGCTGCCGCAACGAGTACCCGGTACGGCTGATGTGCCGTTGCCTGAAGGTTTCTGCCAGTGGCTATTACGCCTGGCAGAATCGCGAGCCAAGCCCACGCGCTCAAGAGAATGCGCGCTTGGTGAGGCGTATTCGGGAGATCCACGAGGACAGCCGTGGTGTGATAGGAGCGCCACGGATGCACGAGGATCTGCTCGACGAGGGCGAAACCGTCAGCCTGAACCGCGTTGCTCGCCTGATGGCCGCTGAGCGAATTCAAGGCTGGCCACGTCGGAAGAGGCGTGGGCTTGGAAGAGTCGCCAGCGGCCGTCCAGCAGGCGTGAAAAACCTGCTGGAGCGCGATTTCACTGCGCAGGAACCGGAGCGCAAGTGGGTCACGAACATCACGGAAATAGCCACACTGGAAGGCAAGCTCTTCCTATGTGTGGTGCTCGACTTGTACAGCAAGCTGGTGATCGGTTGGTCGATGCATCACCGTCAGGATCGGCAGATGGTGATTCGAGCGGTGGAGATGGCGATCTGGCAGCGCCAGGGTGAGTGGTCAGTGATCCTGCATTCGGATCGCGGTAGCCAATTCACCAGTACTGATTACCAGCGCTTTCTGAATCGCAACACGCTGGTCTGCAGCATGAGTGCAATCGGGCATTGCGGCGACAACGCTGCCTGTGAAGGCTTCTTCGGTCAGCTCAAACGGGAGCGCGTTGCCCATCAGTCGTATCGAACTCGTGATGAAGCACGGGCGGATTTATTCGACTACATCGAGCGGTTTCATAACCCACGAATGCGTCGTAGAGTCGCCCGGCAAGATCTGAAGTTTTCAGCCCTTTTCAAACCGTCCGTGGAAATGGGGTAGAACCCTGAGGAATCCCCACAAAAATCCCATTTTGATCAATGGGATAGCTTGAAGACGCCTGCATGAGTCGGGCAGTTTGGT